>DASXKD010000198.1:0-11397 GCA_036497045.1 Streptosporangiaceae bacterium | reverse complement strand
CTGCGCGATCGCCATGACCTGCTCCTGGTAGACGATCAGCCCGTAGGTGTCGCCCAGGATGTCGGCGAGCGGCTCGGCCAGTTCGGGGTGCAGCGGCACCACCGGCTTGCGCGCGTTCTTGCGGTCGGCGTATTCATTGTGCGCGTTGGCGCCCATCGGGCCCGGCCGGTAGAGCGCGCCGACCGCCGAGATGTCCTCGAAGTTGTCCGGCCGCATGCTCCGCAGTAGGGCCCGCATCGGGCCACCGTCGAACTGGAAGATGCCCAGGGTGTCGCCGCGCGCCAGCAGGTCATAGGTGGGCTGGTCATCCAGCGGCAGGTTTTCCAGGCTGATCTCGGTGCCCCGGTTGGCCTTGATCCCGGCCACCGCGTCGTCCAGGACGGTGAGGTTGCGCAGGCCAAGAAAGTCCATCTTGAGCAGGCCGAGGTCTTCGCACGCGGGGTAGTCGAACTGGGTGATGACCGCGCCGTCGGCCTCCCGCTTCCAGACGGGGATGTGGTCGATGATCGGCTCACTGCTCATGATCACACCGGCCGCGTGCACGCCTGCCTGGCGGATCAGCCCTTCGAGCCCGCGCGCGGTGTCGATGACCTGGCGGACCTCCTGCTCCGCCTCGTAAAGACCGCGGATCTCGCCGGCCTCGCCGTAGCGGGAGTGGTCGGCATCGAAGAGGCCACCCAGCGGGATGTCCTTGCCCATCACCGCGGGCGGGAACGCCTTGGTGATCCGGTCCCCGAGCGCGTAGGGGAACCCCAGCACCCGGGTGGAGTCCTTCACCGCGGCCTTGGCCTTGATGGTGCCGTAGGTGATGATCTGGGCGACCCGGTCGTCGCCGTACTTCTCGGTCACGTACCGGATGACGTCACCGCGCCGGCGCTCGTCGAAGTCGATGTCGATGTCGGGCATGGACACGCGCTCGGGGTTGAGGAACCGCTCGAACACCAGCCCGTGGTAGAGGGGATCGAGGTCGGTGATGCCCAGCGCGTAGGACACCAGGCTGCCGGCTGCCGAGCCGCGCCCGGGGCCGACCCGGATCCCGTTGCGCTTGGCCCACATGATGAAGTCGGCGACCACAAGGAAGTACGAGCAGAAGCCCATGGACACCATGATGTCCATCTCGAAGCTGGCCTGGTCGCGGCGCCGGTCGTCGAAGCCGTCCGGGTAGCGGCGGTCCATGCCGCGCCAGACCTCTTTGCGGAACCAGCTTTCCTCGGTCTCCCCCTCCGGTATGGGGAAGGTGGGCATGAGGTTGGACTTGGCGAACGAGACGTTGGTGCGCTCCGCGATCGCCAGGGTGGCGTCGCAGCCCGCCTGCCACTGTTCGTCGGTGCGGACCGCGCGCATATCCTGCGGGCTCTTGAGGTAGTAGCCCGTCCCCTCGAACCGGAACCGGGTCGGATCGGCCAGGGTGGTGCCGGTCTGCACGGCGAGCAGCACCTCGTGCGAGGTGGCGTCGTCCGGCGTGGTGTAGTGCGAGTCGTTGGTGACCACGAACGGCAGCGACAGCTCGCGGGCGACCCGGGTCAGGCCGTCGCGTACCCGCCGCTCGATGTCCAGGCCGTGGTCCATGACCTCGACGAAGAAGTTGTCCGGGCCGAAGATGTCGCGGTATGCGGCCGCCGCCGCGACCGCCTCGGCGTACTGGCCGAGCCGGAGCCTGGTCTGCACCTCGCCGGACGGGCAGCCGGTGGTGGCGATGATTCCCTTGGCGTGCGCCGCCAGCAGTTCGCGGTCCATCCGCGGCTTGCGGAAATAGCCTTCGAGCGAGGCCAGTGAGGACAGCCGGAACAGGTTGTGCATGCCCTCGGTGGTCTCGGCGAGCAGCGTCATGTGGGTGTACGCCCCGGCGCCTGAGACGTCGTCGTCCTTTTGCGCCGGGGTTCCCCACCGCACCGGCTGCCGGAACCGCCGGTGCTCGGGGGCCACGTAGGCCTCGATCCCGATGATCGGCTTGATGCCCGCGGCGCCCGCCTTGGCCCAGAAGTCGTAGGCCCCGTAGACGTTGCCGTGGTCGGTGATGGCGACGGCTGGCATGCCCGCCTGCTGACAGGCGGCGAACATGTCCTTGAGCCGGGCGGCGCCGTCCAGCATGGAGTACTCGGTATGCACATGGAGGTGCACGAACGAGTTACCTGCCCCGTTGCCCGCCGCCGTCACGAAGAAGCCGCCTCCTTGGGCATGCGCCGAGACGCCCTTGTGGGCGTAGATGAACCGGGGCCGGGGGGAAGTTGCCAGCGCTCCCGCCGAAGGCCGCGCTGGTCCGGCAGGACGAGCTTAACCGAGCGCACAGACAGTGCGTAGCCGCCCCGCCGGCCTGTGCTGGGTTCGCGTCAACTGTCCGCGCGGAGGACGTCGAGCGCGTGTGCCAGGTCCGCCGGATAGGCGCTGTGGAACTCGGCCCACCGGCCGTCGGCGGGGTGGGCGAAGCCCAATCGGACAGCGTGCAGCCATTGCCGGGTCAGGCCCAGCCGCTCGGCGAGGACCGGGTCGGCGCCGTACAGCCGGTCCCCGGCACAAGGGTGGCGCAGGGCCGCCATGTGCACCCGGATCTGGTGCGTGCGCCCGGTTTCCAGCTTGACCTCGATGAGGCTCGCGGCCCGGAACGCTTCGATCGTGTCGTAATGGGTCACGCTGGGACGGCCGCCGGTGATCACCGCGAAGCGCCCGTCACCGGAGGGGTGCCTGCCGATCGGCGCGTCCACGGTGCCCCGCAGTGGGTCGGGATGGCCCTGCACCAGGGCGTGGTAGCGCTTGTCCACCTCGCGGTCGCGGAATGCGCGCTTCAGCGCGGAGTAGGCGGGCTCGCTCTTTGCCACCACCATCAGCCCCGAGGTGCCCGCGTCCAGCCGGTGCACGATACCCTGCCGCTCGGCCGCACCGGAACTGGCGATGATGTGCCCGGTGGCCCGCAGGCCGTCAAGCACCGTGGGCCCGGACCAGCCCGGCGTCGGGTGCGCGGCGACACCAGCCGGTTTATCCACCACGACGATGTCCTCGTCCTCGGCGACGATGGCCAGGCCAGGCACCGGCTCGGGAGCCTGCACGGAGGAGGGGGAAGCGGGCGGGGGCGGGAGGTTCACCTCCAGCCACTCGCCGGCCGGCACCCGCTGCGACTTCGCCGCCGGGCGCCCGTCGACCAGGACGTTGCCGCTTGTCACAAGGTCTGCCGCGGTGTCACGGGACAGGCCGAACATGCGCGCCAGCGCGGCGTCGAGTCGCTCACCGTCGAGCCCTTCGGGCACAGCCACCCGGCGCGGGCCGCCGGCCGTCACGTCTGACTGTCCCCCGCCTGGGCTCCACCGGCCGGCCCGCGCGCGGTGTCCTCCTTCCTGGCGACCCGGACGTCCCTGCTGCCGTCCAGCCGGATCCCCCGGGCGGCCAGCAGCACGGCGAGGAATCCGCCGCACACGATGCACGAGTCGGCCACGTTGAAGACCGGCCAGTGCGGCAGTTGTATCCAGTCCACGACCTCGCCGCGGAACACGCCTGGCGAGCGCAGCAGCCGGTCGGTGAGGTTCCCGGCCGCGCCGCCGAGCAACAGGCCGAGCGTCACCGCCCAGGCCAGGCTGTGCAGGCGCCGCGAGGTCCGCACGATGAAGAAGATCACGCCCACGGCGATGAGGGTGAACACGATGGTGATGCCAGGTCCGAAGCTGAACGCGGCGCCGCTGTTGCGCACCAGGTCCAGGGTGAGCAGCGTGCCGACCACCTTGACCTCGTGGTAGGGGGTGAGCGTGGCCACCACGATGATCTTCGTGATCACGTCCGCGGCGAATACGGCCGCGGCGACACCGAACAGCAGGCCCACCCGGCGCGGACGGCGCGGCTCCTGAGGGCCTGATTCCTGCACTTTTAGCGCCTTTCCTCGCGCTGCTTGCAGCTCACGCACAAGGTGGCACGTGGAAACGCCTGCAGGCGCGCTTTCCCGATCGGCTGGCCGCACGACTCACACACGCCAAAGGTACCGTCATCTATCCGGGCGAGCGCACGCTCGCTGGCCGCCAGCAGTTCGCGCGCGTTCTGGGTCAGCGCGAGTTCGTGCTCACGCTCGTATGTCTTGGCGCCGGCGTCGGCGGGGTCGTCTCCGGCGTCCCCGACCGCGTCACCGAGTCGCTCGGCCATCGCCGACTCGGCCTCGCTGATGTCGGCGACGAGCCCGGCGATGTCCGATTGAAGCTGCTGGCGCACCTTCTTCAGTTCCGCGTCGGTCCAGGGCTTTTCCCCCGGGCGCACGGGAAGGGCGGCGCTGGCGCCAGCAGTTGCGGCCATGATCTGCCTCTCTCGGCGGAACGGTGCCCGGGCCAGGTGTGAATCGATCTTGAATGCGGGCAGTCACCGGAGGATATTTCGCCATGGCGGGCCTCTGCAAACGCAGGTGACCACCGCGCGGCGCATCGGATATCGTGTCAGTCGCGAAGGCATTGATGGGGACAGCTGCCGCCGGTAGCGGCCAGGAGCGATCCGGGGATGGTGAGAGCCCGGGGGCGCGCCCAGCGGACCAGATCACCCCGGAGCCGCCGGAAGAATGGCGCCCGCACCGGCCACGCCGGGGCGGGAACAGCTCAGTAGAACCGGCCGCGAGCTAATTGAGCGGGCCGCGAACCACCCTGCGGGGCAGATCGCGGCCAAGGAGGGTGGTACCGCGGGACCGCCGCCGGCTGTGTCCCGTCCCTCCAGCGATCCGAGCACAAGCCAATCAACCCGGCAGTGCCACGACCGTTGGAGGAGTCCGATGCCCCCGTCAGGCGCTCATGACGCTGCCTACTTCCCGACCGTGCCCGCGGCGATAGACCTGCCCGCGATGGAGCACGAGATCCTGCAGCGCTGGCGGGACGGCAAGATCTTCGACCGTTCCCTGGACCGGACGGCCGCCGGCCAGATCTGGACGTTCTATGAGGGGCCGCCCACCGCCAATGGCATGCCCGGCGTGCATCACATCGAGGCCAGGGTCTTCAAGGACGTCTTCCCCCGGTTCAAGACCATGCAGGGGTTCCACGTGCCCCGCCAGGCCGGCTGGGACTGCCATGGCCTGCCGGTAGAGGTGGCGGTCGAGAAGGAACTCGGCCTGTCGGGCAAGAAGGACATCGAGGCGTACGGCATCGCCGCGTTCAACCAGCGCTGCCGTGAGTCGGTGCTGCTGCACGTGGACGCCTTTGAGGAACTCACCGACCGGCTTGGCTACTGGATCGACCTGTCCAGCGCGTACCGGACGATGGATACCGGCTACGTCGAGTCCGTCTGGTGGTCGCTCAAGGAGATCTTCCGCAAGGGCCTGCTTGTCAGGGACTACCGGATCAGCCCCTACTGCCCGCGCTGTGAGACGGCCCTGTCGGACCACGAGATGGGCCAGCCGGATGTCTACCGCACGGTGACCGAGCCGGCCGTGACGGTGCGGTTCCCGCTGCTGACCGTGCCCGCCGGGGCCACGCCGCTGCTGGCCGGGGCGGATCTGCTGGTGTGGACCACCACGCCGTGGACCCTGGTTTCCAACACCGCGGTGGCCGTGCACCCCGACGAAAGTTACGTCGTGGCCCGCCAGGCGGGCGGCCAGGATGCCGTCGTGGTGGCCGAGCAGCTGATGCCCCGGGTGCTCGGCGAAGGCTGGCACGTCGCGGCCAGGCTGCGCGGGTCCGACCTGGTCGGGGCGACATACCGGCCGCCGTTCAGCCTGGTGGACATCCCCGGCGCGCACCTCGTGCTGCCAGGAACGTTCGTGACTACCGAGGACGGGACCGGCCTGGTGCACATGTCACCCGCGTTCGGTGCGGACGACATGGAGACCAGCCGGGCGCACGGGCTGCCGGTGGTCAACCCGGTCCGCCCGGACGGCCGGTTCGAGCAGCCGGTGCCGATGGTCGGCGGCCTGTTCTTCAAGGACGCCGACGAGCTGCTGGTCCGGGACCTCTCCGAGCGCGGCCTGCTGTTTCACAGCGAGCCATACCCGCACAGCTACCCGCACTGCTGGCGGTGCCACACACCGCTGCTCTACTACGCGCTCCCGTCCTGGTTCATCCGGACCACCCAGATCAAGGACCGGCTGCTTGCGGAGAACGAGCGGACCAACTGGCAGCCGCCCACGATCAAGGAGGGCCGGTACGGGGAGTGGCTGCGCAACAACGTGGACTGGGCGCTGTCGCGCACCCGGTACTGGGGCACGCCGCTGCCGTTGTGGGAGTGCGGCGAGCACCATCTGACCTGCGTAGGGTCACGGGCCGAGCTGAGCGAACTGGCCGGGCGCGACCTGTCAGACCTGGATCCGCACCGGCCGTACGTGGATGCCGTGGTGATCGCCTGCCCGGACTGCGGCGGGCCCGCGCAGCGTGTGCCTGAGGTCATCGACGCCTGGTACGACTCGGGCTCGATGCCGTTCGCCCGCCTCGGCGCGCCGTGGCGCCATGAGGAGGAGTTCCGCCGTGCTTACCCGGCGCAGTTCATCTGCGAGGCGATCGATCAGACCCGGGGCTGGTTCTACTCGCTGATGGCGGTCGGCACACTGGTCTTCGACCGGTCCGCCTACGAGAACGTGGTGTGCCTCGGCCTGGTGGTGGACGCGCAGGGCCGCAAGATGAGCAAGCACCTCGGCAACGTGCTCGAGCCGATCCCGCTGATGGAGGCGCACGGCGCCGACGCCATCCGGTGGTTCTTCGCCGCCTCCGGCTCCCCCTGGTCGACCAGGCGGATCGGGGCGACCACGCTGGACGAGATCGTCCGCAAGGTGCTGCTGACGTACTGGAACACGGTCTCCTTCCTGACCCTTTACGCCAACGCGGGTGCCGCGCAGGGAGCGGCGTGGCGGCCGGCGATGCTGGCCAGTGCCCCGCCGCCCGCCGCAAGGCCGCTGCTCGACCGGTGGGTCTTGAGCGAGCTGGCGCTCGTGACGTCCGAGGTCACGGCCGCACTGGAGGAGTTCGACACCGCTGCCGCCGGGCGCCGCCTCGCCGCGTTCGTGGACGACCTGTCCAACTGGTACGTGCGCCGGTCCCGGCGGCGCTTCTGGGAGGGACCAGGCACGCCCGGCGGGGCCGCGGCCTTCGCCACCCTGTACCAGTGCCTGGAGACCCTCACCAGGCTGATGGCGCCGATCGTGCCGTTCCTCACCGACCATGTCTGGGGAATCCTCCGCAGCCCCGAGGACCCTGAGTCGGTCCACCTCACCACCTGGCCGGGTGTGGATCCCGGCCTGGTGGACCGGGAACTCTCCGCCCAGATGGGCCTCGCCCGGCGGCTGGTGGAGCTGGGCAGGTCGGCCCGCGCCGCGGTGTCCCTGGGTATCCGCCAGCCGCTGCCGCGCGCGCTGGCCGGCGCGGCCGGGTTCGCCGGCCTGCCCGCCGAACTCCGCGGCCAGGTGGCCAGCGAGCTCAACGTCCGGGCACTGGAGGCGCTCAGCACGGTGGGCGACGACCTGGTGGACCACGTCGTGAAGCCGAACTTCCGCACGCTCGGCCGCAGGTTCGGGAACCGCACCCAGGCAGTCGCGGCGGCGATCACCGGGGCGGACCCGGCCACGCTCGCGGCCGAGCTGCAGGATGCTGGCACCGCGTCCGTGCTGGTAGACGGCAACCCGGTCGACATTGGCCCGGACGATGTGATCGTGACCCAGACCCCGCGCACGGGGTGGTCGGTGGCCAGTGACGGCGGCGAGACCGTTGCCCTGGACCTGGACGTCACGCCCGAACTGCGCCGCGAGGGACTGGCCAGGGAGGTGATCCGGCTGGTCCAGGACGCCCGCAAGGCGGACGGCCTAGAGGTCAGCGACCGGATCACGCTGCGCTGGGAGGCGCCGGACCCGGAACTCGCGGCGGCGCTGACCGAGCATGGGCAGCTCATCGCCGGGGAGGTGCTCGCCACCGAGTTCGGCCCGCTCGGCACCGCCGATGCTGGGCCCGCGGCCACATCGGACGGGGGGACCGGGCACCGGGCCGCGGACCTGGGCCTGACCTTCTGGATCCGCAAGTCCTGAGCACCGGCCGCCGGCCGGGTGCCGGGCTGGCGTTCCCGCACGCCGCGGGCAGGATAGGGGTCAGGCGGAGGGGTCTGGCTGGTCCGGTTGGCAGGCCTTGCAGGGCACGGACCCGGTGGCTTCGGCTTCCCGGCGGGTCATGGTCTCCAGGTCGCCGTCGCTGAGGAAGCGAATGAGGATGCATCCCCTGCGGTGGTACCTGGCGACGCCCGGCACGATGGTCACCTCGTCGTGCAGGGATGCGGCCCCAGCGGCGTCGTCCGCCACCTGGCCGGTGTTTTCTTCGGCATCGGTGCCTTCGGAGCCGCCGCCGCTTTGCGCGACAGCGGCACGGCCGGTGTCCCCGGTGCCGTCCGCCTCGGCACCGTCTGCGGCCCCGGAGCTGTCCTCCCCGGAGCTGTCTTCCCCGGCGCCGCCCGCGTCCCCCGTGCCGTCAGCCTCGGTGGTGTGGTCCGGCTGCCTGGCCCGGTCCGTCTCGGGGGTGCCTGCGGCCGCGCCGACCGCGTCATCGCCGGCCCTGGCAATACCGGTTCTGGCGGCGCTGGCCCCGCCTGCCGTTCCCGCCGCGCTGGAGCCAGCGGTGTCCGCCGCCGGGACGGCCTCACCCGGCTCCCCAGCCTCTGCGGCATCCACGGCACGGCCGGTGTCGCCGGCCTCCCGGTCGCCGGCCTCCAGGTCGCCCGCCTCGGCCGCCTGGAATGCGGTTGCCCCGGCATGCTCGGCCTCGGCCGTACCCGGCTCGGCCTCATCGTCTGCTGTATTGCTCTGGGCAGCCTCATCCGTCCGATCGACGGCGGCCGGGGCACCCGCGAGGGCGGCACCCGGCATGGCATCAAGTGCGGCAGCCTCATCCGTCCCATAGACGGCGGCCGAGGCACCGGCGAGGGGGGCATCCGGCATGGCATCAAGTGCCGCAGGCTTGGCCGCTTCGGCGCCATCCTGCTCGTCCCCCGCCACGTCCGCCGCAGCGATCTCGTCCTCGCGGGTCTCGTCGCCCGCAGCGCCGCCGCCCCCGGTTCCAGCGCCTGTGGTTGCCCGGCTTTCCGCAACTTCGCCAGCGGACAGGCCACCGCCGGGAACGCCGCGGCCGGGCAGATCGCTCTCGGCCCTGCCCGCGTGCTCGCCGCGCTGCTCGTCCTGCTCACGACGCTCGTCCTCGTCGCGCTGCTCGTCCTGCTCGCCCGGCTCACGAAGGTCGCGGCCGCCGCTCGCGGCCTGCTCCCCCGCACGGGCAGCGCGGAAGCTGGACCATGCGCTCCAGACGCTGCCGGCATCCTGGCCGGCCCTGCCCGCCGCGGCCTCTTCCTCGGCCGGAGAGTCTTCCCCGGCCGCGAGGTCCTCGGAGCCGGCAGGCTCGCGATCCCGTCTCAGCCTGGTCAGGTCGTCCACGTACGGCGGGACCATCCGGTCCCACCGAGACTCGCCGACCGCCGGCCGCTCGGCCTGCTCATCGTCCTCGTCCGGCCTGCCAGCCGGCCGCGAGGTCTCTCCGCTCCAGGACGCAGGTTCCGCCTGCGGGTAGCCCGGTGGTGACCAGGCCGCCTCCGGTTCATCGTCCCCCGTCTCGGCCGGGCCGTACTTGGCAGCGGAACCGGCTCCCATTGCCCGCGGTCCCGCGGTGGACGGCCAGGCAGGCCGGACCGGGCCCTGGCTGCCGCTGCCAGAGAGTTCTTCGCTGACCCGGTTCCAGAACTCGTCGCCCACAGCCGGGGAGTCCGCATGTCCGCGGCGGGCCGCGGCGTCCCGGGCCCGGGCTGCCCGCTCATCGGCCGGCGGCAGCCGGAACGCCTCGGCCTGCGGCGCTGCGGCCGCCTGGTCCCGTCCCTGGGCCGCCTGGTCCCGTCCCTGGGCCGCCTGGTCGCGGCCTCCCCGCGCGGCAGACTCGCGCTCCGCCGTAGCCGGGCCACGGTCGGCCTGCGCGGCAGTGTCCCGGTCCCGGTCGGGGCCCTGGTCTCGATCGTGGCCGTCGTCTCGGCCGCGGCCCGCACGGTCCGCCCATGCTGCGGCATAATCGCGGTCCTGGCCGGGCCGTTTCCGCTGGCGCTCCCGGCCGGATCCAGGCCGCTCACGCCCGGCCGGCTCACGGCCCACCGGCTCACGATCGCCCCGGTCACGCGCAACAGCGTCACGCCCGGCCGGCTCACGGCTCACCGGCTCACGATCACCCCGGTCACGCCCAGCCGGCTCACGGCCCACCGGCTCACGATCACACGAGTCACGTGCGGCGGGCTTATCCCGGGTGGGCTCGCGGTCTCCCCACGGACGTCCGGCTGGCTCGCGATCGCCCGGCGCGCGCGCGGTCCGGTGCCGTTCTGGTCGGGCCGGGTCCCCTCGCGCGGGCTCGCGGGGGGCAGCGGCACGGGCCGCCGGGTCGCGAACCGCCGGCCCGGTTCCGGGGGCAGGTTGCGCGGAACGACCGCGCCCGGCCGCGTGGGCCGCCGAGTGCTCGCCGCCGCCGCGGTCGGCTGCAGAGGCACCCTTGGCAGCAATCGAGCCTGGCCACCGGCCGGAACCCGAACCCGCGCCCGCCGCCTTCCGCGGCCCCTCGGCGAGGTCGCCGTCCTTCTCGCCACCGTCGCCGCTGCCACCGCGAGCAGATCGCGCCAGGCTGTCGGCGGCCCCCGCCGTACCAGCGACCGGCCCGGCACCGGCAGGCTGACCCGCACCGGCCGGCCCGGTCCCGGCGGTCCTGATCCCGGTCGGCGGGGCACCAGTGATGTCAGCGGCTGCCCGGCCGGGCCGGATCTCCCCCGCTGCTGCTCCACCGAAAAGCTCTCGGCGCCGGAGCAGAACTCCGGCGCCGAGAGTGAGCGCCGCGAGGATACTCACGGCGATCGAAGCGTAGATCAGTCCCAGGCTGGCCGAGGACACTCCGGCCACCAGCATCACCATCGCCGCAACGGTCAGAAGGGCGCTGGACCGGATCACGTGCGCCCTCCCACGACCCGGCGTGGCGTGCCGGGCGGCTGGTTACCGGCGGTCGTGTGAAGGGCCGTCAGAGGGGTGGAAACCCCCGTTGTGCCCTCCGGGCTCCGGCGAGCCGACGTAGGCGCCAGTGACCGCTGGCTGGCCGTTGCGGGACTCCATGCGGGATGGCATGCCGCCCCCGACCGAGGACTGCGGCCCGGCGACCGCGGGGAAGGTGCCGCTGTCCGCGGCGCCCGCCTCCAAGTCGCGGAGCTGGCCTTCCAGGTACGCCTTGAGCCTGCTGCGGTATTCGCGCTCGAACGCCCGCAGGTCGTCGACCCGGCGCTCCAGCTCCTCCCGCTGCTGGACCAGGGAACCCATGGCCTGGCGGTGCCGCTCCTGCGCATCGCGCTCCAGGCTTTCCGCCCGAGCGCGCGCGTCGCTGGTGATCTGCTCGGCCTGCCGCCTGGCCTTGCCGAGGATGTCGTCAGCCTCGCGGCGAGCCCGGCCCAGGGTCTCATCGGCCTCAC
>DASXKD010000197.1:0-15524 GCA_036497045.1 Streptosporangiaceae bacterium | reverse complement strand
TGATCAGCGCGGCCACCCCTGCGGTCAGCGCGCAGGCCGGGCTCGTGCCGCTGACCAGCCAGTACTGCCCATCCCTGCCCTGCGCGGGCACACTCACCCCGGGCGCCGCCGCCTGAACCGACAGGTTGTCGCTGGAGAATCCGGCGGGCAGGCCATCCCGCGCCACGGCACCGACCCCGAGCACCCCGGGGTAGTCGGCGGGGAAGGAGTACGGGGCGTTCCCGTGCGTGCCGCTGGAGGCGGCGCCGGAGTTGCCGGAGGACGCGACCACCACGATCCCCCGGGCCAGTGCCTTGGAGATCGCGCGGCGGACCGGAAGGCTGGCCCCCTGGTAGCCCAGGGACATGCTGATCACGCTGACCCGCTTGCTCGTCGCGTAACTGATCGCGTCGGCGAGGTGGCCCTGCACCTTGAACTCTGATTCGTGCTGGTAGCGGCGGTAGCCCGGATCACCCTGATCGGTAACCGCGCGGATGGAGAGGATCTTCGCGGCGGGCGCCACCCCCGTGATCCCGCTCGACCCGCCGGGGGCATGCCCGTGACCGGCGATGAGGGACGCCATCCAGGTGCCGTGCACCCCCCAGTTCGCGTTCGCCGGCGGCGTGTGCACCCCGGAGAAGTCGCGCCCGGTCATCACGGAGCCACTCAGGTCCGAGACCTGCCCATTCACCCCGCTGTCGATCAAGGCCACGGTCACCCCGGACCCGTGGGTGTGCTGCCACGCACCAGCCACGTCCATTGCGTTCAGCACCCAAAGCTCTTGCTGGCGGACGAGGTCGGCCCGCGCCGCGCTCGCGGAGCCGACCGCGACCACGGGCGCCGCCAACAGCGCGGCCAGCACCCCGGCCAGGGTGCGCCACCGGCGGCGGAGGAGGGCCGGCCTCAGCATCCGGGACTGCCCGGGCAGTGCGGAACCGGCGGCGGTGCGCCGAGCCGGGACGCCACCGTCTGGCCGACCCCGGCCGCCAGGTTGGACATCTCGGCATGGGTGTAGGTGTCGTTCCCCTGCCTGAGCCACGGCCTGCCGTCGGCATAGCCGACGGTGGCCAGCACCAGGTACGGGCCTGCGGCGCCGCTCCAGCCGACCTTGCGGCCCGGGCCCGCGAAGTGGGCGGTGGTGGTGCGGCGGAACGGCACCGTCCGCAGCCACGGCTTCGTGCCGCCGCCGTGCTTCAGCGCCTTGGCGGCCGAGGAGGCCGGCATGACCGCGACTCCGACGGTCACCGCGAAGGTCTGGGTGGTGTCCTGGTAGGTCGCCCGGAGCACGGCCAGGCAGCCCCGCTTGGTGAGCAACGGCCTGGCCGCAGGGCCGGTGGCGTCCCGGCACGAGGCCTGGTGGGCGATGCCGACCCGCTCCGCGCGGAGGGCCAGCGGTGGGCCGCCGCCGAACGCGGATCCCGGCAGGTCATAGCCGATGGCTGCGGGGAAGATCCGCCCGGCGGGCCAGCTTCGCCAGCGCTTTCCTATCTCCCAGGACATAATCTGCTGCCGCTGCGCCTGGCTGAAGCTGCGCGGCATGAACTGAATGGCGGCCGCCCCGGCCGCGACGACCAGCCCGGCCAGTGCGGCAAACAGCCCGATCACCAGCAGCGTGCGGCGCGCCCGGCCGGGCGGGCGGGCCCCGCCATGCGGGTGGGGTGCCGCACGCGGCTGGGGAGGACGGTTGCCGTAACCACCGCCAGCCGCCTGGCCTGCAAAAGTGCGGTCAGGAAGCGGGCCGTCCGGTATCCGGGGACCCGGCGGAGCCCACGGCGGCACGGCTGGCGGTCCGCCTGACCCGGGGCCCCCGTCCTCCCGCTCGTCCCGCATCGTCACAACGGAATCGTACGGCCTGCCCGGGCGGACCGCCCGCCCGGCGCAGGCTTGGCGGCCCCGCCGCAGGCCGCCGGCTGCACCGGTTTGCCGTCAGTAGGAAGGCAGTGAGGGGTCGATCTGGCTGATCCAGGCGAGCACACCACCGCCGACATGGACCGCGTCGGAAAAGCCTGCGTCCTTGATCACGGCCAGTACCTCGGCCGACCGCGCACCGCTCTTGCAGTGCAGCACGATCCGCTTGTCCTGGGGCAGTCGCTCGAGCGCGGCACCCGACAGGAACTCGCCCTTGGGGATAAGCGTCGCGCCCGGGATGGACACAATCTCGTACTCGTTCGGCTCCCTGACGTCCACAAGGAAGATGTCCTCGTGGCGGTCGAGCATGCCCTTCAGTTCGGTGGCGGTGATGGTCGAGCCCGCCGCGGCCTGCTGGGCATCCTCGGAGACCACGCCACAGAACTCTTCGTAGTCGATGAGCTCGGTGATCGTGGGATTCTTACCGCAGACCGGGCATTCCGGGTCCTTGCGGACCTTGACCGTGCGGAACGTCATGTCCAGGGCGTCGTAGATCATCAGGCGGCCGGCCAGCGGCTCGCCGATCCCGGTGATGACCTTGATGGCCTCGTTGACCTGGAGGGAGCCGATCGTCCCGCAGAGCACGCCCAGGACGCCACCCTCGGCGCAGGAGGGCACCATGCCCGGCGGCGGAGGTTCGGGGTACAGGCACCGGTAGCACGGCCCGTGCTCGGCCCAGAACACGCTCGCCTGGCCGTCGAACCGGAAGATCGAGCCCCAGACGTAGGGCTTGCCCAGCAGCACGCAGGCGTCGTTGACCAGGTAGCGGGTGGCGAAGTTGTCGGTGCCGTCCACGATGAGGTCGTAGTCGGCGAAGATCCGCATCGCGTTGTCGGAGTCGAGCCGATCCTCGTGCAGGTTCACCGTGACGAGCGGGTTGATCTCGTTGATCGTCTCCTTGGCGGAGACCGCCTTGGGCTTGCCCACGTCCGAGGTGCCGTGGATGATCTGGCGCTGCAGGTTCGACTCGTCCACCACGTCGAAGTCGACGATGCCCAGCGTGCCGACGCCGGCCGCGGCCAGGTACATCAGCGCGGGTGAGCCGAGGCCGCCGGCGCCGACGCACAGCACCTTGGCGTTCTTCAGGCGGCGCTGGCCGGTCTTGCCCACGTCCGGGATGATCAGGTGCCGGGAGTAGCGCCGGACCTCTTCCACGGTCAGGTCATCAGCGGGGGAAACCAGCGGCGGCAGCGACACGGCAGGTCTCTTCTCCTCAAGTCGTAACAATGCGGGCACGTTTTCTGCCCGCCCCCGAGTCAACCAGGGCTTCCTATGCGGCATTCCCCCTCAGGCGGACGCTGTCACCAGGCTGGGCCGGAGCAGCTGCGTTACGCTGCCCGCGCCTAGCTGAATACCACGTCCATTCTGGTCGCGTGGTAGGCCACTGGGCAGGACGGGCTGCCGGACAAGGTGGCGAACTTGCCGGAGCGGGATTGGCAGGCCAGCACGCCGAAGCGGAAATGTCACCGTGGGCCGGTAGAACAAGGGGCAAGCGGAAGCATTCGGGGCGGTGAGCGTGAGCCGGCCGAATCGCCCGCGCAGCCCGGTGTCGCCTATTCACGGGAGGTTTCCATGCCCGCACTGCCCCCCGAACGGCCTGGATGCCCGAAGGCGCCAGGCGGGCGCCGGCCGCTCCCCGACCCGGCCGCGATCCAGCTCTTCCTGATTCCAGAGTCGGCCCCGCCCTACGACGAGGACGCTGCCGCCGGGGAAACGGGCGGCGGCAGGTTACCGGCCCGGCCGCCGCGCGGTACGCGGCCGCAGGGCGGCTGGCCTCCGGCCCGCCCGGCGCGCGACGGGATGCGGGGTGCGCCGGCCGCTGCTGAGGGGGTGCCGCCCGGCTGGCAGAACCGTTTCGCCCAGGTTCTGGCCGAAACCCTGGCCGGGGCCCGGCCATCGCGCCAGATCGTGCCCTGGACGACCGAAGAGGCCCTCCGGCGCATCGAGCGCCTCGGGCCACGGCTCGCGTCGGAGCAGCGGCCCAGGGTCCGCCGGGTGCTCACCTCGCTGCCCGCCCCGGACGTGATGGAGATGACCGTGGTGGTGGGGTTCGGGCCGCGGGTCAGGGCGCTGGCCGTCCGGCTGGAGCACACCGGGGTGCACCCGGCCGCCCGGCCCGGTGAGCGGGCGGCCGCGCGCTGGGTGTGCACGGCCGTCGAAGCAGCCTGACCGCCGCCAGCGAGCCCGGGCGGCGCTACCCGCGGGGCCAGCCACGCGCGGCGTTCGCGCGTGGCGGCGCGCCCGCCACGTGGAGCGTTCGGCCGCGGTAAAAGTGGCGGTTGGCGGGCAGGCGCTCCGGGACGTCAGCCGTTGGCGCGGTTGCGCGGGTCGCCGTGGCAGAGCTTGTACTTGCGGCCCGAGCCACAAGGGCACGGGGCGTTGCGCCCGACCTTGGCGAACTTGTCGCCGCTGACCGATTCGGTGCGCCGCTCGACCTGGCCGCCGCCGTCCGCGCTTGGCGCGCTGTAGGAGAGCGATCTGGGCCGCTGCGGGCGGCCGAGCCCCGGCGCGGCGATCCCTCCGCCGGGCTGAGCACCGCCGGGCTGAGCACCGCCGGGCTGGTCGGCGGCCTGGGCATCGGCCTGCGCGCCGCGGGCACGGCCCGCCTGCGCGCCGCGGCCGCTTGCCGCGTGCCGGCCACGCGAGGCGCCGTTGCCGGGCGCTTTGCCGGCCGGGGGACCGCCGGCCGCCGGGGGCGCAAGCTGCTGGGCCGGAGGGGCCTGGCGCAGGCCGAGCGGGGCCGCCCCATCGCCCTGTTCCGCGTCCTCGACGATGGGGTTCTGCTGGAACTCGGGCTGGAGGTTGAACAGGTGCCCGACCGAGTCCTCCTTGATCCCCTCCATCATGGTGTTGAACAGGTCGTAGCCCTCGCGCTGGTACTCGATCAGCGGATCCCGCTGGGCCATCGCCCGTAGCCCGATGCCTTCGCGCAGGTAGTCCATCTCGTAGAGGTGCTCGCGCCACTTGCGGTCGAGCACCGCCAGCACGACCTGGCGTTCCAGCTCGCGCATGCGGTCCGGGGTGATCTCTTCCTCACGCTTGTCGTAGGCCTTCTGCGCGTCCTCCTTGGCGACCTCGATGAGGAAGTCCCTGGACAGGCCGGCCTTCTCACCGCCGACCTCCTCGATCACGTCGGTCACGGTGAGCGACGGGTGGTACAGCTCGCGGAACGCGGTCCACAGCCGGTCGAGGTCCCATTCCTCGGGGAAGCCCTCTTCGGTCGCGCCGGTCACGTAGGCGCCGACGACCTCGTCGATCATCTGCCGGACCTGCTCGTGCAGGTCGGCGCCTTCAAGGACCTCGCGGCGCTCCCCGTAGATGACCTTGCGCTGGCGGTTCAGCACGTCGTCGTACTTCAGCACGTCCTTGCGGATCTCGAAGTTCTGCTGCTCCACCTGGGTCTGCGCGGACCTGATCGAGCGGGAGACCGCCTTGGACTCGATCGGCACCTCCGGCGGCGTCTTCAGCCACTCCATGAAGTGCGCGACCTTGTCGGAGTTGAACATCCGCATCAGGTCGTCTTCGAGCGAGAGGTAGAACCGGGACTCGCCGGGGTCACCCTGGCGGCCGGACCGGCCGCGCAACTGGTTGTCGATCCGCCGGGACTCGTGCCGTTCGGTGCCGAGCACGTACAGGCCGCCGAGCGCGATTACCTCTTCGTGCTCCTCGGCCACCGCGCGCTTGGCCTTCTCCACCGCCTCGGGCCAGGCCTTCTCGTAGTCCTCGGGCGTCTCGGCCGGGGACAGCCCGCGCTGGTGCAGTTCCAGATCGGCGACGAACTCCGGGTTACCGCCGAGCATGATGTCGGTACCACGGCCGGCCATGTTGGTCGCCACGGTGACCGCGCCCTTGCGCCCGGCCTGGGCGATGATGGTGGCCTCACGCGCATGGTTCTTCGCGTTCAGCACCTCGTGCGGGATGCCGCGGCGCTTCAGCAGCCGGGCCATCACCTCGGACTTCTCCACGCTCGTGGTGCCGACCAGCACCGGCTGGCCCGCCTCGTAGCGCTCCGCCAGGTCGTCCACCACCGCGTCGAACTTGGCCTCCGACGTCTGGTACACCATGTCGGCGTGGTCGGCGCGGATCATCGGCTTGTTGGTCGGGATCTGCACCACGCCGAGCTTGTAGATCTGGTGGAACTCGTTCGCCTCGGTCATGGCGGTGCCGGTCATCCCGGCCAGCTTCTCGTAGAGGCGGAAGTAGTTCTGCAGGGTGATCGTGGCCAGTGTCTGGTTCTCGTTCTGGATGACCACGCCCTCTTTGGCCTCGATGGCCTGGTGCATGCCCTCGTTGTAACGCCGGCCGTGCAGGATGCGGCCGGTGAACTCGTCCACGATGAGGACCTCGCCGTTCATCACGACGTAGTCCTTGTCCCGCTTGTACAGTTCCTTCGCCTTGATGGAGTTGTTGAGGAAGCTGACCAGCGGCGTGTTGACCGATTCGTAGAGGTTGTCGATGCCGAGCCAGTCCTCGACCTTCTCCACCCCGGACTCCAGCACGCCCACGGTGCGCTTCTTCTCGTCGACCTCGTAGTCGCCGCCGTCGTCCTCTTCCTCGGACTTGCGCAGCCGCGGGGCGATCTTGGCGAACTCGGTGTACCAGCGGGCGCTCTGCTCGGCCGGGCCGCTGATGATCAGCGGGGTCCGCGCCTCGTCGATGAGGATCGAGTCGACCTCGTCCACGACGGCGTAGGGGTGGCCGCGCTGGACGCACTCCTCCAGCCCCCAGGCCATGTTGTCGCGCAGGTAGTCGAAACCGAACTCGTTGTTGGTGCCGTAGGTGATGTCGGCGGCGTACTGCTTGCGGCGCTCCTCCGGGGTCATCTGGGCGAGGATGACGCCGACCTCAAGGCCGAGGAAGCGGTGCACCCGGCCCATCCACTCGGAGTCGCGCTTGGCCAGGTAGTCGTTGACCGTGACGACGTGCACGCCCTTGCCGGTCAGCGCGTTGAGGTAGGGGGCAGGGTGGACACCAGGGTCTTGCCCTCACCGGTGCGCATCTCGGCGATGTTCCCGCCGTGCAGCGCGGCACCGCCCATGATCTGGACGTCGAAATGCCGCTGGCCCAAGGTTCGCCTGGCCGCCTCGCGGACGGCTGCGAAGGCCTCGGGAAGCAGGTCGTCCAGGGCTTCGCCGTTGGCCAGGCGCTCGCGGAACTGGCCGGTCATGTCCCGCAGTTCCGCGTCGCTCAGCGCGGCGAAGTCTTCTTCGATCGAATTGACCTGGTCGGCGATCCGCCTCAACTGGCGCAGGATCTTGCCCTCGCCCGTGCGCAGGACCCTATCGATGATGACTGGCACTTCTCGTCGCGCTCCTTGCGGATCGTTTGGCGGTAGTCAGATCACAGCCCGCCTGCACTTGGCCCGCCACCTTGGCAACGGGCACCGGGACGGTATCGTGCCCGGCGTATGCGTCTTCCAGTAATGGTAGGCGAGTCGGCCGGTGATGCCGAGCCTTCGGGGCCGGGCACACACCACTAAGCTGGCTTCGCCACAATAAGGTGACGGCCACGGTATTCGCGGCCGGACGTCTTACCTGCCGTGGCGGTTCGCCGCCGCGCACCGGAGAGGAGCAGCCTGCATGGCGGACCAGCTGGGTTCGGACATGGTGGCCGGGCAGTCCGCGGAAGGCGGCCAGCTCAGTCCGGTCGCCGCGGGCGGGCCCGCCCCGGTGTCGCACCACGGCCGGCCGGTGTCCTGGGTGGCGGTGTCCACCATCATGGCGGCATTCCTGGTCGGCGGGTTCGGCCTGGTCCTGGGCCCGATCTGGTGGCTGTTCTGGGTGGGCGTGGGCATGGCCGCGGTCGGCGGCCTGCTGGCCCTGGCCACCAACATCTTCGACGACTGGTACTAAACCGCCCATTCCGGGCCGTCGTCAGGCCCGCTGACCTTCGCGGGAGTCCGGGCATGACGTGCGCTGATGGGCGCGCGGAATGTCGGAGGGCGTGGTTAGGCTCCTGGGGTTGTGGTCAGTGCCGCGGTGGTAGCGCCCGAAGTCATTCTTTCCCCCGATGACGCACGGCGGATGACGCTGCGCGCTCAAGGCTTCCTGGGGGCCGAGGGGCGGCGCGGCGGTGTGCACGGCATGCTGCGCCGGATCGGGGCGGTCCAGCTGGACACGATCAGCGTCCTGGCCCGGTCGCATGAGCTGGTCGCCTACGCCAGGCTCGGCCCGATCCCCCGGGAGCGCATCGAGCGTGCCTACTGGCACCCGCGCACGCCGGTGGCGTTCGAGTACTGGTCCCATGCGGCCTGCGTGCTGCCCATCGAGGAGTGGCCGTACTACGCGTTCCGCCGCCGCGCGCTGCGGGCCCGCGGTGTGCGCTGGCACACCGTCGACCAGCGGACCTGCGCCGAGGTGCTGGCCCGGATCCGGGCTGAGGGCCCGCTGACCGCCACCCAGCTCGGCGGCGCCAAGGGCGGCGGTCCGTGGTGGGACTGGTCGGAGACGAAGATCGCGGTGGAGTGGATGCTTGACGTCGGCGACGTGATCTGCGTGCGCCGGGAGGGCTGGCGACGGGTCTACGACCTGCCCGAGCGGGTCCTGCCCGGCGAACTGCTCGGCCAGGACCCGTCGGACTCCGAATGCCTGGTGCACCTCGCCGCGGTGGCCGCCCGGGCGCTGGGCGTGGCCACCCGCGCGGACCTCGTGGACTACCAGCGGCTGAATCACCTCACCGGCCTGCTGACGCCGCGGCCCGCCAGCCGGGTCGAGGAGTCGGCCCTGGCGGCCGGGCTCACCCCGGTGGCGATCGGCGGTGCGGGCGGGACAACGGTGCCCGCCTGGGCCGACCCCGAGGCCCTCGCCCTGGCCCAGGCCGCACCGCGGGGCAGGCACCGGGCGGTGCTGCTGTCCCCATTCGACTCGCTCGTCTGGGACCGCAAGCGCACGCTGCGGATGTTCGGCTTCGAGCATTCCCTTGAGGCGTACGTGCCCAAGCCCAAACGGATCCATGGTTACTTCGCCATGCCGCTGCTGGCAGGCGGGCGGCTGGTCGGCCGGGTGGACCCGGTGCGCCACGGGAAGACCCTGGTGGCCCGCCAGCTATCGCTGGACACCGCCGCCGCGGTCGAGCCGATGGCCCGGGCGCTGCGCGAGGCCGCCGAGTGGGTCGGCTGCACCTCGGTGGAACTGGGCCAGGTCAGCCCCGCTCACCTCGCCCCGCACCTGGCCGCCGCCCTCGCCTGACCCCGCCCCCGCCTGCTAGCTCGCCGCCTCCGCCCCTGCCTGCCAGCTCGCCGCCCGCCCGCCCAACGGGGTGATCATGGTGATCCGGCCCCTGGGGCATGTGGTGCCAGATCCGAAACGGCCCGTAACCTCGCCAGCCATGATCCTGAAGAGTTCTCAGTGGATACGGCTGAAAAGTCTTCAGGATTATGGGAGTACTGCCGGTGGGGCGGCGGTACTGCCATGATCATCAACGGCTGAGGACTGGTGGGGAGGCCGGACGCGGGATGGCTAGGGGCGGGTGCCGAAGGAGGGGCGGCCGGTCAGCTCGGGCAGTACCCGGTAGGCGTCCCGGACCCACGCGCACAGCAGCGGCCTGGAGTCCCGGGGGTCGATCATGTCCTGTACGCCGAAGTGCTCCGCCGTCCGGAACGGGGAGCTGACCGCGGCCAGCTCCCGGCGGATCCGCTCGATCTCCGCCTCCCGGTCCGCGGCCTGATCGAGCTGCGCGCGGAACGCCGCTTCGACGCCGCCCTGCACCGGCAGCGAACCCCAGTCCCCCGACGGCCATGCCCAGCTACGGCCCGCCCGGTGCCGGTTGACGATGCCCGCGCCGCCCACACCGTAGACCCGCCGGACGATCAACTCGGCCTGCGGGACCCGCGCCTGGTACACGGCGGCGATGGCCCGGGTGCCGTGCCGGATCGTGCCGCGCTCCTCGGCGACCCGCCCGATGGCCAGGCCGCCCTGATCGGTGAGGCTGACGATCGGCAGGTGGAACGTCTCGCACAGGTCGGCCAGCCGGGTGACCGCCAGGGCTCCCTCGACCGACATGGTGGTGCCGCGGTACGGGTCGGTGGCGATGACCCCGACCGGGTGGCCGTCCAGGCGGGCCAGCGCGGTCACCATCGCGCCGCCGTACTCGGCGTACCGCAGCACCGAGCCGCGGTCGAAGACCGCGTCCATGATCGGCTCAATCCGGTAGGGCGTGCGCGGGCTCCGCGGGATCGCGGCCGCGAGCGCCTCCTCCCGGCGGTCCGCCGGGTCGTCGCAGGCCAGCACCGGCGGCAATTCGTACACGCTGCCAGGCAGGTACCACAGGAAACGCCGGGCCAGCGCGAACGCGGCGTCCTCGGAATCGGTGAACCGCTCGACCGTGCCGTTGCGGCGGTGCACATCCGCGCCGCCGAGCTGCTGCTTGGTCAGGTCTTCACCGGTACCGCCGAGCACGACCGGTGGCCCCGCCGTGAACAGCTGGCCGATTTCTTTGACCAGGACGGCCAGATGCGACATCACCAGGCGCCCCGCGCCGAGGCCGACCGTGGGACCCAGGCACAGGGCGACCACGGGGATGACCGACAAGTTGTCCACCACGGCGTCCCACGCGGGGTTGACCGGCACATAGGTGTACCCGGCGTCCTGGGCCATCTTGACGCTGCCGCCGCCGCTGGCCCCGTCAAGCAGGCGGATCACCGGCAGCCGCATCTGGTTCGCGTACTGCTCGGAGAAGACCTGCTTGGCGTGGATGGCCGCGTCGCCGGAGCCGCCCCGCACGGTGAAGTCATCGGCGCCGATCAGCACCGGGCGCCCGTCGATGCGCGCGGTGCCCGCCACGAAGTTGGCTGGCAGGACCGAGGCGAGGCGGCCCTCGGCGTCGTAGTCGGCGAAGCCGGTCAGGGCACCGATCTCGGCGAAGCTGCCGGGGTCGGCCAGCCGGTCGATGCGCTCGCGGACGGTGAGCCGGCCCGCGGCCCGCTGCCGTGCCACCTTTTGTGGGCCGCCCATGGCCAGCGCTGCCTCCCGGCGCCTGCGGATCTCCTCGATCTCCGGCATCCAGCCCTGCCCGGGCTCCGCTTGGTCCCCTGCTCCGCTCACCGCCGCCTCGCAATGTCGGGAAACACACCTGCCGGGTGATCCTCGCATGCCGGCTACGGGTTAGCGTCGAGAGGGAGACAGCTCAGGCAAGCGCTGGAGGGCGCCATGATGGAAGAACTGAGCGACCTGCCCGCGGGTGTCATCGGGTTCGAGGCGAGCGGCCGGATCCGGGCCGAGGACTACCGCGACGTGGTGCTCCCGGCCCTGGAGCGCGCGGCAGCGACCGGCGAGGTCCGGTTCGTGATCGTGATGCGTGACTTCGACGGGATGTCGGGCGGGGCCGTGTGGCAGGACCTCAAGGTGGGCATCGAGCACCTCCGGGCATGGAAGCGCATCGCACTGGTGACCGACATCGAGTGGATGCGCCAGCTGACCGGCCTGTTCGGCTGGATGACACCCGGAGAAACGAAGACCTTCCCGCTCGCGGAACTTCATCAGGCGGCCGAATGGGCGGCCGGCTGACCTTCCCCCTGGGTGCCGTGGGTCGTTGCCGGCTGAACCGGTGCCGCAGTCGGCGGTCGGGCAGGATGGGGGCGTGCCTCGTCACGCGCCGCGCCACGATCATGATGCCGGCGGCCCAGCGGAACTGCTGGCCGCCAAGGCCGCCCTCCGGGAACAAGTGTGGGCCGCGATGAGCGCGGCCCGGGTGGCCAGGTTCCCCGGCGCGGCCGGGCGGATTCCCAACTTCACCGGCGCCGAGGCGGCCGCGGAGCGGCTCCGCGAGCTACCGGAGTGGCAGCACGCCCGCACGCTGAAGGCCAACCCGGACTCGGCCCAGCTTCCGGTGCGCCAGCGCGCCCTCCAGGACGGCAAGACCGTGTACATGGCCGTGCCCCGGCTGGCCGGGCCCGAGCCGTTCTTCGCCCTGGATCCCGACCACCTGAGCGACCCCCCGCGCAAGGCCGCCTCGATCAGTGGCGCCACCCGGTCGGCCCGCAGGGTCACGCTGGCCGAACTGGCCCCGGTGGACCTGGTGGTGATGGGCTCCGTGGCGGTGAGCGAGGACGGGGCACGGCTCGGCAAGGGCGGCGGGTTCGCGGACCTGGAGTTCGCGCTGGCCGGTGCGGCGGGCCTGATCGGCCCGGGCACCGTGGCCGTCACCACCGTGCACGAGATTCAGCTCCAGCAGGCCGGGGCGATACCGCTGGCCGGGCATGACGTCCCGGTCGACCTGGTGATCACGCCCGACCGGGTGATCGACTGCCGGCATCGGCGGGGCCCCCGGCCAGCGGCAGCCATCCGGTGGGCGGAGCTGACCGACGAGAAGATCGCCGCCATCCCGCTGCTTGCCGCGCAGCACGCCGGGGACCGGGCCCGATGAATCCAGCGCCGCCACCGATGCGCCGGGACACGATCTTGCGGATCGCGTCGGTCACCAAGCAGATCGCGGCCGCGGCGGCCATGGGGGCTAGCCGAACTCGATCAGGTTCTCCCTCACGGCGATCATGACGGCTTCCATCCGGGAGTGGATCTGCAGCTTCTCGAGGATGTTCCGCACGTGGTTCTTCACCGTGTTCTCGGAGATGAACAGTTCCTTGGCGATGTCCCGGTTGTTCATGCCGCGGGCGACCAGCTTGAGCACCTCGATCTCGCGCTCGGTGAGCCGGGGGGGCGGGACCTGCTCGGCCCGCTCGGTGCCGTCGCGGCTGGCCATCGCCGCGAACTCGGCCAGGAGCTTCGCCGCCATCGAGGGGTTGATCAGGGACTGCCCGCCGTGCACTGCCCGCACCACGTCGGCGACCTCGTCATAGGGGATGTCCTTGAGCAGGTACCCGCTGGCCCCGGCGCGGATCGCCTCGAAGAGGTCCTCCTCCTCGTCGCTGATCGTGAGCATAACGATCTTCGCGCTGGGAGACAGTTCCTTCATGGCCCGGCAGGCCTCGATCCCGCTGCTGCGGGGCATCCGGATATCCATGAGCACGACGTCCGGCAACGCCTGGCCGGCCCTCTCGACCGCCTCCGCGCCGTCGCTGGCCTGCCCCACCACCTCGATGTCGGCCTCTTCGGCGAGCACCATCTCCAGGCCGCGCCGGAAGAGCGCGTGATCGTCGACGATCAGCACACGGATCGGCTCGGGCTGCCGCGCGGCGTCCTGTGCCCCGCTCACGGCCCCGGCATCTCCGGTCATCGCGTCCCTCCCTGCCCCTGCCCGCTGTAGTCCGCCGCGGGAATCCGGGCGGTTTCAGGTCACCGGCGAGGGACCCGCTGCTGCGGTGGCGCATCAGTCAGCACGCCGCCCGCCAAGCCGCGGGCCCAAGCCTGTGCCTTGCGAACACACTCTGTCCGACGCGGGCGCTTACTCGCAAACTGCGACCGTATTGGCCCGGGCGGCAAGCCGTCCCGGAACCCCATGTGCTAGCCCGGGGGGGCGACCCCCCGGAACCCCCCGCTGGCTCAAGGCCCCTGGGTCATGAGGCCACCGTGGGCCGGGCGATCCGGCTGTTCCACCAGCCGGATCAGCCCGTACTGATAGCCGTGCCGGCGGTAGACGACGCTCGGCAGGCCGCACTGCTCGTCCCGGAACAGGTAGAAGTCGTGCCCGACCAGTTCCATCTCGAAGAGCGCCTGGTCGACGCTGACCGGCGCGGCCGCGTGGAACTTCTCCCTGACCACGACCGGGCCATCCCCCTCCATCTGGATGGGGACGACACCGGCGGCCTCTTCGGCCAGATCGTCCTCGGTGGCCCCCTCTGCCCGCTGCGCCCCGGCCGGCCGGTCCGGTTCCGCGCCGTTGGCCGACAGCCCGGGCGCCCCCAGGTCCCATGGGCTGGCCTCGGCGTACGAGGCGGCAGCCTGCCCGGCGGCCAGGCCCGCGGCACCCGCCGACCGTGGGCTCGGTATCCGGCCCGTTTGCGCCGCCCCATGCCTGGCCGACTTGCGCCGGTCCCCGGAGCGGCGCAGCCGTTCTTCGAGCTTGGCCAGGGCCCGGTCAAGCGCGGCGAACCTGTCGTCGGCCGCCGCCTCGGCGCGGATGGCGGGGCCACGCGACAGGATGGTCAGTTCCACGCGCTCCCGGCGCCCCGACTGCCGGGGGTTGCGCTCTGCGGAGACCTCCACGTCCACCCTGATCGCCTTGTGCATGAGCTTGGAGATCCTGCTCAGCTTCGCGGACGCGTAGCTGCGGAACCGCTCCTGCACATCCGTGCGATGACCCTTGAAGATGATGTCCATACCGGAAACCCCCTTCATCCCGAGTAAGGTCCCAGGTCTCGGCACCCGCCCGGCCGACCTGGTCTTCGTCCCCACATCCGCCTGCCGAGGGGTTCGCGGCCTGTCGCCACTACTGCCCTTCTCCCGGCCCGGGAGATATCTGATCTCCCGGCGGGGCAGGACTTACTTCTAAGCCGCACCGTGATCGGTCGACGAGAAGTCGCCTTACGTGGGCCGTTTCGCCTGCGGCTGGCATCGGCTTGCCCGGACGGACCACCCGCTCTTCGCGAGTGACCCAGCCTGGCGCAACCACGGACCCGGGCGGGTGCCATACCTCGAACGTAGCTCGGCGAAGGCCGAATGTCAGGACGCTGGAGCCGGTTATCCGGGATAGATGATGGCCTGGCCAGCCGTTATGCCCCCTAGGGGCTGATAGGGCCCGGCCGCCGTCTCCAGCCGGTTGCCGGCCAGGCCCACGTAATACGGGTTGCCGGGGCCCGCGGCGGTGACCGTGAGGATGCCCGGCGTCTTGACCAGCGACGTGGGACTCCCCCCGTCCACCGGCACCAACCACAACTGGCTGTCCGATCCGGACCCGGTGACCGCCAGCAGATGGTCCTCACCGAGCCAGGTGAGCGCCGTCAGCTTCGGCAGGCTGGGCCCGAGCTGGGTCGTGCTGGTCAGCCAGAAACTGTTGCTCTCGTGCCGGATCGCGGCGAGTTGGAGCTGGTCGCTCTTGCCCGTGCGGACGATCATCGCCACGCGGTTGCCGTCGGGGGCGACCCGCAAGTCGATGACATCGTCACCCCCGGTCACAGGAACGGGCGGGGCCTGCCCGCCCAGGAGCACCCAGGCGCCCGACTTGTGGCCGATCCGGCCGGTAACCCAGAGATCACCGAGATTGTCCCAGCTCAGCGAGGTGAGCGAGGCCCCGTGGAGCTGAGCGTGGAGCTGCCCGAGCGTGCGCCGCTGGCCGTCCTTGGAGGTGGCCAGGCTGCCGGTGTACAGGGTGTTCGCCGGTCCGCCGAGACCGGCCAGCTCGTTCCCCACGGGTGAGATAGCTATCCGGCTCAGCGCCACCTGGCTGGTGCCGCTGGCCCGGAGCACCGCCGTGCCGCGCACCGCGCCGGCCGCCAGGCTGCGTAGGTCGCCGTCCTGGGACAGGTAGTAGGCCTTCGTGTCGGCCGGCGCGTGCGGAATGAACCTCTGGTAGAAACTCTGGCCCAGCGCCTGTCCTGGGTGCTGCGGCGGCCATAGCCGCCCGTTGATCTCGATCTTGACGGCCCGGAACAGCGGCGCGCCGTAGGGCGAGTTGGTCAGCGTGGCCACCACCTGGCGCGCGATGGCCCGCGCGTACAGGCCCACCGAGTGCGGCGGCACATCAATCTTCACGAGCGCGGTCCGCCCGCCGGAGGGAGCGGGGAAGACCTGGATCGGTCCGGCCAG
>DASXKD010000196.1:0-2005 GCA_036497045.1 Streptosporangiaceae bacterium | reverse complement strand
GCGTGCTCCAGCACCATCGCCGCCCGGTCTGGATCCGTGGTGCGCAGCAGGGCCCGGTCGCCGGACATCGCGGCCAGCAGGTCGCGGGTGCTGGTGTCGGCGATGACCTTGCCCCGGCCGGCGATCACCAGGTGGTCGGCGGTGTCCTCCAGTTCGCTCATCAGGTGGCTGGACACCAGCACCGCCCGGCCGGCCGCGGCCAGCGACCGCAGGAACCCGCGCATCCACACGATGCCCTCGGGGTCCATGCCGTTGAACGGCTCGTCCAGCATCAGCGCCGGCGGGTCCCCGAGCAGGGCGGCGGCGATGCCCAGCCGCTGCCGCATGCCCAGCGAGAACCCGCCCGCGCGGCGCCGGGCGGCCTTGTCCAGGCCGGCCTGGCCGAGCACCGCGTCGACCCGGGTGGCGTCCAGGCCCTGGGAGTGGGCCAGCCACAGCAGGTGGTTGCGGGCGGTGCGGCTGGGCTGCAGCGCGCCGGCGTCCAGCAGCGACCCCAGGTGCGTCAGCGGGCGGTGCAGGCAGGCGTACCGGTGGCCGCCGACCAGGGCGGTGCCCTCGCCGGGGGCGTCCAGGCCGAGGATCACCCGCATCGTGGTGGTCTTGCCGGCGCCGTTCGGGCCGACGAACCCGGTGACCTGGCCTGGCTGGACGGTGAACGTCATGCCGTCCAGGGCCAGCGTCGGGCCGAAGCTCTTGCGCAGGCCGCGTACTTCGATCGTTGCTTGCATTGGTCCTCGTCCTTCTCGTTGGCGAACGCTGCGTTCGCAAGTGGTTGTATGCCACCGGCGGTGTCAGCACGGTGTCGGCGGCCGACACCGTGCTGACACCCGGCGGCTGTCATCGTTGGCTCAGGTCGTACCGCCATACGCTGGTCGGGACGGAGCCTGCGGACCGGAGAAAGGACCACGAGCGGGGCATGAGGGTGCTGGTCATCGAGGACTTCGAGGTGCTGGCCACCGCCATCGGCAGCGGGCTGCGCCGCGAGGGCATGGCCGTCGACGTGGCGCTGGACGGGAACGACGCGCTGGAGCACCTGGCGGTCAACCGTTACGACGTGGTGGTGCTTGACCGGGACCTGCCCGGGGTGCACGGCGACGAGGTCTGCCGCCAGATCGTGGCCGGCGGATCGCAGAGCCGGGTGCTCATGCTGACCGCCGCCAGCACGGTGCGGGAGCGGGTGGACGGCCTGGGCCTGGGCGCCGACGACTACCTGCCCAAGCCGTTCGACTTCGCCGAACTCGTGGCCCGGGTCCGGGCCCTGGGCCGCCGCTCCGCGCCCGCGCAGCCGCCGACGCTGGAAAGCGGCGGGGTGACCCTGGACCCCAGCCGCCGGGTGGCCTTCCGCGCCGGGCGGCGCCTGGACCTGTCCCCGAAGGAGTTCGCGGTGCTGGAGTGCCTGCTCGCCTCCGGCGGCCGGGTGGTCTCCGCCGAGGAACTGCTCGAACGGGCCTGGGACGAGGCGGCCGACCCGTTCACCACCGCGGTGAAGACGACGATCCGCAGGCTCCGGGCCAAGCTCGGCGACCCGCCGGTCATCCACACCGTCCGCGAAGGCGGCTACCGGATCGGAGAGGCGTGATGTTCATCTACCGCGAGGTGGCTGCGCTGCTCCGGTTGCGGCCGACGCTGCGCACACAGCTCACCCTCCTCTACGCCGGGCTCCTCGCCGCCATGGGCGGCGCGCTGATCTTCCTCCTGATCCCGTTGCGGGGGACCGCGTCGGTCGGGATCGGCCCCCACGCGGCTGCCCAGGCCGCTGCCCAGGACGCTCATATCCGCAACGTGGAGATCATCGGCGTCGCCGCCCTCGCGGTCATGGTGCTGCTGGCACTCGCCGGGGGCTGGCTGATCGCCGGGTGGCTGCTGCGGCCGCTGCGCACGATCACCGCGACCGCCAGGGACATCTCGGCCAGCAACCTGAACCGGCGGCTGTCCCTGGACGGCCGCGACGACGAGTTCGCCGAACTTGGCGAGACCCTGGACGAGCTGTTCGGGCGGCTGGAGG
>DASXKD010000195.1:0-10883 GCA_036497045.1 Streptosporangiaceae bacterium | reverse complement strand
ACCGGGCCGCAACGTGCAGAGGATGTCGATGTCGCTGCGCCGGCGTGCCGCGATGAACCCCAACTTGTTGGGGTACCGCACGCAACGGGGCAGCCGAATGATGGCGGTATGACAACTATCGAGCAGAACACAACTATCGAGGGAGTACTGGCTGGCTGAGATCGCCGACCACGACTCACCCCACGCGGCCGAGCTGCCCCTGGCCGTCTACGCGGCAGCGGCCCGGCTGAGCCGACTCGAACAGCTGCCGGACCTGGCGGCCGCGCCCAGCGTTCGTGTCCGGACTCGTGCCGGACGGTGGCTGACCATCCACGCCACCCGCCTCGATGGGGCAGGCGGACGCCAGACCGGGGTGGTATTCGAGCCAGCCTCGCCGGCCCAGCTCAGCTCCCTGTTCCTTCGTGCTTACGGCCTCACACCAGCGCAAGTGCGCGTCGCCGCACTGGTCCTGAAGGGACAATCCACCCGCCAGATCGTCAGCAAGCTGCACATCTCCGCCGACACAGTCCAGGAACACCTGACCGCCGTGTTCGACAAGGTCGGCGTCCGGAGCAGGCGAGAGCTCGCCACAACGCTCATCACCGACCAACACTGACAGCAGCCAGCCAAGCGGCGCGGCTGTAATCCAATGGCTGGCTGATCCCGCTCGATTAGGGGCGATCCGCTACTGCTGCTCGTCGGAGCCGAGGTTGCGGCGGAGGGTTTCGCCGTTTGGGGAGCCGCCGGGCGCCACGGCGGGCCCGGGCGGTCCAGCCGCCCAGGCCCGGTCGTGGTTACTCGGCGCGCAGGGCGGTGGCGGTCTTGGTGCCGGCGGCCCAGCTCGCCGGGAGCAGCGCCCCGGCCACCGCGATCACCAGGCCGGCCAGGGCCAGCGCGGCGATCTGCCAGCCGCCGTACACGTGCAGGAAGCTGGCGGGCAGGCCGGTGTTGGCGGCGGCGGCCATGACGGGCAGCACGTAGTGGTGCAGCGTGATCCCAGCGGGAACCGCGATCAGGCCCGCCACCAGTCCAATACCGGCGACCCAGCAGACCACCATGGCGATGGCCTGCCGTGGCGTCATCCCGATGGCTTTGAACACCCCGAGGTCGTGTACCCGCTCCCTGGTGTGCAGCACTACGGTGTTGAGCACGCCGAGGCCGGCCACGATCGCCAGCAGCAGCGTCAGCGTGCCGATCAGGCCGATGACGACCGTCAGGCCGCTGTCGCGCCCGGTCAGGTTCACCCCGTACGCCGACCCGAGCCGCAGTGCGCGCACATACGAGGTGGCGGAGACACCGGGGCGCAGCGCCACGTCGTACAGGCTCGGCGTCAGCCCGGGCTCGGCCCGCGCCAGCGTCTGCCAGTCGGTGAGCATCGCGACCCCGTTGTTGTGGGTGTCGAAGACCTGACCGACGATCTTCACCGGGACCAGCCTGCGGCCGGAGATGATCGTGACGGTGTCGCCGACCGACTTGCCGGTGTCGTTGAGGAAGCCGGTTCCCACGACCGCCTGGCCGGGGCCGGTGTACCAGTGCCCGCTGATCATGGCGTAGCCGGTCCACGACGCGTTGCCCTGGAAGGCGGTCAGGAAGACCTGCTGGGACAGCCCGGTCACGCTGATCATCTGGTCGGCCTCGGCAACGTAGCGCAAGGTGCCCGGCTGCTCCCGAAGCGCGGTGGTGATGGTCCGTTGCGCCTCGGCCGGCGAGGGCAGCTTCCCCTGGCCAGATGACCCGGCCGGAGCGGGCCCGGCCGTCTCCTGGTTTGCGCTCCGCTTGAGGATGCGGACGCCGCCGGGGCCGCCCGTCGGTGTGAACACCTGCACCGGTGCGGCCTTCGCGTGGCTGAGGCCGTCCGCGACCCGGTTCAGCGATGCGTTCAGGCCCACCGCGAACGTCACCGCGGTCGCGCCGAGCAGCACGGCGGTCAACGTGATCGCGGTGCGGGCCGGGCGGGCGAACGGGGCCGCGAGCCCGATCGTCACCGGCCGGGGCAGCGCGAGCCTGCCCAGCACCCGGTGTGCGGCGTAGCCGTGGCCGGTGCGGGGCGCGCGCCCGGCGGCGATCGCCTGCACCGCACTGAACCGGCCCGCCCGCAGCGCGGGCACCAGCGCGGAGATGCCGGTCAGGCAGCACATGGCCAGCGGGACGGCCAGGTCCACCCACCCGGGCACGCGCAGCGCGCCGACCCCGTACACGTTCGCGGTCTGGCCGAGCACCGGTGCCGCAAGCAGGTTCCCCAGCACCACACCGGCCAGGCACCCGGCGATCGCGGGCACCATGGCCTGGCTGGTGTAGGCGGCCACGACCTGGCCGGGGGAGAAGCCGATGCTCTTGAGCACGCCGATCCTCCGGTAGCCGGCCACCACCGCGCCGCTGACCACGCTGGCCACGATCAGTGCGGACAGTGCCAGGCCGAGGACGGCGAAGGCGACCACGAACGGTACGAACGGCGCGATGTTCGACTTTTCCTGGGCCTTGATGGCCAGATAGGACTGCGTGCCGGTGACCGCCCCCGCGGGCAGCGCACCGGTGACCGCGGCGACGTCGGTGCGGATGGCCGCGGCGTTGCCCGCGTCGCGGAACCGGTACTGCATCTGCGCGGCGGGCGCGGTGCCGGGCGCCCGCAGCTTGGCGATCTCGCCGGGCAGCACCCAGCCAGCCGCCGAGCTGTCTACCGAGTCGGCGATGCCGACAATGGTCAGCGTGACCTTGCCCGCCGCACCGGACATGGTGAGCTGCGTGCCCAGCGGCATGGAGACGTTATTGCCTGGACTGGGATCGCTGGCCAGCACCAGCTGCCCGGGCGCAGTCGCCCAGTGGCCGGACTGCAGGGTCACGTCGTCGACCGGGCCGCCCGGCGAGGCCCGTCCGGCTACGAGCATCGGCGACATGGCCACCTGGGCGCCGTTCGGCGTGGTGAACTTCGGCGCGACGGTCACCTCGGCGAACGGCCCCACCGCCGCGGTCACCTCCGGCAGCCGCCGGGTGGCGGCCAGGTCGGCGGCGGTGGCCCGGGCCGGGTTCACCACCGCGATCACGTGCGCCCCGCGCTGGGCCGCGAAGGCGTGGTCGAACGGGGTGCTTGAGTCCGCGACGAGCGCGAGGGCCAGCACGCAGGCGCCGGTGGACACCAGCAGCACCAGGCCGATCACGATCGTCTGCACCCGCCGCCTGGTCAGCCCGCCCGCCGCGGCACGGGTGACCGGGCCCAGCCTCATAGCCGCACCTGCGCCCGTGCCATCCCGCCCATGCCAGCGGCCTGGGCGGCCGGGCCCCCGCTGATCCGGCCGTCCACGATGTGCAGGGTGCGGCTGGCATACCGGGCCGCCAGGTCCGGGTTGTGGGTGACCAGCACCATGCTCTGCCCGGAGGCGTTCAGGTCGAGCAGCAGTGCGCCGATCTCCTGCCCGGTGGCGGTGTCCAGCGCCCCGGTCGGCTCGTCGGCCAGCAGTAGCTCGGGCCGGTTGACCAGCGCCCGCGCGATCGCCACCCGCTGCCGCTCACCGCCGGACAGGCGGCCCGGATAGGCGTTGCGGTGCCGTTCGATGTGCAGCGCAGCCAGCAGTTCGTCGACCCGTGCCCGGGCCTGGCCGCGGCGCATTCCGGCGAGCTGCGCGGGCAGCAGCACGTTGTCGGCGACGGTCAGGTCGTCGAGCAGGTTGAAGAACTGGAAGATCATTCCGATACGGCGCCGCCGGAACCTGGCTACCCCGGTTTCGCTGAGCCGGTCCACCCGCTCCCCGGCCACCGTCACCGTGCCGCTGGTCGGCTTGTCCAGGCCCGCGATGAGGTTCAGCAGGGTGGACTTGCCGCTGCCCGACGGGCCCATCACCGCCACGGCCTCACCCGGCGCGAGCTCCAGGCTCACCCCGTCCACGGCGGGCTGGCCGTCGTTGTCGTAGCGCTTGGTCACGTTGTCGATCCGCACGAGAGCATCCATGGGTGGCACCGTAGGCAGGGCGGGGCGGCGCTGGCGTCCGCCGCCAGAGGCAATCCCGGTACCGCGGCCGGCCCTGGTGGGCTACCTGGTCATCCTCATGGCGGACCTGGCTACATCACGCGGCGGACGCCGCGGCGCCGCGGCCGGGGCGATACTGGCCTGGTGAGGGAGCGATTTCAGGTGCCGGTGCGGGCCTGGCTCAGTCAGGCGCTGGCGTTCGCCCGGTCGGCCGAGCCGCGGGCTCCGCTGTCGCGCCGCGCCATCCTCACCGATCTGGTGATCGCCGCGGTGGCCCTGGTGGCGTCGCTGCTCGCGATCCGGGCCACTTACGCCGGCCAGCCTGCGCAGTTCGCCCTCGATCCGCGCACGGGCAACGTGGTCGTTGTGGGCGTGACGCAGCTTCAGGAAGTCTGGAAGCACGCCTTGCCGGCCGTCTTGTTCACCTCGCTGCCGCTCGCCGCGCGCCGCCGGTTCCCGCTGAGCGCCTTCGTGGTGCTGCTGGCGGGCACGCTGGCGACTCATATGTACGCAACGGACGTCACGTTCCTGGCCATCGTGTTCGCCGGATACTCGGCGGTCGCCTACAGCAGGTTCCGTGGCGCGGCGCTGCTCAGCATGATCCCCGCGAGCCTGCTGGTGGCCGCCGGCTTCTGGAACGCGTCGCCGCCGGGCCTCGTGGCGCACCCCGTTCCGGTGTCGGCCAGCAGCCAAGGGCTGGCCGGGGGGGTCACGCTCCAGGCCAATACCCAATGGCGGCTGTCCGGGCTCGTGGTCGCGTTCTCGCTGATCCTGATCGCGGTCGTCGGCAATGCGATGCAGGCACGGGACCGGATTCGCCGTATGCGGGCCGAGCACGCGGCCGCCACCCGGCGGGCACTCGACGAGGAGCGGGCGCTCATCGCCAGCGAACTGCACGACGTGGTGACGCACAACGTCAGTGTGATGATCGTCCAGGCCGGCGCCGCCCGGCAGGTGCTCGCCGCCGACCCGGCCGAGGCCACGGCGGCGCTGCTCGCGGTGGAAGCCAGCGGCCGGGCGGCCATGACCGAGCTGCGCCATCTGCTCGGCCTGCTCAGCCCGGTGGGCATCGGCGCGGGGCCGGTCGCCGGGCCGGGCCCGGACGGCGCGGAGGCAGGCCAGGACCTCAGCCCGCAGCCGGGCCTCGGGCAGCTCCAGCCGCTCGTCGACCGGCTGACCGCGGCCGGGCTGCCCGTCGCGCTGGAGGTCGGCGGTGCGCCACGGGCCCTGCCGCCGGGCCTGGACCTGGCCGCGTACCGCGTCGTCCAGGAGGCCCTGACCAACGTGCTCAAGCACGCCGGAAAGCCGAGGACCACGGTCCGGCTCGACTACCGGGAGGCCGAGCTGGTGGTCGAGGTCGCCGACGCCGGGCGGCCCATCCCTGCCGCCGGGCCGGCGTCCAGCGCTGTTCCCGGATCCGGGCGCGGCCTGCTCGGCCTGCGCGAGCGGATCGCGCTGTACGGCGGCGAACTGGCGGCGGGCCCCCGGCCGGGCGGCGGCTGGCTGGTCCGCGCCCGGCTGCCGGTGGACCCGGCGGCCGGAGTCGGCGCGGGAGAGCAGCTCGCCGCGGGCATCGCGTCCCGGGCGGCGGGGCAGCGGTGACCGGGGAAGCGGGGGCGCCGGCGGCCGCAGAAGCCGGGGCGCCGCGCGTGGTGATCGCCGACGACCAGACCCTGGTCCGCAGCGGATTCCGGATGATCCTCGGCGCGTCGGGCATTCCGGTCGTCGCCGAGGCGGCCGACGGCGGGCAGGCCGTGGCGGCCGTGCTCAAGCACCGGCCCGAGGTCGTGCTGATGGACATCCGGATGCCGGAGATGGACGGCCTGGAAGCCACCCGCCGGATCCTGGCCGCCCCGGCCGGGCACGACTGCCGGATCATCATCCTCACCACGTTCGACCTCGACCAGTACGTCTATGCCGCGCTCAGCGCGGGTGCCAGCGGCTTCCTGCTCAAGGACGTATCGCCGGAGCAGCTTGTGGCCGCGGTGCGGATGGTGCGCTCCGGCGATGCCCTGCTGGCGCCGTCGATCACCCGCCGGCTCGTCGAGCGGTTCGCCCCCCGCACGCCCGCCCGCCTGGCCGTGCAGGCCGACCTGTCCGAGCTGACCCCGCGCGAGCTTGAGGTGCTGCGGCTACTGGCCCGGGGCCTGAGCAACGCCGAACTCGCCGCCGAGCTGACCCTCAGCGAGGCGACGGTCAAGACTCACGTCGGCCGGATACTGACCAAGCTGCAGCTCCGTGACCGGGTCCAGGCGGTCGTGCTGGCCTACGAGACCGGGCTGGCCGGTCCCGGCGCAGGCCCAGCCGCGGCCACCTCCGCCGCTGGCCCGCCGGCGTGACCGCTGGTACTGGCCCGGGGGGAGCACAGCATCGCCCAGGGGAGGACAGCATCGCCCAGGGGAGGACAGCATAGCCCGGGGGAGGACAGCATAGCCCGGGGACACCGCTGGAGTCCTCACGGCCCGGAGCCCCCCGGCTGAACTGGGCGCTTCCGACGGCGTTCGACTCCGATGCCGCCCGGCTGTCCCGCCGGACCTGGCCCCGCGAATGGCAGGTCGCGGAGGAGTCACTCGGCCTGGCAGCGCGGCCGGTCGAACGGTTCGAGCTGGCTGGCCCGCGGCCCGGCGGCCAGCCGGGCCGCCTTCGTCACCAGGTAGTCCCGCTCGCGCAGATTGGTGGTGCGGGCGGCGGCGGCTTCGAACTCGGCGATCGCCCCGCCGGTGTCGCCGGCCTGCTCCAGCAGGTGGGCCCGCACCGAATGCAATCGGTGGTGGTCACCGAGCTGGCCGGCCAGGCCGTCGAGGAGTGCCAGTCCTGCGTCCGGGCCCTGTGCCATGGCCATGGCGACGGCCCGGTTCAGCGCGACCATCGGGTTGCCGGTCATCGCCTCCAGCCGGTTGTACAGGGCCAGGATTCGCGGCCAGTCGGTGTTCGCATGGCTGGCGGCCTGGTCGTGCAGTGCCGCGATGGCCGCAAGTAGCTGGTACTCGCCCGGCTCGCCCTGGCGAAGGGCGCCGGTGAGCAGCGTCAGGCCCTCGGTGATGAGCTGGCGGTCCCAGCGGGCACGGTCCTGTGCTTCGAGCGGTACCAGTTCGCCGCCGGGCCCGGTCCGCGCCGGGCGCCGGGCGTCGGTCAGCAGCATCAGCGCGAGCAGGCCGGTGACCTCGGCATCCTGCGGCAGGGCCGCGTGCACACCGCGGGCCAGCCGGACCGCCTCGCCGGACAGATCGGTGCGCGTCAGGTCGGGGCCGTCGCTGGCCGCGTAGCCCTCGTTGAAGATCAGGTACAGCACGTGCAGCACCGACCGCAGCCGCTCGCCGCCTCCGCCAGGCGGCGGCAGCGTGAACGGCTCGTCGAAGCCCCTGACCTTCGCCTTGGCCCGGCTGATCCGCTGCGCCATGGTCGCCTCGGGGACAAGGAACGCGGCGGCGATCTCGCGGGTGGTCAGGCCGCCGACGGCCCGCAGCGTGAGCGGTATGGCGGCACCGGGGGACAGGGCCGGGTGACAGCACATGAGCATGAGCGTCAGCGTGTCGTCGTGCGCCGGGACCGGTTCGGCCGGGACCAGGGACCAGGAGGCAGCCAGTTCCTCGCGCCGCCGACGTGCCTCGTCGCTCCGGTACTGGTCGGCCATCTTGCGCGAGGCCACCCGGATGAGCCAGGCAAGCGGGTTGCCCGGCATGCCGTCGGCGGGCCATGTCGTGGCGGCGGCCAGCAGCGCCTCCTGCACGGCGTCCTCCGCGTCGGCGAAGTGGCCGTAGCGCCGGACGACCGCGCCGAGGGCCCGCGGCGCCAGGTCGCGCAGCAGGTCCGCGGTGTCCTGCTGGCCGGTCACACCTCGGGATCCGGGGCGCTCATCACCGCGCGCACCTCGGTGGGCTGGCGGATCGGCCTGCCGTCCAGCCCGGGCGCGGCGGAAATCCTGGCCGCAATCTCGACGGCACGCTCGTCCGATTCCACGTCCACGATCCGGTATCCGGCAAGGAGTTCCTTGGACTCGGGGAACGGGCCGTCGGTGATCACCGGGGCGCTGGACCCGTCCGAGATCACAAACTTCGCCTGCTCGGGCCCGGCCAGCCCCTGCGCGTCCACCAGTTCGCCGCGATCGAGGAGTTCGGCGTTCAGCGCCTGCTGAAACTCGATGTGGGCCTTGATGTCGGCCGGCGACCACTGGCTCATCGGCGGGCAGTCCGACCCGGTGGCTCCGTAGTTCTGCAAGATCATGTACCGCATCGCCTCATCCTCTCCGATCCGGCGGCCCGTGCCGCCGTTCAGGAAAGATGACGGAGCTGGCGGCTACTTCTCGACATCGGGCCGGGACCCGTACGGCGGGGCGAAGATGACCAGCAGGGCCAGGTCCCCACGTACGTCGGTGAACTCGTGGTTCTCACCGGCCGGGACGAAGATCACCGAGCCCGGCCCGACCTCCGCGGTGCCCGAATCGGTCACCAGCGTAGCGGCGCCGGCCTGCACCACGTAGATCTCGTCTTCGCGGTGCGGCTCCTGGTCGTCGAGCCCGCCCGCCGGGATCGAGTACGTGCCCACGCTGAGATCCGGGCTGGCCATGTGCTCGGCCCAGTGATTGGGCTCGCCGCCCGTGGCCGGGGTGTACCGGCCCGCCCCCTCGATGACCTGCATCCCCATGATCCCTTCGTGCTGGCGCACTATCGGCCAGGGTTGACGTAGGACCCCCGGCCCTTAACGGTGACGACGAGTCCCTGATCGCGCAGCAGGGCGATGGCCTTGCGTGCCGTGCCACGGGCGACGCCGAACTCCTGCTGCAGTTGCGTCTCGCTGGGCACCGGCCGGTCCGGCAGCAGTTGCCGGGCCTCGATGCGCGACCGCAGGATGTCGGCAACCTGGACGTAGACGGGCGTGGCACTGTCGGGATCGACGGTCTGCCTTGCTGCCATGCCAGGCAGCTAACCCGTGCATGCTCATGACGCACCGTCCTGATACAGGTATGGACGGGAGTGGACGGGCATAGACAAGTAGTCTATGATGCTGCCATGCACCCGAGCCGAGCCAGCGTTCGCAGCCGTCCCGTCTTCGATCCATCTGTGGCGCATCCGGCGCGGGTGTACAACTACTGGCTCGGCGGCAAGGATCACTATCTGGCCGACCGGGCGGTCGCCGACGAGGTGGCCCGCTGGCATCCGCACGTGGTGGCCGGGGCGCGGGCGAACCGGGCCTTCCTGGCCCGGGCGGTGCGCTACCTGGCCGGCGACTGTGGCATCCGCCAGTTCCTGGACATCGGCACCGGGCTGCCCGCCCCGGGCAGCACCCACGAGCTGGCCCAGCAGGTCGCGCCCGAGTGCGCGGTCGCCTATGCCGACAACGACCCGCTCGTGCTCGTCCACGCCCGGGCCCTGCTCACCAGCAGGCCCGAGGGCCGGTGCGGCTACATCGACGCCGACCTGCGCGACCCGCCCGCGATCCTGGCCCAGGCGTCGGCCACGCTCGACTTCGCCCAGCCCGTCGCCGTGCTGCTGCTGGCCATCCTGCACTTCCTGGCCGCCGCCGACGACCCGGCCGGGATCGTCGCCGCACTGGCTCGGGCGTTAGCTCCCGGCTCCTACCTGGTGATCTCTAATCTGACCGCCGACTTCGCGCCCGACCAGGTCGGCAGCGCCGTCGAGGCGTACAACGCCGCCGTGCCCGGCGGCGTCACTGCGCGCAGCCACGCCGAAGTCACCGCCCTGTTCGGCGGCCTGCCCCTGGTCCCGCCCGGCGTGGTCCCGGTCACCCAATGGCGACCCGCCGCCCCGGTCAGCCCCGCTGCCCCCGACGCCGACCTGTACGCCGGGATCGCCCGCACCCCGCCGCGCTCCTGTGCCAGCACCACCCGCCTCGGCGTCCTCATCGGATAACCCGGGGAGCCAGGGCTGGCAATCCGTCGGAGTGACCTGCACGCCCGCAGCCCCGGCGGAAATGCTGGCTGAAATGAACGGCGGCAGTGATGCGGCCCGTGCTGTCCGCGGTGGAGGATGGCTGCAACGGAAGCGTGCGCCGAGCGGTGTGGCTGCACGGCCGTCGTCCATCCCGTACCGCCCAGCCGCGAGGAAACGCTCCCACCACCGATGGCGGCCCGCCCGCCTACCCCAGGTCCGCGCGGATGGGCGTCGCTGTCAGCGATCCTCATCGACGACATCAGGGGCTGGCAACGGAAAGACCTGGGCCTGTCAGCCAGGCTGTGACAGGCCCAAGTCACGGCTGCTGGGCAGCTGGTCTGACCGCCTGGACGATGGCGGAATGCAGGCCTGGCTCGGCCTGGTGGGTTGGTGTGATGCTGATGCCGGTGAACCCGGCGGCCTGGAGCAGTTCAGAGTATTGGCATTGGGTGAGGGCGCCGTTGAGGCAGCCGACCTGCCGTTCGGCGGCGGCGAGGCGGGCGGGGTCGGCGCCCTCATCGGCGATGACGTCGCTGACGCCCAGCCGCCCGCCGGGCCGTAGTACCCGGAATGCTTCGGCGAGGACGCGTGGCTTGTCGGTGGACAGGTTGATGACGCAGTTGGAGATGACCACGTCCACATGCTCGTCAGGCAGCGGGATGTCCTCGATGTGCCCGCGCAGGAACGTGGCGTTGGTGACGCCGGCCGCGGCGGCGTTGGCGCGGGCGAGGGTGAGCATGTCCGGGCTGGCGTCCAGGCCGTAGGCGGTGCCGCCGGGGGCGACCCGGCGGGCGGACAGCAGCACGTCCAGGCCGCCGCCGGATCCCAGGTCCAGGACGGTCTCGCCGGGATGCAGGCCGGCGACCGCCAGGGGGTTGCCGCAGCCGAGGCTGGCGCGCAGCGCCCGTTCCGGTGCGCCGTCGGTTCCGGTGTAGGCGGCGGCGCCGAAGCCCCCATCGGCGAACTCGCCTGGGTCGCAGTCGGTGATCGCGGCCCCGGCCCGGGCGGTGCGGGCGAGGCCGGAGTAGCGGGCGATGACAGCATCCCGGTTG
>DASXKD010000194.1:0-2278 GCA_036497045.1 Streptosporangiaceae bacterium | reverse complement strand
GTCGGACACGGACAACGGCCCGGTCCCGCCGTGGTAGGCGTCGGCGCCGCGGGAGTTGTTCTCGGCCCGGCGGAAGTACGGCATCAGGTCGGCGTAACCCCAGCCGCTGCAGCCGTACTCGTCCCGCCAGGTGTCGTAGTCGTGCCGGTTGCCCCGGATATAGATCATGGCGTTCATCGACGAGGACCCGCCGAGCATCCGCCCGCGCGGCCAGTAGATGGCGCGCCCCGCCGCCCGCTCCTGGGGCACGGTGTGGAAGTCCCAGTCGTAGGTGCTCTGGAACAGCAGGTTCAGCGCCGCCGGGATGTGGATCTCATCGGCATCGTCCGGAGGGCCGGCCTCGAGCAGCAGAACCCGCGCCGAGGGGTTCTCGGTGAGGCGCAGCGCCAGGACGCATCCCGCACTACCGGCACCAACGATGACATAGTCGTACACAGCCACCTCAAGACCGCAGAACGCGTGCGTAGGGGACAACCCTAACCCGCCGCCCGGCACATCGCGGGGGCGTCCGGCGTACTCGGAGCCGGCCGCGCCCGCTACGGTGACTCCATGCCAGCAGACGCCGAAGACGCCCGCGACAAGCCCGTGGTGCTCTCCCGCATTTACACCAGGACCGGTGACGGCGGGACCACCGCGCTCGGTGACGGCAGCCGTGTGGGCAAGGGGGATCCGCGGCTGGCCGCCTACGCCGACGTGGACGAGGCCAACTGCGCGATCGGCACCGCGCTCGCGCTCGGCCAGCTTGACTCCGGTATCGCGGTGCTGCTCACCCGGGTCCAGAACGAGCTGTTCGACGTCGGCGCGGACCTGTGCAACCCGGTGGTCGCCGAGCCGAAGTACCCGCCGCTGCGGGTCGAGGAGAGCTACATCAGCGATCTGGAGCGGGCCTGCGACGAGCACAACGAGGGCCTGCCCGTGCTGCGCAGCTTCATCCTGCCCGGGGGCACGCCGGGGGCGGCGCTGCTGCACACCGCCCGGACGGTGGTGCGCCGGGCCGAACGCAGCGCCTGGGCGGCCCTGGAGGCCTACCCCGGCTCGGTGAACCCGGACACCGCCAAGTATCTCAACCGGCTCTCTGACCTGTTGTTCATCCTGGCCCGCCGGGCCAACGCCGGGCGCGGCGACGTGCTGTGGAAGCCGGGCGGCGAGCGCTGACCGCACCGTCCGGCGCTGGCGCGCACTGGTCCGGCGCTGAGTGGGCCCGCTAGGAGCTGAGCGGATAGGAGCCGGGCGGGGCGGATTCCAGCCAGGCCAGGAAACCGGTCAGCGCGCCCTCAGCCATGGCCAGTTCCACGGTCTCCGGCGTCTCCCCCACGGTGCAGGACACCACGACCATCCCCTGCCCCAGTTGGGTGGCTTCGGCGGGATAGGCCTCGCGCCTGGACGCCACCGACAGGGTCCGCCTGGCTAGCACCTCCTCCGGGCTGAGCAGCACGCCGACCGCGTCGTACCAGCGCAGCTCGTCCCCCGCGTAGGCGGCGACGCCCAGCCGCCAGGTGCCCCCTGGCCTGCGCAGCCCGCACTCCACCGTGCCGCCGCCTCGATCGAGGAGCATCCGGCGGATGGCCAGGCCGATCGCGCAGAGCACGACGATGACCAGGAAGGCGGCGAAGATCCAGGCCGCATCGAGCGCAATCGCTTTGCTCATCCCCGGCCCGGCTGCGTGCGCCCGTCAGGACTGGTCGCCAGTGGCCCGCAGCACGGCGCGGGAGTATCTCACCTCAAGGGGTTCGGCCTCGCCCGGTGGCAACTGCCCGGCCTCGGACAGCGCGGCGTCGAGCCGGGCCCGGGCCGCGGCGACCTCTACCTGCGAGCCTAGCTGCGCCTCGCGCACCAGGATCGAGATCCGGTCGTCCGCGACGGACAGGAAGCCGCTGCTCACTGCCGCGCGGACCTCACTACGGTCCTCGCCAGCGCCGTCCTCGACGTCCAGGATCCGGACCAGGCTGGCATCGGCGAGGATCCCGACCACGGGCGGGTGCCCGGTGAGGATGCCCAGGTCGCCGTCGAGGGTCTTGGCGATCACCATCCGGGCCATCCCGGACCAGATCTCGCCGTCCGGGGCCACCAGGGCCACTCGTACGCTCACGTCGCCGGCCCGCCCTTCGCTTCGAGCGCTCCGTTCACTGCTTCTCCAGCTGCGCGGCCTTGCGCTCCACGTCTTCGATCCCGCCGCACATGAAGAACGCCTGCTCGGGGAAGTTGTCGTACTTGCCCTCGGTGATCGCCTTGAACGAGGACACCGTGTCGGACAGTGGCACGAACACGCCCGGCTGGC
>DASXKD010000193.1:0-5601 GCA_036497045.1 Streptosporangiaceae bacterium | reverse complement strand
GGTGGGCGAGCAGCACATCCTCGATGACGGCCGGGTCGATGTTGTGGCCGCCGCGGATGATGAGGTCCTTGGCGCGGCCCGCGAGGTAGATGAAGCCGTCGGCGTCGAGGCGGGCGAGGTCTCCGGTGTCCAGCCAGCCGTCCGCGAGCTTGCCCAGGCCGTCCAGGACGGGGCCGCGGTCGTCGCGGCCGGTGACGTAGCCGGGGAAGACGGCGGGCCCGCTGATCGCCAGCACGCCCGTCTCCCCGGCCGGCATGTCCTGCCAGGCGCCGTCCGCCCCGGCGGTGATCACCCTGACCTGCTGGTAGGGCAGCCGCTGTCCGACCGAGCCGGGACGCGGCGCGCCGGCGAAGCTGCGTGCGCTCGCGCAGGTCGCCTCGGTGAGCCCGTACCCCTCGATCAGTGTCACGCCGGTGTGCGCCTGGAACCCTTCCCTGACCGCCGGGGGCAGCGGTGAGGCGCCCACCATTGCGGACTGCAGGCTGGAGATGTCGGCGTCGACCGGGCACTGCGCCAGCACGCTGTAGACCGTGGGCACCGCGCTCATGGCGCTGATCCGGTAATGCTCGACGATCTTCCAGAACGTGCCGTAAAGCTCCGGCTCCCGGTAGCCCTCCGGCCCGGCCCAGACCGAGGGGACGCCGCGGAACATCGGTGCGAGCGTGGTGACGACCAGTGCGTTGACGTGGAACAGCGGGAGCGCCGCGAAAACAACGGATTCCTCGCCGAGCACGGACCCGGCGGCCAGCATCCACGCGTCGGCGACCTCGTTGGCGTGCGTGTGCGCGGCCAGTTTCGGTACCCCGGTCGTGCCGCCGGTGTGGAACAGCGCGGCAAGGTCCTGCGAGCGGGGCGGTTCACCAAGGAAGGCCGATCCGTCCTGGCCGGCGGCGAGCTCAGTCAGGTAGGCCGTGCGCACGCCGCCGATGGACGGCAGCGGCTGGGCGGGACCGGCCGCACCTGTGGGGCGAAGTGCCAGCAGGCAGTCGACCAGGCCGTCGCGGGCGAGCGCCTGCGCGGTGGCCCACGTGTCCGGCGCGAGCTCGGGTCCGGCCGTGATGAGCACCCGCGCACCGGAGCGGTGCAGCAGCCCGGTCAAATGCTGGGCTGAGAGGCTGCTGTTGAGGGGCGCGGCGATCCCGGCGAGCTGGGCGGCCAGCATCGCGGGGATCAGCTCGGCGCAGTTCTGGGACATCAAGGCAACCGCCTCACCACGGCGCACCCCGACACTGTGCAGCAGGTTGGCGTAGCGGTGCGCGCCGGCCAGGAGCCCGGCGAAGGTTTCCCGCTGCGGTGCCCGCCACCGGGTGGCGTCCGGCAGGACGCTGATGGCCGTGCGGTCCGGCCAGCGCGCCGCGGCGCGGGTGAGGAGCTGGTAGGTCGAGCCGGGCAGGCCGCGGTCCGCCAGCGGCACCGCCTCGATCGCCGCCAGGTCGGCGGGGCCGGCGTAGGCCGGCCACAACAGGTCCTCGGCCGGCAGGTTGTCTGTCATCGGGCGTACCTCACGACTGTGTGCTGGGTACCCAGGTCGATCGCGCCGTCGTCGGTGGCCACGCTGGCCTCGATGACGTCGCCGTCCTGTAGATACTTCCGGTTGCGGGCCTGGCCGCGGAAGAACATCCGCCACTTGACGCGGGCCGGCAGCAGTTCGGCGAGGACCCGGGCCGGCCGGGGTGGCGCGCTCAGCGCCGTCCCCGCTGGGGTGCCGGTGAGTACCAGGTCACCGGGATCCAGGCGCTGGAACCTGGTCAGCCCCCGCAGTGTCTGGAGCGGGCTGTAGATCATGTCGGCGGCGGTCATGTCCTGCCTGAGCTCGCCGTTGACCCGCAGCCGCAGCCGCAGGTCGGTGAACCGCTTAACCTCCCCGGGGTCCAGGAGCACGAGCGCGGGCCCGCACGGAGTGAAGGTCGGGTAGGACTTGGCCTCGTAGAACTGGGTCTGCGGCAGCTGAATGTCCCGGGCCGAGACGTCGTTGGCGACCACCAGGCCCGCGATGAGCCCGCCAAGGTTGTCCTCGGTCACGGCGCTGCCCGCGGGCATCTCGGTGCCGATGACGAGGCCGATCTCCACCTCGTAGTCGAGCAGCCGCACGTGGGCGGGCCGGATGACGTCGGCGTCCGGGCCGCTGACCGACCCCGACGTCTTGCGGAAGAACGTCAGCGGGACCGTGGCCGGATCGCCGCCGGTGTCGGTGACGTGCGAGGCGAAGTTGGTCATCTGCGCCACCACACGGCACGGCGCCGTCACCGGCGAGATCAGGGAAAGCCCTTCCACCGGGACCGCGTCCCCTCCCGCGGTGGCCGCGGCCACCGCGTCGCGGTCGGCGAGCAGCCCGGCGGTCGTGGTGGCGGGCGTGTCGACCCTGACCGCTCCGCCTTGGGTGAGCACCCACCAGGCGTCGGCGGTGCGCAGCACGGACGTGCTCACGAGGCGGCCACCTTCAGCAGGCCCCAGAGCCTGCGGGCATCGAAATCATTGTCCGCGCGCAGCGCTCCCGCGATGGCGCACAGTTCCCGCAGTGCCTCCCGGCCGGGGCTGATGCCGAGGAAGTCCTTCGTCGCGGGCGGCCCCCACTGGGCCAGGCCCGAGGCGGTCATCGGCGCCCACCCGGGCTCGAGCGTGCAGTCGAACAGGTCACCGTCGGCGAAGTGCTCCACCAGGAACCCGTCCGGGTCACGCCAGTAGTCGAAAATCTGGCTGCCCTGGATGTGCCGGCCGACCCCCCAGGACCGCCGGTAGCCCCTCTCCAGCAGGTGCTGCCCGCCGGCGGCCAGCGCGTCCAGGTCCGCGACCTGGTACGCCGAGTGCACGTACCGGTCGGACGGCCCCAGGACCAGGGCCACGGTGTGGTGGTCTGCAGGCACGCTGCCCCGGTCGCAGCGGATGAAGCTCATCACCGGGCCGCGGTCGCGCTGGTCCGCGAAGTACAGGAAGTCGCTGACGATCATGCCGAGGTGGTCGAGGTACCAGTTCAGCGTCCGCAGGTACCGGGTGGCCTGCAGCACGACGTGGCCGAGCCGGAGCACCCGGGCCGGCTCGCGCGGCGGCCGCTGCGCGGCGTTCACCCGCGGCCTCTCTCCACCGGCGTTCAGCGTCAGCGGAGCCTGTGCGGCCAGCGCGGGAAGGTCCTGCGTGCCGGACACGACCCGTACCCGTGTCCCCGCCGGATCGGCGAGGTCGACAGTCACGCCGCCCAGGCTCCCGGGCAGCGCGGTGACCGCCCCACCGGTCGCCTCCGCCAGTCGCAGAACGTCCCGCTGTTCGGCTGCCGCGAAGGCCACGCCCGCGAACCGGGAACGCGTCCCCTTCCTGATAAGGACGCAGGGCGAGCCAGGGTCGGTGCCACGCAGGTGCAGCTCGTCCCTGCTGCGCAGCGAGATCGCGAAGCCGAACGCCTGGGCAAACACCTCGGCCCTACCCAGATCGGGTTTCTCGAACTCCAGCCAGGCGAGGTCGCGCACCTTGATCACCGGGTTGCCCGCCCTGCCCGGGTGCTCGCCGCCCAGGGCCCCCTGCGCACTGTGCAGGCCTGCGTGTGGGTCGTGCTGGTCGACCATTGACCGCTCCCTCCGCTTGCTGACGATATCGTCACTTACGAGGGTATCTTCAGTCAAGGTTACGGTGACGATTTCCTCATGACTGAGGGCCACGTCTAGAGTAGACCGAGGCCCCGCACCGACCAGAGAGCGAGCAGGCATGGCCCAGCAGACCGGGCGCACTCCCAGCCGCCTGGAGCGGCGGAAGGCGAGCACCCGCGCCGCGCTCGTCCGCGCGGCCCAGGGATTCATCGCGGCCGGGAGGGCCAACGTCCCGATCCTGGAAATCACCCAGACCGCGGACGTGGGGATGGGGTCGTTCTACAACCACTTCGAGACCAAGGAGCAGCTCTTCCAGGCGGCCGTGGCCGGTGCCATCGAGCAGCACGGCGCGTTCCTCGACGAGCTGACCAAGGGCATGGACGATCCCGCGCACGTCTTCGCGCAGAGCTTCCGCCTGACCGGGCGCCTGCACCGCCGCAGCTCCGAGCTCAGCAAGGTCCTGCTCAGCAACGGGCTCGCCCTGGCCGGCGCTGACTCCGGACTCGCTCCCCGCGCCCGGCGGGACATCGTCACCGCCGCCCGGGCCGGCCGCTTCACCGTCCGCGACCCCGACCTGGCCATGGTCCTCGTCGCGGGCGCGGCGCTGTGCCTCGGCCAGCTCCTGCACGATCACCCCGAGCGTGACGACGCGCAAGCCACCGACCAGGTCACCGAAGACCTGCTGCGGATGCTCGGCCTCCCGGCCGCCGAAGCCCATGCGATCTCCCGCCGGCCACTGCCCGAACTGGACGCGCCTGCCCTCGGCGGGACCGGGGGAAACCCACCTCCGCGGCTGGGCTAGCGGGTGGCCAGCAGGGGGCAGTGCCTGGGCGCGATCATGCGCCCGCCGAAAGCGCTCAGTTCACCGTGCCTTGCGGGGGTGCCAGGCGGGGGAACAATGCGGTCCCAGTGGAGCCGGGTTGCAGGCCCAGGCGCGCTTCGTGGAGGGCAGGTGCCTGCCTGAGTGCAGTGGCCAGGTAGGCGATGGCGGGAGCCGGGGTGAAGGGGAAGTCGCTGCCATACAGCAGGCGGTCCGGTCCGGCCAGCGCGAGCAGGCCCTCGAGTGCTACCGGCAGTGGCGAGCCAGCCAGGTCGTAGTGGAGGCTGCCTAGGAGGCCCGGCAGGTCGACCGGCGTTTCGGTCATCAGGGACATGCCTGCGACCCGGTGGGCCAGGGCCGGCAGCACGGCGCCGGCATGCGGGACGATCCAGCGGATGTCAGGGTACCGGGTGAGCGTGCCGCTCAGCGCTAGGTCCACCACGCAGCGCGTGGTGTCGAACAGGAACTCGATCATCGGCCGGGGTCTGCCCAGGGCGGTGTGTTCCCAGCCCGGTGGCGAGGTCGGGTGCAGCGTCACCACGGCCGCACGGATGTCCAGCTCGGCCAGCACAGGGCCGAATGCGGCGTCGGCGAGGTAACGGCCGTGGTAGTTGGTCTTCAGTGCGACTGCATCCGTTCGGAGGTCGTCATAGGCGCGGCTGAGTTCGGCAAGCGCGCCGTCGACGTCGGGCAACGGGAGGACCGCGGAAAGGCCAAACTGGCCGGGACGTTCCGCGACGATCTGCGCGCCGGCATCGTTGACATGCGCGGCCAGATCCCTGGCCGGCTGGTTCGGGCCGAGCGAGTCGTCACCGAAGTGCACGCCGGGTGAGGAGATCGACACCACGGCGGCGGCGATGCCTGCGGTCGCCATGATCTCCAGTGCCGCTTCGACGCTCCAGCCGGGTAGACCGGGCATGCCGTCGGGTTGGCCGTGCCCGGCCGCAAGGCACTCCTTGCGGTAGCGGTCGGTGACATAATGTGCGTGGACATCCAGCCAGCCGGTCATGATGCCACCCCTTATTCCGCTCACGGACATGCCAATCATATGGACGGGTGGGAGGTCGGCTAATCGAAGTCGCCGCTAGACATCCCAGGAGCTTAGGTGTCAAGCCGCTGCGGAAGATTGAGGGAGGTTTTGCCGGTGTCCCCAGGCGGCTGCCTCGTCGCAGCAGGTGCGGGTTTTGAGGCATCCGTGCAGGA
>DASXKD010000192.1:0-6285 GCA_036497045.1 Streptosporangiaceae bacterium | reverse complement strand
GCCCTGGCCGAGGTCAGCCTGGACAGCCTGTGGGAACCGGGCAACGCGACCCACGGCTTCATGGACTTCATGCTGATGATGGGCGTGGCGGGGGAGAACGCCAAGGCCGACTACGTCGACTCGCTTGACCTCTTCCACACCATGGAGGCCTATTTCACCTGGTACCCGAACGGGGTGGACCAGTGAGCAAATACCTGCTGAACAAGTTCCTGTACACGATCGACCGCGACCCGGAACTGGTCGAGCGCTACCGCGCCGACCCACACGGCACCGTGGCCTGGTGGGAGGCCGAGCAGGCCAACGTGATCCTCAACTGCCCCGGGGCCGAGCGCAGCACCTGGCTGAAGTTCACCGACGCCGAACGGGAGGCGCTGGCCGGCCATGACTACGTCACGCTGTTCGAGATGGGCGCGCACAACTTCCTCACGCTGACCCTGTTCATCGCCCTGTTCGAGCGCGACTATGCCGAACCGCTTGCCTTCCAGCGGGAGTTCGCGGCCCGGCTCAGCCACTGGAGCGTGCCCTACCCCGACATCTCCACCTGACCGAGCCCTCGCCTGGGAAATGGCCGCGGCGCTGGCTACGGGATCCCCGTAGCCAGCGCCACGCGATCACAGGCTGTTCGGGGTTAGAACGGCCCGGGGCCGTGCGGGCCGCCCGGCTTGGTCGGGCTGGACAGCACGCACTGGCCCTTCCGGTTCCTGCCGACCGTGTTCGGCTGCGGAGTGCGCGGGAACAGGCCGTTGCCGGCCTCAGCGCTGTCCCAGGTACGGCTGTTACCGCGGCAGATCAGGTTGCCTGTGATGTTGTTGGCCAGGATCTCGATGGCGTCCGGATCCGCCAGCTTGTTCCGGTACATCACCATGGTGTTGCCCACGTGCACCTGCACGATGCCCATCCAGCAGGAATGGACGCTGCTGATCCGCACGTCACCGCCCACCGAGCCGACCTCGTAAGTGCTGTAGACCGGGCTCTGGAACAGCTTGAAGACCCCCTGCGGGTTGCAGTTGACACCGCCGCCGCCACCGGTCTGGATCACGTCACCACCGACGGTGAAGTTGTGCACGATGAGGCCCAGTGCCAGGTTGGACCGCAGGTCCAGGCCCACGGTGAGATGGCTGGACAGCGTCGGATTGCTCGGGTTCGGGTCGTCCAGGCACGCGAAGTTCGCCGGATTGCAGCCCAGCACCCCGACCGCGCCCGCCTGGACGTAAATGTTGCCCTTCACGCTCAGGCTGGAATGGCCGGTTCCGGTCTTGTCGTTCAGCGCGAACGCCGCGAGCACGACGGACCCCGGGCTGATCGTGAGATCGCCTTTGACGACCGCGGGCCCCGCGTTGACCTCGCATGCCCCCCTCACCACCACACTGGACGTGTACGTGCCGGTCAGCACGCCCGGTGCCGTCGGAGTGCCCGAACAGGTGGCCGTGCCGGTGACCGCCGCGCCTGCGGCTATGACCGGCCCGGCCGCCAGTACCCCTCCGATGACGACCGTGCTCGTGAACACGATGCAGGACAAACTACGCAGATATCCCCTCATGACGCTACATCTCCCCTTTTCGCGTCGGGTACCTCGCCCGAATGGCGTTGGAACATTAACAGAGCAGGTCAGACCGGCACATCACCCGCCGCGGAGGGAGGGCGGGGAGTGGCGGCGCCGGTGCGTTCCGCCACCACCTGGGCGCCCCGTCACGCACTGGACAGCGCGACCAGTGCTCTGCATCAGACGCCGCTCGTTGATGCCGAGTGGCGCGAGGAGTTCATGCACGACCTCGCGGTGCTCCGGAGCAAGCTGGACATCCTCCGCACGCTGATGAACGGGCGATAGCGCAGATCGGAAAGCAAGCCCTGCTTGAATGCGATGGTCAGCCCCGCGAACGGGGAGCGCGTGTGCCTCAGGCGGGGCGGAGCCCCGGGCTACCGTGGGGGGAGACGGCGCTGCCGGGGGCTCCGCCCCTGACCCGGCACGCTGCCGCCCCCGAGCATGTTGCGGCCGGGCTTCTTTCAATCGATGCCCTGGCCGAAGTACGTTCAAATAGAAATTGTCTACGTTCTCAGCCGAGAGCATCGTCTTGCTGCGGGCGGCTGCCGTAGCCGCTAGCTGGCTGGGCTGTGGGTCCTCACCTAACCTCCCCCCAAGCAACCCCCTGCTAGGGCTAGGTGAGGACCCTCCCCCCGAGACCTTGGCCCGCACATCGAGCGCGGGCGCATGGTCTATTTGTGGTACAGACCTTACCGGCGGTTTGGCCACATGGTCTAGACGTTTTGCTCTTTTTGTCAGGCTTCTACAACGGCCGGGCCGAGGACCAGGGCCCGGAGGTGACCTTGGTGGTGCTGGCCGACCCGGACGGGAACGAGTTCTGCGTGCTGCGGGCGTAGGCGGTCAGGGCCAGGGCCTAGGCGGTCAGGGCCAGGGCTAGCAGCACCACCGCGGCCGAGACCTCCACCACCGCGCCGAACACGTCACCGGTCATCCCGCCGAGGCGCCGCCGGGCGAGGCGGCGCAGTAGGTCGCCGGCGCACAGCCCGGCCAGCACGGCAACCACGCCGCGCACCGCTAGGTAGCCGCCCCAGGCGGCAGCGGCGGTCACCGCGGTCACCGCGAGCACCACGGCACCGGCCGTGACCCTGGCCCGGCCGGAAGTGGCCCCGGCCACCAGCGCGCCGAACCCGTCGGGCCGCGCGGCGGGGGAACCGGGGCCGGTTGCCAGCATGACCGCGGTCCGCCCGGTGACCGCGGCCACCACGAGGGCAGCGGCTTCCGGCCAGCCGGGAGCCACCGTGGCCAGGGCGGTGATCTGCACCAGGACGGTGAACAGCAGCGCCGCGACGCCGAACGGCCCGATGTCGGACCGGCGCATGATCGCCAGCGCCTCGTCCCGGGGGCGGCGGCTGCCCAGCCCGTCCGCGGTGTCCGCGAGGCCGTCCAGGTGCAGGCCGCCGGTGAGCAGCGCCAGCACGCCGATCGCCAGGGCCGCGGCCAGCAGGCGGCGCGACCCGGAGTGGCCACCGGCCTCCACCGCGAGCAGCGCCGCGGCGGCCGGGGCAGAAAGCAGCAGCCCCACCACGGGTAGCCAGAGCACGGCCCGGGCGGCGTCATCCTTGCCGATCTCCGGTGCCGCCCGCACCGGGAGGATCGTGAACAGGGCGAAGGCGGATCGCAGCGGGACCAGGCCGGCCCGCCATGAGCGTCCCGGCCCGGCCGGCTGCCCCGGCCGCGACGGCGGGGCCCGCGTCATCGCAACCGCCGGGCAATTCCCGCGGTGCAGAGCCAGACCTCGTCACTGCCGGAGGCGAGGCGGGCGTTCAGCCGCCCCAGTTCGTCACGGAACCGCCGACCGGAGGCCGTGCCCGGCACGACGCCGGAACCGATCTCACTGCTGACCGCGATCACTTGGCGCCGGGTGTGCCGCCACGCCTCAAGCACCTCGTCGGTACGGGCCGCCAGCGCTCGGCCGGCGCTCTCGGTGCCATCCCATGCCCCGCAGTCGTCCATCACCCGGGCCAGCCAGGTGGTCAGGCAGTCCACCAGCACGGGAGCCGGGTCCGGCGCGGCCAGCACCTCCGCCAGCGCCAGCGTCTCTACCGTCCGCCACTGCGGCGGGCGGCGCTGCTTGTGCTCGGCCACCCGGGCGTCCCACTCCGCATCGCCCGATCCCGGCGGCGTGCCGGTCGCGACGTAGTCCACCGGGCCGCCGTCGGCCAGCATGCCTTCGGCCGTCGCCGACTTCCCTGACCGTGCCCCGCCGAGCACCAGCACCCGCCGCCCCGGCCGCCCACTGGCCGAGGTGAAGGAGGAGGGGCCGGGTGCCGCGCTGGCCGGGGCCGAGGTGAAGGAGGAAGGGCCGGATGCCGCGCTGGCCGGGGCTGAGGTGGAGGAGGAGGGGCCGGGTGCCGCGCTGGCCGGGGCTGAGGTGAAGGAGGAAGGGGAGGGTGCCGCGCCGGCCAGGAGCGAGGGGGGGCCCGGCTCCGCCGGAGGAGCCGGGCTGCCCACGCCGCCCTCGCCGGAGAAAGGCGATCCACCGGGGGATAGGGACCCGGGCGGCAGGGGAGCGCCGGGGATCCCGAGATCGCTGGCAGCCAGTCCGGCGACGTCACCGATCACCACCACCGCAGGGTTCGTGACACCGGCTGCCTGCACCGCGCCGGCCAGGTCCTGCAACGGCGCGGTGACGACCCGCTGCTGCCGGCTCCAGCCGTCGGACACCACCGCGCCCGGGGTGCCGCCGCCCAGCCCGGCGGAGATCAGCGTGTCCGCGATCTCGGCCAGGTGGTCGATCGACATCAGCAGCACCAGGGTCAACCCGCTGCGGGCGAGCGCCACCCAGTCCACCGAGCTGCGCGAGTCCCCGGGCCGGACATGCCCGGCGAGCACGCAGAAACCCTGGCTCACGCCGCGGTGCGTGACCGGGATGCCGGCCGCGGCCGGGACCGAGATGGCGCTGGTCACCCCCGGCACCACCTCGACCGGGACGCCCGCGGTCAGGCACGCCTCGACCTCCTCGCGGCCGCGGCCGAACACGAACGGGTCCCCGCCCTTGAGCCGGACCACGGCACGGCCCGCGCGGGCATGCTCGACCAGCGCGTGGTTGATGTGGTCCTGCCGCATCGCCGGCCCGCCGGGCACCTTGGCCGCGTCCACCACGTGCACGCCGGGCGCCAGTAGCTCGAGCAGGCCCAGCGGCGCGAGCCGGTCGGCCACCACCACGTCGGCTTCCCGCAGCCGGTGCAGCCCGGTCACCGTGATCAGCCCGGGATCCCCGGGCCCACCGCCGACGATCGACACCCGTCCCAGCGCCCTGTGCCCGCCGGCCCCAGATTCCTGTTCATTTGCTGCCAAACGATCGACCGGGCCAACGGTGTCTACGAAGCGGTCACGGAGTTCCGCGGCGAGCCGCGGGTTGCGGCCCGCGTTGACCGCAACGGTCACCGCGCCTGCCCGCCCCACCGCGGGAACCCAGGCGGCGGAGGCGGCCGCGTCGTCGGCCCGGGCGCACCACAGGTGCTGCCGCTCGGCGTCCGCCGCCACGGACTCGTTCACCTCCGGCTGGTCCGTGCAGGCCTGGACCAGCCATGCGCCGTCGGTGTCGCCGGGCTGGTACTCGCGCCGATGGGCGGTGATCTGACCGCGGTCGGCGAGGTCAGCCAGTGCCGGGGTGAGCCGCGGGGCCACCACGACGACCTCTGCACCCGCCTCACGCAGCCCGGCCACCCGGCGCAGCGCCACCGAGCCGCCGCCCACCACAAGCACCCGCCGCCCCTCCAGCCGCAGGCTGAGGGGATAAATGGGGGGGGCCGCGGCCGGTGTGGATGGGGTGGCCGGGCCGGGTCCGGTATCGGGCCGGGCGGCGGGCTGCGGCTCGGACGGGGTTGCCATGTCCGTCCCTCACTCCTTGGCGCCGGACACCCCGGCGCTGTCGAACGTCGCCACGTCGCGCAGCACCCGGGCGGCGGCCTGCACGAGCGGCACCGCCAGCGCGGCCCCAGAACCCTCGCCCAGCCGCATGTCCAGGTCGAGCAGCGGCCGCAGGCCCAGCGCGGTGAGCGCCCGGCGCGCCCCGGGCTCGGTGGACATGTGCCCGGCCACCAGGCAGTCCACCACGTCCGGGGCCATCGCCCGGGCGGCAAGCGCGGCCGCGCAGGCGATGACGCCGTCGAGCACCACCGGCGTCCGCAAGGCAGCCGCGCCAAGCAGGAAACCTGCCAGCGCGGCGTGCTCCAGGCCGCCGACCGCCGCCAGCACGGCCAGTGGGTCCGCCGGGTCCGGCTGGTGCCTGGCCAGCGCCCGGCGGATCACGCTGACCTTCCGCTCCCAGGTCTCGTCGTCGATGCCGGTGCCCCGCCCGGTGACCTCCTGTGCCTCCGCGCCGGTGAACACCGCGATCAGGGCCGCGGACGCGGTGGTGTTCGCGATCCCCATGTCCCCGGTGACCAGGCACCGGTTGCCCGCCGCGACCAGGTCGCGCGCGGTCTCGATGCCGGCCTCCACCGCACGCTGTGCCTCCTCCCGGCTCATCGCCTGGCCTTGCGTCATGTCCGCGGTGCCAAGGCGCACCTTGCGCGGCAGCAGCCCGGGCGCGGGCGGAATCTCGGCCGCGACACCCACGTCCACCACGCACACCTCGGCGCCGGCCTGTGCGGCGATCGCGTTCACCACCGCGCCGCCGGCCAGGAAGTTAGCCACCATCTGCACGGTGACCTCCTGCGGCCAGGGCGTGACCCCCTGGGCGTGCACGCCGTGATCGGCGGCAAACACCGCGACGGCCGCGGGCTCGGGCACCGGGG
>DASXKD010000191.1:0-6628 GCA_036497045.1 Streptosporangiaceae bacterium | reverse complement strand
GGGTGCGGCCAACCCCTAGCGAGTGCGGCTAACCCCTGGCGGCACTGTGTACGGCCCGGTCATGCCGGCGTTGCGCGTCATGGAGAATGGCGTCATGGTGGGGCGGGAATCCTTGGGACTGCGTGGTGGACCGAGCCGGCGGGCAGTGGCTTTTCGGTCACGCCGGATGAGCTGATGGCGCGGCTGTCGGGGTTGCGCTGGGCGCAGATCGGCGGGAGACGCGCACCGCATATACCGCTGCTGCTGTTGTTGTGGCTGTTCGGCCAGTTCGCTGTCACCTGATTCTGGTGATCTGCGGTGTGGGGTGAGCTGGCGGACCTCGACCTCGGCCAGCACGCCGTGCAGTGCCGACCGGTCTCACAGACCAGTGAGCATGGTTTCGGCGCCGTGGTGCTGCGGCACCAGCGCCGGGAACGCGGACAGCAGCGTGTCGCCGAGGTGGCCGCGGATCCGCATCGCATACAGGGCGGGCGCTGGGTCCATAAAGCCATTGTCGGGCGCTGGCAGGTGAACCTTCATCACCAGGATCAGATGACCGCCGTGCTACCGCGTAGGTCCCACCGACAGGAGCCGCAACTCCCGGGCGCGGTGTCCCACGGATGGCGGCGTGTGGGTCAGGCCGGGGAGTGCGAGGCGCCCTAGCTGGGGCGCCTGGCGGCGGCGAGTTCGGTGCGGGAGCGGACCCCGAGCTTACGGTAGATCCGGCTGAGGTTGTCCTCGACGGTGTGCACGCTCAAAAACAGCGCCTGGGCGACCTCCTTGTTGGTGTGCCCCGCGCACACCCGCTCGGCCACCTGCTCCTCGGTGGGCGTGAGCTCCAGTGGCGCGGGCGGCCGCAGCCCGATCCGCGCCAGCTCCGCACTGGCCCGCTCGGCCCAGAGCGGGGCGGGCAGCCGCTCGAATATCCGAAGGGCTTGCTGGAGTGATTCGCGGGCGGCCCGCTTCTGCTTGAGGCGGCGCTGCAGCTGCCCCTGGGCGAGCAGGGTCCGCGCCTGTTCGAACGGCATCGGAAGGTGCTCGTGGTGGGTGAGAGCCTGGCTGAGGGCGGCGGCCGCGCCGTTGGTGTCACCTTGGGCGGCGAGCAGCAGGGCCCGGGACCTCGCGGCGGTGGCCAGTGCCCAGGGCCGCCCGGCCGCCCGGGCCCGCTCCTCGAAGCCGGTGAGCAGGACCTCGGCGCGACCGAGCTCGCCCAGGCCGGCTAGCGCTTCCAGGTGGTCGGCGTGAAAGCGCCACTGGCCGGGCTCCCGAAGGCCGATCGACTCGCCGATGTCCCAGGCCCGGGACAGGTGCCGGTCGGCTTCGGCGGGCCTGCCCAGGGACATCTCGAGGAACCCGAGGACCCACAGGTTGATCCCGGTCACCCAGGGGTCCGCGTGCTCCTCGCCGTACGCCAGCCCCGCTTCGGCATCGCCGCGGGCCAGATCGGCCAGCCCCAAATGCGCGTTCACCAGCCCCCGGCAGTACAGGTTGACGGCGACCCAGACTCCCTGCTCGGTCCGCTCGGCCACCTCCACGCACTCGCCCGCGTAGCGAGCGGCCCGCTCCCAGTCACCGGCCCACAGCTCCAGCTCGGATAGGTGACCGAGGATGTCGGGCAACGAGCTCTCATCCCCCTCCTCGACGGCGTCACGAAGCGCGGCCTCCAGGATCGCCCGCGCCCCGTTGAAGTCGTCGGTGTACTTGAGGAACTGGCCCATGATCGTGCTGGCCCGCCAGGCCACCGGGGGCCGCTCGGCCAGGCCCTCCTCCAGCTTGGCGGCCCTCTCCAGCAGCTCCCGCGAGACGCCGCGGCCCATGTAGTAGTCGGCCATAGCCAGGGCCAGCAGAGCCCGTGACAGGACCGCGGGATCGGGGTCCGCCAGCTGGCCCAGGATCTCCAGGGCCTGCCGCGCGTGTGCCTCCCGGCCGTGATTGTTGTGGTCGGCGAGCTGGGCTGCCAGAGCATGCGCTTCAGCCAGGACGGCAGTTTCGGGCAGGGCCTCCGCAATTGCCTGCCGGGCGCATCTCTCGCCCGCCGGGCTACTGTCGGCCAGGTACAGCACCTTGGCCAGGCGCAGCAGCACGTGCGCGCGGTCGGGCCCGGCGGTCATCTCGGCCACGAGCGCTTCCAGCTCAGCGCGGGCGCCCGTGGTATCTCCGGCCTCGAAGCGGCACTGGGCCAGGTCAATAGTGCGGCGGATGCGATCGTGTTCCTGGCCGGCCGGGGTGAGCCGCCGGGCCAGCTCGCCGAGCTCAGCGGCGGCTTCCGGCGCGGCGGCCGACCGGGCGGATGCGGCGGCCGCGTCCAGGGCCTCCGCGACTCCCGCGTCCGGGCCCTCAGCACCCAGGGCCAGGTGCCAGGCGCGGGTCCCGGCATCGGCAAGGACCCCGGGGGGCGGGTCGGCGAGCGCCGCAGCGATCGCCCGGTGCAGCCGGCGCCGCCTGGCCGGCGGGATCTGCGCGTAGACCACCGAGGCGAGCAGCGGGTGGGTGAACTCGAGCCGGCCGCCGCTGCGGATCAAGATGCCGGCGTCCTCGGCCTCGGCCAGGCCCGTCATCACTGGCTCCCGCTGGCCGACGACGGCGGTCACCAGGGCAGCCGGCGCCCGGGGAGCGGCCGAAACCACCAGCAGCGCCTCACGAGCCCCGGCAGACAGCCCGGCTAGTCGGCCGGCCACTAGCCCGCCAAGCCTGGCCGGGACCGGCAGCGCGTCGGTGGCGGCGGGAAGCCCGCTGCGCAGCAGCGCCCGGGCCATCTCCACGGCGAAGAACGGGTTGCCGCCCGACGCGCCGTGCACCCGACGCAGCACCGGCCGCGGCAGCCAGGTTCCCAGCCGCTGGTGAACCAGCCGGTGCATGTCCCCGATGGGCATCGGCCCGAGCACGATGGTGTGCAGCCGGTCCTCGCCGACGGCCCTGTCAAGGTGCAGTGCGCCAGGCCCGGATCCCGGGGCCCGGGACGCCGCCAAGACCATCAGAGGCTCGGTGGTCATCCGCCGCAGCGCGAACTCCAGGACACGCCCCGACGCCGGATCCAGCCACTGCAGATCATCGATCCCGACCAGCAACGGCCCAGCAGCCGCCGCGGCCCGCACGATCCCCAGCACGCCAGCCGACACCGCGTGCGAGTCCGCGCGCCCTTCGGCCCGCAGGAACGCGCTCTCCACGGCGCGACGCTGCGGGGCCGGCAGCGCACCGGTGGTCTCATCCAGCAGCGGGCCCAGCAGGTCGCGCGCCGTCCCGTAGGAGTAACGAACCTCCGGCTCGGCGGGCCGGGCGGCGACCACCCGCCATGACCGCTCGCGGGCCAGGCCGAGCGCGGCCTGCCACAGGGTGGTCTTGCCGATCCCGGCCTCTCCTTCGATGAGCACGGCCGCCGACTCGCCGCGTAGTTCCTCAAGGAGCCGCCCGATCGTGGCAAGCTCCCGCTCCTTGCCCAACAGCGCCGTCGCCATGCGCCCGCCCCCCGAGGATGACCGGAGCCATATTCTCCTCCCGCGCGCCGGGTCAGGCAACGCGTGCATCCTGCGGTTTTGCCTGACGATCTGCGCGGCCGGTGGCACCCCAGCGGCCATCGGGGGGGCCGGAGCGGGTTTCCCCGTCCCGGCCCTGGCGCCCACCCAGAGCAGGGTGGCCGGACTGGTGTGCGCGGGGCACACCAGTCCGCGAAGTCGCCCAGGCGCTGTTCCTAGCGCGGACACCGTGGAGAACGGCCTGAGCCGCATCTACCGCAAGTCCTGGTCCGGTCCTGCACCGAACTCGCTGCCCGGCGCCGCGGTCACGACGGATCACACCCCGCCGCCTGATCCAGAACCCGGCACCGGGTGCTGTCCGGCCAGGTTTCCAGGGATTTCCGGGATTCCTCCCTCCCGCCGGTTCCCTAGCGTTCCGGGTGAGGCAAAGGAGGGAACCCGATGAGCGTCTACGTCGCCGAGCGCTATCTGCCGGACATCACCCAGGAGCAGCTACTCGACGCCGCCCGCCGCGCCAAGCTCGTCACCGCCCAGATGACCGCCGAAGGTACCCCGGTCACCTACCTGCGGTCCACGTTCCTAGCCGCCGACCAGACCTGCTACTGCCTGTTCGAAGGCCCTTCTGAGCACGCGGTCAAGCAGGCCAACGACCGGGCCGAGATCCCCTACGAGCGGATCGTCGCAGCTGTGCACGTGGCCGCCCAGGACCTCCCCTAACCACCACCGGCGCGGCATGCCCGCCGCCAGAAGAAAGGAGCAGCCATGCCCATCCCGTTTAGCGCCCGAAGGGGCGCAGTCGCGCTCGCCGGGGCGTTCGCCCTGTCGCTGGTGCCGGCCGTGGCCGGAGCTGACGTCCAGCCACCGCCGAACGGCACCCCGCCCAGCCAGTTCGCCACCCAGGACCCCGGCTGCCTGGGCCCGCTGCGGAGCATGATCGCCGACGGGCAGCTCGCCGGCGTGGTCCTCCCGGACGGATTCGTGATCCCAGACGGGTTCAGCGGCAGCTTCAACCCCGGCGACCACTTCGGCACCGTGCAGGAGGCCGAGTTCCTGCAGTCACACGGGGTGACCGACCTCGCCACGTTCTGCGCCCAGTTCAGCCTGTAGTAATGCGGCAGGCGCCGATGGCCCCACACTACGCAGCACCACCACTCCCCACCGCCATCACCCCGAGCCACCCGGCCACACCACCATCACCGGCGGCACGCCCGCCTGGCAGGTAACCCTCATCGCGGCCGCAGCCGTAGCGCTCGCCGCCGCCGTGGCGGTGACTATCTACCGGGTGTGGGCGGCGCGGCAGCGTACCACCGCAGCCGCCTGAACGGCGTGCCGGCCATCGCCTGAGGCGTCGTCACCGTCCAGTCGATCGGCATACCGGCCGTGCAGATGCAGTGCCCGCCTGTCGGGCCAGTCCGTCACACATCCAGCAGTTAACTCACAGCCGCCCAGCCAGAACCAATCCGCCGTCAACGGCTAAGGAGATCAGCATGCTGACCAGAACCCGCACCCTCCTCGCTTGCGCCGCCGCCACTGCCGTCGCGGCCACCGCAGGCGCCTCCGCCCCGGCGTGGGCGACCACCGCCCACGGCCGCGTAACCACCGACACGGCAGCCACCGCCACCACCGTGCAGGACTACTGGGAACGGACCAACCACAACATCAACATCAGCGCCACCGGCGGCGCCGAAACCCCGGTCATGACGCTCGCGCTGCCCGCCGGCAAATGGGTCTTGCACGCCGAGCAGACCATGGTCAACTTCGGCCCCTCCGACTACGCCGGCTGCTCCATCGCCGACACCGCCCAGGGCCTCAATACCCACCGCACCATGGTCGGCGACCCGAACGCCACCGGCGCCCAAGGGCCCGCCTCCTACCTCACCGTCCTGTCTGAGACAGCCGCCGTGTCGCTGACCGCAGCTACCACGGTTACCGTCTTGTGCGAGCACGACACCAGCAACGGCGCCATCCCCTACATCGACTCCAACGCTGATCTGTGGGCACACCGGTCCAGCAACCTGGTCATCACCCAGCTACCCTGACCGCGTAAACCCAGAAGCGCAGCATGGAAACTGTGGAGGACGGCGGCCGGCGTACTCGCGTTCTAGGCCAATCGCCTCGCCCCAGCGCAGGCCGGTGTAGGCGATCGTGACGATCATGGTGAAGTCGTCGTCGCGGCCGGTCAGCAGCGCAGCCGTTTGGCGACCAGTAACGCCTGGAGCGGCGTCGCCCAGACCCGCTGCGGCGCGCGAGCGAGGCGGCGTCCGGTCCGGCGGCCGCGGTTGCGTGGGCGGAGCGCGGGGTTGTATGGGATCAGCGGCGGCTTCGTAGCGGCCGCGTCACCGAGGATCGTGCCGAACAGGCTGCGGGCATCACCGGCGACGCGGCGGGAAATGCCGACCCGGGCAGGCAGGGCGTTCTCCCATCTGGTGATCTCCTCGGTGCTCAGCGCGCCGAGTTCGCTGGCGCCCCAGGCCGGGCGGATGAACCGGCGGATCAGGTACTCGCGGTTCTCCTCGGTGCTGATGCCGACGTCTTGGAGTGGCAGCCACCGGTCGATCCACTCGCCAACGGTGATCTTCCCGGCATTCGGACCGGTTCAGCGGCCCTCTCGGATCCTCGTCTCCTGGTCGCGGCCCCAGGCGAGCGCAGAGGCCTTCGTCTCGAACCCAGACTCACTGACCTCCGGCCCGCTGGGCAGCCTGTATTTCACCCGCCACGGCTTCGGGCCCTTGCCGCGCTTCTCCGCGTACGCCATCAGACGGTGCCACCCCGGTCTGTCTCGCCAACGGCTCTGTCTCACATTCGGCTCAGTCCCTTGGGGACCGGGGGATCTGCCGAGCAACGCCTCGTACGGCCGGCCAATACCGCTTGCCGATGACGGAGCGTGATCGGCACCCAATGGCCGCCGCGCGAAGAACCGACGATCTTTACTGCCGGACTTCACAGACGGCTGAGTGTCCGTGGCTTCCAGGTCAGGGTGTTCTGGATGCGGATGCATGACAGCGCGCTGGCTGCTCTCGACTTCGGTGGGCCGGGCATCAGTTCCCCGGTCGACCGCTCCGCATATGCCAAGCGCAGCACGCCAGTGCCGCACAGCAGCCTCTCAGCGACCGAGCGGTACTGTGCCGTAGCGAAACGATCCCGTAGCGGAAGTGTGGCGGTGCGGCGAGGGGGAT
>DASXKD010000190.1:0-3413 GCA_036497045.1 Streptosporangiaceae bacterium | reverse complement strand
GGGGGCAAGGTCGTCTGGTGCGAGCAGTCCTTCCCCCGCACCGCCAAGGAGTGAGCCGGGCCTGACCCGGCGCGACCCGGCCGGCCCTCAGCCGCTGCGCATCGCGCGCAGCGACTGCTTCAGCGAACCCATGGTGGCCAGGACAGCGGACGGCTCGTAGCCGCAGTGCGCCATGCAGTTCGCGCACCGCGGATCCTTGCCGCGGCCGTAGGCGTCCCAGTCGGTGGTCTCGATCAGCTCCTTGTACGTCTTCACGTACCCGTCCGACATCAGGTAGCACGGCCGCTGCCAGCCGAGCAGCGAGTAGGACGGGATCCCCCAGGCGGTGCAGCCGAAGTCGGCCTTGCCCTCAAGGAAGTCCAGGAACAGCGGGGAGTGGTTGAGCCGCCAGCGCTGCCTGTTGCCGTCGGCGAACGCCTTGCGGAACAGTTCCCTGGTCTCGGTCACGCCGAGGAAGTGCTCCTGGTCCGGTGCCTTCTCATAGGCGTAGGCCGGAGAGATCATCATCTCGTCCACGCCGAGGTCGTCGTTGAGGTAGTTCAGCACGTCGATGACGGTCTGCGGGGTGTCGGTGTTGAAGAACGTGGTGTTCGTGGTGACCCGGAACCCGCGCCGCTGGCATTCCTTGATCGCAGCGACCGCCTGGTCGAACACCCCTTCCTTGCAGACCGACTCGTCGTGCCGCTCGGCCAGGCCGTCGATGTGCACCGCCCAGGCGAAGTACCGCGACGGGGAGAACTTGTCGATGTGCTTGGGGATCAGCAGCGCGTTCGTGCAGAGGAACACGTACTTCTTGCGCTTGATCAGCTCGGCGACGATCTCGTGGACCTGCGGGTGCATGAGCGGCTCACCGCCGGCGATGGACACCATCGGCGCGCCGCACTCCTCGATCGCGCCGATCGCCTGCTCCACCGGCATCCGCTGCTTCAGCAGCGTGTGCGGTTGCTGGATCTTCCCGCAGCCGGCGCACTTGAGGTTGCACGCGAACAGCGGCTCCAGCTCGACCAGCAGGGGGAACTTGTCGTTGCGCGCCAGCTTCTGGCGCATCAGGTAGGTCCCGATCCGCAGGCTCTGTCGCAGTGGCATGGTCATTGTGCCCGGACCTCCTTGGGCAGGCTGAACCGGATGTTCTCGGTGGTGATGACGCGCTCGCAGACCTCCACGGGGCCGAGGCCAGACAGCGCGGTGATGATGTCGTCGACCACGGCCGGCGGCGCCGATGCGCCGGCGGTCAGGCCGATCGTGGATACGCCCGCCAGCCAGCCGAGCTGGATGTCGAACGGCCCGTCGATGAGGTGCGCGGGGGTGCCGGCCCGCTGCGCCGTCTCCACCAGCCGCACCGAGTTGGAGGAGTTGGCCGACCCGGCCACCAGCACCAGGTCGGACTCGGCGGCGACGGCCCGGATGGCCTGCTGCCTGTTGGTGGTGGCGTAGCAGATGTCGTCGCTGCCCGGGGCCCTGGCCGCGGGGAACCGCTCGGTGAGCGCGGAGGTCATCTCGGCCGCCTCGTCCACGGCGAGCGTGGTCTGCATCAGGTAGGCGACCTTGCCCGGGTCCGCGGGGCGCAGCCGGGCCACGTCGGCAGGGCTCTGTACCAGGGCCATCGATTCCGGCGCTTCGCCGAGGGTGCCCTCGACCTCCTCGTGGCCGGCGTGCCCGATGAGCGCCACCAGGTAGCCGTCGGCCGCGAACCGGCGCGCCTCCGCGTGCACCTTCGCCACCAGCGGGCAGGTCGCATCGACGGTGTCCAGGCCGCGCCGGGCCGCCTCTTCGCGGACCGCGGGGGACACCCCGTGCGCGGAGAAGACCACGCACGCCCCGTCGGGGACCTCGGACAGTTCGTCCACGAACACCGCACCGCGCCGTTCCAGGTCGGCGACAACGTGAGTGTTGTGCACGATCTGCTTGCGCACGTAGACCGGCGCACCGCGCTGGTCGAGCACCTTCTCCACGATCTCGATGGCCCGCTCCACCCCGGCGCAGAACGACCGCGGCCCGGCCAGCAGCACTCGGCGCGGCCCGGCCGCGGCGGCCCAGGCGGCCAGCACCGGGCTGGCGGCCCGCAGCGCCCGCAGCGCGGCCAGCCCGCCGGTCACGATCCCTGGGTGCAGCAGCGGCCGCGCGGGGGTGTCCGACACCGCGCGGAGCACGGCCACCGGCCGGTCGTGTGCCGCCGCGGCCAGCGGGGCTGACTCCAGGTCGGCCGCCAGCGCACCGCCGGCCGCCAGCCGCCGCCGCGACGCGCCCCCGGCCAGCCGGTCCACGGTGATGATGGGCCCGGCGTGGACGCGCAGCCCGGCCCGGCGCAGTTCACCGGCCAGCAGCGGCGCCCCCGGGCACCGGACGCTGGTGCCGTGGGCGTCAGTGACCTCGGTGCCGACCACGAGGTCACCGGGGACCAGGCCGTCGGTGAGGCCGCCGCCCACCCCGGCGACGGCCAGCGCGCCGAACTGTTCGCTGGCCAGGGCGGCCGCCTGCCGCCGGGACCGGGCCGGGCCGTAGCCGGTCACCCGCACCGTGCCGCCGTCCGGCAGGCCTGCCCTGCCTGCCGCGCGCAGCCCGCGCCGGACCGCCAGTGCCTCCACCCGCAACGGGGAACACACCACCAGCGGGCGGTGCTGGCCTGGGGGGGCACTCCGTTGCCCCGGGGGCGAGCCCCCTGACCCCATGGCCCTGGAACCCTCCGATGGCCTACGGCCCGGTTCCTCCGTCGCCGGGCCGGGGCCGCGCTCCGGGGCGGTCACGGCGTCTCCGACAGGTACCGGCCGAGTGCGCTGACGGGGAACACGAGCCGGTACAGGTGGTAGTTGAGGTAGAAGTCACGCGGGAACCCGGTGCCGGTGAACTGCGGCTCGTCCCAGGTCCCGTCGCTTCGCTGATGCTCGGCCAGCCAGCGGACCCCGGCGTCCACGGCGGGCCCGGCGCCGCCGGCCGCGAGCAGCGCCAGCAGCGCCCACGCGGTCTGCGATGCGGTGGACGCACCATGGCCCGCCAGGGACGGGTCGTCGTAGGAGCGCATGTCCTCGCCCCAGCCGCCGTCGGGATTCTGGTGCTGCTCCAGCCAGGCCACCGCCCGGCGGATGGCCGGCTTGCCCGGCTGCACTCCGGCGGCGATCAGCGCGGGCACCACCGCGCCGGTGCCGTACACGTAGTTGGCGCCCCACCGGCCGAACCAGGAGCCGTCGTTCTCCTGGGCCCGCAGCAGCCAGACCACGCCGCGCCTGACCGCCCGGCTGCCGGCCTGGCCCATGGCTGCGAGCGCCTCCACCACGTGCGCGGTGACGTCCGCCGAGGGCGGGTCGGTCACCGCGCCGAAGTCGCAGAACGGTAGCTTGGCGACCAGCCGCGAGGTGTTGTCGGCGTCGAAGGCGGCCCAGCCGCCGTCCGCCGACGCCATCCCGGTGATCCAGGTC
>DASXKD010000189.1:0-11168 GCA_036497045.1 Streptosporangiaceae bacterium | reverse complement strand
GTCGAGGAGCCCTTTCAGGTCGCCACGTGCGGAGACGTTGAGCTTCGCGAACACGCGGGTGAGGTGGGTCTCGACGGTTTTGGGGCTTAGGTAGAGCCGGTCGGCGATCTGCTTGTTCGACAGGTCCTGGCAGACCAGCAGCGCGATGTCCTGCTCCCGCTGGGTCAGCCCTTTGAACGGGTCCGGACTGTCGTCCTCCAGGATGCCCAGCTCGGCGGCGCACTCGTCGGCGAGCTGGCGGTAGGCGTTCGCGCCGATCATGATGAACCGCTTGCGCGCGGTGCGGAGCGCCCGTTCCGCCGCGGCACGCCGCCCGGCCTGGTGATGGCAGCGGGCAGCGACCAAGCCGATGCGCCCGGCCTCCAGCGGCAGCCCGATCATCTGGGCCAGGTTGCTCGCCCGTTCGCATTCGGCCTGGGCCCGATCATGATCCCCGCGGGCCATCGCGATCTGCGCCGCAACCCGGGCCGTGCTCATCAGGGCGGACTTCCGGCCGCTGCGCGCCGTGGCGGCGGCGAAGCGTTCGAGCGCTTCGGCTGCCTCGTCGATCCGGCCGAGCTGGGCCAGTGCGTCCGCCCGGGCCGGGCCGAACAGATGGGTGCCCGGCTCGGCGGAGTCGTAATGCGCCTCGATCTGGATGGCCGCCGCGAGCAGCCGCTGCGCGTCCCCCCTGGCCTGCGCGATCGCGGCCTTGGCAGCAGCGGCGAAGGCGAGCCCGGCCCGGACGCCGAACGTGCGCGCCCAGGTCGCGGACCGGGCGGCGTGGTGCTCGGCCTCGGCCCACTCGCCACGGGCGGCGTGCGGGAAGGTCGCCAGCGCGTGCAGCACGGAGAAGTCCCAGAACCGGTCGTTGTCTTCGGCGTTGCCGGCGGCCAGGTCGGTGAACAGGACGGCCTCGCCGAGCATGCCGCGCCGGTACTCGACCTCACCCAGGAACCCCAGTGCCTGGCTGACCCGCAGCGCCTCACCGCGCGTGGCCCGGTGCACCGCGGTGCGCAGATCCTGGGCGGCGCCGTCGAGGTCCTCGGTCCACAGCCGGATCAGGCCGCGGGCGACGAGGCCTTCCAGGCCGGACTCGTCGCCCGGTTCGCCGACGTCGGCGAGCAGGGCCAGCGCGGCCGCGCCGTCACCGGCCAGCGTCATGCCCACCGTCCTGGCGAACCAGGCGAACCCGCTCACCCACGGTTCGGCGGACCCGGCCTGAACAGCGGCCGAGCCGTATTCGGCCATGTCCGGGTAGGAGAGCGTGACAATGCCGATGATGGCAAGCTGCGTGGCGATCCTGGCCCGCAGGTCCGCAGGCCACGGGCTGGCTGGCGGTGGACCGGGGGAGTCCGCGGGGTGGCAGGCATCGAGCGCGGCGAGCGCGCCCTTGAACAGGACGGCCGCTTCGTCGATGTGGCCATTCAGCAGAGTCTGATAGCCCAGCACATAGTCACGCCACGGCCCGCGGGGCGCCGCGGCCAGTTCGCCCTCGTACTCGTGCGCGGCGATGGCGTCCCCCGCCACCAGCAGCGATTCGACCGTCGCCAGCATCAGGCTGAGCCGGGCCGGCCCAGGCGGGCTGCAGTCAAGTGCCTGGCGCAGGTAGGCGGCCGCGCGCGGGATGTCCTGGGCGGCCATCCGTTCCTCCGCGGCCCGCTGCAGGTCCGCGGCGAGCCGCTCGTCGGGGCCGTCGGCGGCGGCGATCCGGTGCTGCAGCGCGCCCGGGCCGCCGAGCTGGGCGCAGCGCTGGTGCAGTTGCAGCCGGATACTGCGGCTGAGGTCGGAGTAGATCACCTCGCGGGTGAGGACCTGGGTGAAGGCCACTTCGCGCCCGCCCGTTCCCGGAACTTCGGCGAGCAGTCCTGCGTCGATCGCCTCCGCGAGCGGCGCGGCCGTGGTATGGATGCCGGTCACCTCGCGCAGCGCGGCGACGCTGAACCGCTGGCCAAGGACCGCCGCGCCGGCGACCAGGTCCCTGGTCTCCCGTGAGCAGGACGCGAGCCGCGCGGCGATGGTGTGAGCCAGGCCTCGCGGCGCCGGAAGTGGCCCGCTGCCGGTGAGGATCGAGTGCATCGGCATCAGCTCGAGCAGTTCGAGCACGTGCCCAGGATTCCCGCCGGTGCTCTCATACAGGCGCCCCGCTCCCTCGGGAGACAGCCCGGGGTAGCCGTTGGCGGCCGCCAGGCGCAGCAGATCCTCGGGCGGGAGGCCGTCCAGCGCCAGATGCAGCCCCTGCTCACCGTCGAAGATCTGCCGCCACGACTTGGACAGCCCGGGGCTGACGGTCTGGTACTCCAGTTGCGAATCGTCGCCATGCCGCCGGTAGGCGAGGATCAGCAGGACCGGGTCGTCACGCAGGCGCCTTGCCGCATACTGCAGCGCGGCCATCGATGCCCGGTCGGCCCACTGCGCGTCGTCGACCAGTAAGGTCACTTCGCCGGCGGTCTGCAGCGCCTCGGTCAGGCCCTGCCCGACGAAGCTGGGACTGGCCAGGGGATCCATGCTGCCCGGCTGCCCCTCCGGGCGAGCCCTCGCCAGCCGCCTGGTGATCTCATCCAGGATTCTCCACGGGTACCGCGATTCGGAGCTGACCCCGGCCACCCGGACTACCAGCGCGGGAACGTCGGCGAGCAGCGTGTCGATCAGGGCGGTCTTCCCGATGCCCGGGTCACCCTCGATCGCGACCACCCGGGCCGAACCACCCGCGGCCGATTGCCATGCCGAACGGAGGACCGCCACCTCGTCGTCACGCCCCACGAAGACGTTCTTGACCGGCCTGCTGGTGGAACCGTGTGACACCGTTCCCCCCCAGGGAACCACAGAATAGGAGTCAACCTTTGGGTAGGAAACAATCCTAACCGTTGGCTTAGCCGTATTTCGGCCCTCGAAGTAGGTTGTGACCGTCTCGTTGGCCGGTGGCGGAGCCGGGCTTGTTGCGCCGGGCCGGCTCAGCCTGACCTGTGTGGGCTAACCCCTGGTGGCGAGGGCCTTGAGGCGGTTGTGGTCGCCGTTGAAGACATCCTGGTCACCAGGCATGTTGCCCGAGGGCGAGTACTGCCAGAACGTATAGAAGCCCCAGCCGTTCGGCAGCGGGCCGCCGCCGCTCGCCGTGTAGTTGGCGATCCACAGCGGGTCCCACTTACCGAACCGGGAGGCGTTCCCGGTGCATGTGGTCCACCAGTCGGTCGTGCTGTAGATCACCGGGTAGACGCCCTCCTTGTAGGCGTACTCCATCACGAAGTCCTGGATCCATGCCTTCATCTGGGAGTGGGTGAGCCCGTAGCACTCGCTGCCGTACGGGTTGTACTCGATGTCGAGGGCGCCGGGCAGGGTCTTGCCGTCGGAAGACCAGCCGCCGCCGTGGTGGATGAAATACCGGGCCTGAGACTGCCCGGAGGAATTGCTTGGAATAGCGAAGTGATAGGCCCCGCGAATGGTGCCACTGTTGTAGGGCCCTTGATACTGGTTATAGAAATCAGGGTTTGTGTAGTACGTTCCCTCGGTCGCCTTCGCATAAGAGAAATCGATATAGGGCGATACGGAGCCCCAGTTGATGTTCCCCTGATAGGCACTGACGTCTATTCCGGGGAGCTGCAGCACGTTGACCGCCGGCCGGTTGCGCACCGAGTGCCGCCACTTAGTGTGGGCAGCGGTGACGATCTGCATTGTGTCGGAACGCGGATGGGTGATCTTCTCCGGATGGACCGGGGTCGGGATGAACTTCGGCGGGGCCACCCGGACCTTCCGGCCCGACCCGGTGGCCGCCCATACCGTTTTCGCAGCGGACTGGTGACTGGCTGGCGGTCTAGCACCGCCGGCCACCTGGCCACCGCCGGAATGGATCATGCTCGGCAACACGATTCCGACCGCGAACACCGTAGTGACAGCGGCCAGGCGTTGCGGGCCGAAGAGCATTGCGGGGTGTCGGGGCACTTCGTCTCCTCCTGGGATTCGACAGCGGGTAAGTTGCCCGGTAAACGCGCAGCATTCTGGCGCACATATAGGCGCCGACGTGGCGATTGTCAGGAAATTCTCAGGAAATCTGGTGTCACTGATACTCGGGGGTAACCAGTGAACTCCCGTGTCGTAGTGTGACGTTTGCCCGTTTCTGGTTCGGATGTGACGTGGCTAATTCGTGAACGGAACGATCGCGGTGGACCGTGGATCGGCCGCGAATCCATGGTCTTTTGAAATGCTACGGGCCGGGCGCGTATGAATCTAGGCGGGCTCTTTACTCATGTGGCGCGCGCAACGCGCGGGCCCGGCCGGCGCGATGCCTTGTGCGGGAAGCCGCTTGCCGTTGCGCGGCGCGGTGGACGGTCACGCGGACGTGTTTCTCGGCTCCGACTCCTCCGGCCGGTACCTGCTCCTCGCCTGCGGAAAGAACGGCTGGATCGACCATGGCCGGCTGCGCCTGCTGCCACCACAGGGCGGCGCGGCGTTCACCGACGCCTGGTAGCCGCGCCGCATCAGGCCGAATAGCCGTACGCTGCGCACATGTCGCGAACACAGCGGCTGATCGTCGTCCTAGTCCTCAACGTGGGGCTTGTGGCCGGCCTCGTCGCCGTGGGCGTGACAGCTCACTCCATCGCCGTGCTCGCCGAAGGCGGCGACTACCTGCTCGATGCCGCTGGCGTCGCCGTGGCACTGCTGGCCATCTGGCTGGCAGCACGCCCGGCGACCCGAACGCGACCTGGCAGCTATCCGAACGCGACCAGTGTTGCGGCGCTGATCAACGCTGGATGGCTGCTGATACTGGAATTGCTTGTGGCCGGCGCAGCGTTGGATCGCCTGGTCACGCGCAGAGTGCCGGTGGACGGTCTCCCGGTCCTTGTCATGAGCGGTGTTGCCGCCGTGGCGATGCTTGTCGGCGCTCTCGCCCTCCGCGCAGACGAAGAAGATGAGGAAGGCGGGGAGCGGGACCTGTCGGTGGCGGCGGTCCTGCTCGATACGGTCGCCGATGCTGCCACCGCGGCAGGCGTTGCCGTGGTCGGTGCGATCATCTTGGCCACGGGCAGCTGGTACTGGCTGGATCCCGCCGTCGCGCTGACGATCGCCGTCGTCGTTGCTTACCACGCCCTCGCGCTCATCAGAAAGGTCCTCACTCGGCTTCGGCGCCCTGTCGATCGGGCGATGGGCCGTTCGTGTAGGGGGTGAAGGGGCCGGCCGGCACGCGGCGCGGCCCGGCGATGCGAGGAGGCTGTCGTGGCGGAGCCAAAGGTGCTGCTGAGTGGTCTGGGGATTCCCGAGTCGCCGCGATGGCATGAGGGCCGGCTGTGGTTCTGCAACTGGATCGACCGGCAGGTCGTGGCCGTCGGCCTGGACGGCAAGCCGGAGGTCATGGTGGTGCGGGACCCAGATAGCCATTCGATGGGTTACTCGATCGACTGGCTGCCCGATGGCAGGCTGCTGACCACCGGGGACATGGTGCAGCGGCAAGAGCGCGACGGGTCGCTGGTCACGGTCGCGAAACAGCACGCGAACGAGATCGTCGTGGACGGGCGCGGCAACATCTACATCAACGGCGCTGACTTCGACTTCGTCGGCGGGGCGGCGCCCACGCCCGGTTACATCACGCTCCTCACCCAAGACGGGCAGATGCGCCAGGTCGCCGGTGACATCGCCTTCCCCAACGGCATGGTCATCACCCCGGACAACCGGACGCTGATCATCTCCGAGTCATTCGCTCGCCAGCTCACCGCATTCGACATCGGCCCCGACGGCGGGCTGTCCAACCGGCGCGTGTTCGCCGGGAACCTGGGACCTGACGGGATCTGCCTGGACGCCGAGGGTGCGGTCTGGGTCTCGACCGGCCAGTCCTCGATCGTCCGCGTCGCCGAAGGCGGCGAGGTCCTGCAGCGGGTCGGGCTTGATGAGAACCGGGCACCGTTCGCGCTGATGCTCGGCGGCCCGGACCGGCGGACCCTGTTCATCCTGACCGCCGAATGGCGGCCGGCCGACAGCGCCACCGCCAACCTCGACCGGCTGGCCAACGGCCCGCGCACCGGGAAGATCCTGACTCTCCCCGTCGAGGTACCCGGCGCCGGCCGGCCCTGACCGGCCAGACCACCACGGCAGCCCGCGCACGACCGGGCCACGGAGACCCCTCTCGGCGGGCCGTCCCGGGCACGCGCTGCAGGCTTCCGATGCCAGGGATGCCTCGCCGCTTCTCACCAGGAGCTTCGGGAGGTCACCGGCAGCTGCCCGGTTGCCGCGGTCGCCGTCGTTCCCTGAACCACGTGCCGCCGGTCACTGGTACGCCTTCGCCTGGATCCGGTACAGCTCGGCGTAACGCCCGCCCCGGGCCATCAGTTCGTCATGGCTGCCGACCTCCGCCAAGCGCGAGCCGTCGAGTACCACGATGAGGTCGGCCATGCGCACGGTGCTGAACCGGTGCGACACCAGGATGGTCATGCTCCCGCTGCGCCGGGCTTCCCGCGCCCTGGTGGCGTAGCGCTCGAACAGCTGATGCTCGGTCTCGGCGTCGAGCGCGGCCGTCGGCTCGTCCAGCGCCGCGACCAGCGGCTCGTCGCGCATGAATCCGCGGGCCAGGGCGAGCTTCTGCCATTGGCCGTAGGAGATGTCGACGCCCTCGTGCCAGGTGGGCCCGAGCTGGGTGCCCAGGCCCGCGGGCAGGGTCTCGACGACGTCCCGCGCGCCCGCCCGGTCCAGGGCGGCCTGGAGGGCTGGCTCGTCGTCCATGCGCGGTACGTCACCGAGGCCGATCGTCTGCCCGGCCTGGAACTCGAACCGGAAGAAGTCCTGGAACGCACCGGCCAGCCGGTCCCGCCACTGCGATGCGTCGATGCGGGCCAGGTCCACGGCATCGATCAGGATGCGGCCCGAGGTCGGCGCGTAGAGCTTCGCCAGCAGCTTCACCAGGGTGGTCTTGCCAGCGCCGTTCTCACCGACGATGGCGACCACGCGGCCGGCGGGCAGGAACAGGTCGACGTCCTGGAGTGCTGGCCGGTCAGAGCCCGGATAGCGGAACGTGACGTGCTCCAGCCGGATCCCCTCGGCGATACCGTCGGGGGCCGGCAGGTCCGCGGCCTGGGCCGTGGCGGTCGCGTAGTCCTCCAGCCAGGCCAGCCGCTGCGATCCGTCCATCCAGATGCCGCGCAGGAAGCCGATTTCGCTCACCGTGGCGCCGACATAGGAGGAGAGCCTGGCGCCAGCGGTCAGCACGAGGATGGCTGACGCCGCCGAGGCGTGCGGCCCTGCGGCGACGAGCACGATCGCCCCGACATAGGCGAGCGCGAAGACCGCCCATCCGGCGGAGTACCAGATAGAGGACCGGGCCCTGGCCGCGGCCACCGGCTGGTACCAGCTTTCCCACGAGGCCCGGCGCCGCCCGGCAAGGGCCGGGCCGATGCCGAGCACGCGCAGTTCCTTGCCCGACGAGGCGTTGGTGGACAGCGCGAACAGGTGCCTGGCCAGCCGGTCCGCCTGCGCGCCGCGCTCCTGGGCGGCGCGCTCGATGGCCGGGCGCCAGGACGTGGCCGCCACCGTCGGGATCGCGAACAGGACCAGGGTGACCAGCACTGGGTTCACGCTGGCCAGCAGTGCCACGGTGATGCCCAGGCGAAGGATCCAGCCCGCAGTGGCGAACACCGACATGTACATGTGATCAAGGGTGAAGACCTGCTCCCGCAGTACGGACAGCCGGTCCAGGTACTCCGGGCGCTCCTGGTGCGCGATCGTGGAGATATTGGCCTGCAGCCGCGCCACGTGCGACTCGAGGGCGATCGTGACCTTGTCACGGAACCGCCGCTGGATCCGGGTGGACACGGTCGCCAGCAGCCAGGTCGCCACGGCCGAGACCGCCAGCGCTGCGGCCGCGAATTTGAGCAGGCCGGGCTTGTCCTCGATCAGCCCCTCGCCGAGCAGCTTGAACCAGACCGCGAGCAGCGCGTCGGGCAGCGCGGCGACCAGGGCCAGGACGAAGGCCACGCCCATCAGCTTCGGCTCGGAGTGGAACCCGAGGCGGCACAGCCGCCACATCGACGACAGCGCGGGCGGCAGCTTGTCGGGCGGTTCGGCGGGCGGCGCGGCGGCCTGGCCGGGGGGTTCCCCGGGCGGCGGTGCGGCGGCCTGGGCGGACGGCTCCACGGGCGGCGGCGCGGGGTCAGGTGAGGACATCGAAGGTGACCTCCTCCTCGCCTTCCTCGGGCGTCCCCTCGGCGAACCGCTGCGCCTGCAGCGAGAACATCGTCCAGTAGCGGCCGCGCAAGGCCATCAGCTCGTCGTGGCTGCCGAGTTCGACGACGGCCCCGTGCTCCACGACCGCGATCCGGTCCACATGCCGGACCGTGGAGAACCGGTGCGAGATCAGGATCGTCGTGCACGATCTCGTCGCCGCGAGGACCCGCTCGAAGATCTCCGCCTCGCCCCGGACGTCCAACTGGGCCGTTGGCTCGTCGAGCAGCACGAGCCCCGCGCCGAGCCGCACCGCCGCCAGCGCCCGGGCCAGGGCCACCCGCTGCCACTGCCCGCCGGACAGATCGGTGCCACCGGAGTAACCCTTGGCCAGGACCGTGTCCAGGCTGGCCAGCGCCCCCGCGCCAGCCTCGACGAGCGCGGCCTCGACCGTGTCGTCCAGGCCCACCGCCCGGCCCGGAACGCCGCCCTCGGTCTCCCGCGGGATCACGTTCTCCCGCAGCGTCAGCTCGAACCGGACGAAGTCCTGGAACACGGCCGTGACCCGTCCCCGCCAGGACTCGGTGTCCAGGTCCCTGAGATCGGCGCCGTCGACCTCGATGGCGCCGGACTGCGGGTCGTACAGGCGGCACAGCAGCTTGGCCAGCGTGGTCTTGCCGGCCCCGTTCTGGCCGACGATCGCCAGCGAGCTGCCCGCCGGGATCTCCAGGTCAAGCCCACTGAGCACGGGCCGCGCCGGGGCGGCAGGGTAGGCGAACGTCACGTCACGGAACCTGACGTGGTGCGCTGGCATGCCGTCGGCCGGCCGGTTCCCCGACGTGATCGTGTCGGCCTGGCCCATCGCGGCCTTGAGCCTGGCCACGGCCGCCACCGGCGCGGCGGCGCTGTCCAGGGCCCAGTTGAGCCCGCCGAACGCGATCATGGACGTGCCGATCGCCGCCGACGCGTACGCGATCAGCGCGCCGATGGCGAGACGGTGATCCAGCGCGGCGGCCGCGAGCGCCCCAAGGACCAGCACGTTGGCGGCCAGGACTAGGGCGAGGCTGGCGAGGACCGAGCGTTCCCGCATCCGCGTCGCCTCGTACTGGAGCCGGTGCAGCCGCCGCCGGCTGGCCAGGAACCGCTCAAGCACCCAGTCAGGCAGCCCGAAGATGCGCACCTCCTTGGCTGCCGGGGGATCCATGGCCAGCCGGTAGGCGTAGTCGGCGTCCCGCTGGGCCTGCCGCACCTCCTCGGTGTTGCGGTCCTTCCAGACCCCGCTCTCGCGCAGCAGCCAGTGCGTGCCGAGCCAGGCACCGGCCAGCACCGGCGGCGCCCACCAGGCGAACCCGAAAAGCACGCACGCCTGGGCCAGGCCAGCGACCATGTCCACCAGGCCACCGGCGATGAAGTCCATCGACACCGACAGCGGCGGCCCGGTCATGCCGCGATCGAAGTCCCTGGCCACCTGGAGGTCGGCGGCCAGTTCGGGGTCCTCCAGGTGCCCGATCCCTGGGACGGCCACGCACGCGCCGGCCAGCTCGTCGAACAGCCAGGCCGAGGTCCGGTCGCCGAGGTTCGCGGACAGCGCCGTGTGCAGCGGGCCGAGGACCTGCAGGCCGATGAAAAGGACCCCGACGGCGATCAGCGGGACGGCGAGGCTGGCATGGTGCTGAATCGCCCCGACCAGCACACCCGTGGCGATGGAGAAACCGGCGGGCAGCAGGCCCCGGACGCCCAGGAGCGACCACCAGCCAGCGGCCATCGGCCGGTCGGCGCGCGACAACGCGGCCGCGAGCTGCAACTCCTGCCGCGCACGTGTCCGGCGCAACAGCGAGCGCGCCAGCGGTCCATCTGCGGTCATGGTTCCAAGCCTGCCAAGCGGTGACGACATCCATCCACTTGGGTTAGTCGGCGCCTGCCTCCCGGCTCCGACGGCAGAAGAAGGAAATTCCATGGCCTTACGCCCGCCAGCCAGCACGCCATCCTCCGGTGCTCGTTCTACCTCGCGAGCCCCAAGCGATACGTGCGCAGAGTTCGTGAAGAGTACGCACAGGCAAACCGTGCAGAACCTACCAAGGTGGACTTGTACCATCGAGCCGTCGAGGACGGGCGTCTCCCTTTACCGCCCTAGCACGGAACCCCCCCTCCGAGCAGGGGCACCAGGAGATACCCGTCCTCGGCACTCGATGCCCCGAAAGCCTAGGTGAGCCGTGCCGAGCCGTCATGACCCCACTGCGGGGGTTCACGGCCGCGCGGCAAGGCTGCGCACCGCCTGTGGTGTGAAGGCACTGTTGGCGGCGTCGCCGCCCGGACGGTTCAGCTAGTCGCGCCGGCGGCAGGGCTTAGCTCGTGAAGGGCTCCAGGATGTGGCTGAAGTCCCAGGTGTTCTGGGTGATGCCCGAGCACGTGTTGCTGTCGACGGTGCCGGGGCAGCCGCCGTTGTCGCGCTGGATCGCCCACATGGACAGGAAGTTCATGTTGTTGGCCCGGGCGAAGTTGAGCATGGTCGTCGCGTCGGCTTCGGAGGTCACCTCGGTCTTCTTCCGCAGGTCGTCGATGCCGGGCAGCAGCGTCATGCCTTCCATGTTCCAGAGCTGTGCCGACGTCAGGCCCGGGTAGATGGATTGGAGCTGGGTGTTGGTGTTGGTGGCCGCGTTTTCCGCCGCCGTACCCATCTCCACCACGCCCTCTTTGGCGATGTAGTAGTCGAAGACCATGATGTTGACCGAGGTCACGGTGGCATTGTTGGCCACGGCGCTCTGCAGCACGGCCTCGCCGTTCGGGTCGAGCCCGTACTGCTCGACCGGGATCGTGTACTGGATCTGCAGCGGGATTCCATTCGCTGCCGCCCACTGCTCGGTCAGGGCGATGGCCTGGTTGCGGCGGGTGATCCCGGCGGTGTCGTTCAGCGAACTGGACTCGACGTCCATGTCGAGCCTGGTGACCCCGAGCGTGGTGATCACCTGCTCGTAGTCGGCCGCGATCGACTGCACGTTCGTGCACGAGTCGGCGATCTCGGTGCCGCCGTGGTCGGCGCTGTAGCC
>DASXKD010000188.1:0-2045 GCA_036497045.1 Streptosporangiaceae bacterium | reverse complement strand
GTCAGGGTCGACTTGCCCGCGTCCGGATGGCTGATCACCGCGAACGTCCGTCGCCGCGTCGCCTCGCCACGGACTCCAGCGTCCGGCGAAGTCCGCTTCTCTACATCTGTGACCGACACCGCGGTAATACTCCTCACTCGGCATTCAGCACTGGGGACTCAGCGCGACGGCGACGCCCGCATGAGGCTACCCGCAGGACCCCCAACAGGTTGGAGAGAAGAACAATTCCCCAGAACGTACGCGTGGTTCCAGTCGTCCGCTCAACGGCTGCGTTTGGGTAAGCGGCCGAAGAGCGCCTCTTGCAATTCTGTCTCCGTGGCGAGGCCGAGACTGTCGGCCGCGGCGCCGATGGCGACCTGATAGGTGCCTTCGATGATGCGCCACTGGCGGCCCTGGCGGTCGAAGCGGGCGAGCAGCCGCGGGTCCGCGGTCACGGTGACCCGCGTGGACTCGCCGGGCTTGAGGTCCACTCGCTCGAAGCCGAGCAGCCGCATTCGCGCGCCGTCGGGGGCACCGGTGAGGTAGACCTGCGGCACGTCGGCGCCCTGACGGTCACCGGTGTTGGTGACGGTGAAGGTGGCCGTGACGGTGTCGCCTCCCAGCACCAGGAGATCGCTGTAGTCGAATCTGGTGTAGCTGAGGCCATGGCCGAAGGCGTACAGCGGTTGCTCGCGCTGCTGGGCGAACCACCGGTAGCCAACCTCGGCGCCCTCGCTGTACTCGATCGTGGCCGGGGTGCCCCAGGGCTCGCCCATGCACGGGAGGTCCGGCCGGGGAGTCTGCGCGAGGTCGGCCGGGAAGGTGACCGGCAGCCGCCCCGATGGGTTGATCGCGCCGGTCAGGATCTCGGCGATCGCCTGACCGCCTGCCTGGCCGGGGTACCAGGCCTCAATGATCGCTGTGACGTTGTCGCGCCACGGCATGGCCACCGGGTTACCGGTCTCGAGTACCACGATCGTGTTGGGGTTGGCGGCCGCGACCGCCTCGATCACCGCGTCCTGGCCCCAGGGCAGCGACAGGTCGGCGCTGTCGAAGCCCTCGCCTTCCACCCGGATCCCGAACACGATCACGACATCAGAGCGCCGGGCCAGCAGCGCCGCCTCGGCGGGACTCATTCCCGGGTCGAACTCGATCTGCGCCTGGGGCAGCAGCTTGGTTATTTCGGCTAGCGGCGATGAGGGGAGCAGGTAGAGGTTGCGCATGGCGCCCATGAAGCTGGGGCCTCCGACGCGGATGACTTCGGCGTAGCCGCCCGGCGGGACGACGGCGCTGGAGCCCGTGCCGGCTGGCACGCCGACTTGGGCGTGGCCGCCGATTACCGCGATGCGCGCCGTGGAGTCGGGGGCGAGCGGCAGGGCGCCGTCGTTCTTGAGGAGCACGATGCCCTGGCGGGCGCCTTCCAGCGCGATCTCGTTGTGCCTGGCCATGTCCACCTCGGGTGGCGCGCCCCACTGGTCGGCGCCGACCGCGTACACCGACCGCAGGATGCGGCGGACCATCTCGGACAGGCGCTCTTTCGGCAGCCTGCCGTTGGCGTAGGCGTCCCTGAGCGGCTGTCCGAAGGCTTCCGCCCCCCACATCAGCACATCGATCTGGCAGCCGCAGTCCTGGTCGAGCCCGCTGAGCGCGAACTCCCAGCTGGCGGTGGCACCCCAGTCCGACATCACCCAGCCGGGATAATCCCAGGCGCCCTTGAGCACACCCTGGATCAGCTCGCTGTTTTCTCCGGCGTACCCGCCGTTGATCTTGTTGTAGGCGGTCATGACCGAGCCGGGCTGGGCCCGCTCGATCGCTATTTCAAAGGCCAGCAGGTCCGACTCGCGATGCGCCGCCGGGTCGATGACGGCGTCTAGCCAGTGCCGGTTGGTCTCGTTGCAGTTCAGGGAGAAGTGCTTGATCGTGGAGATCACGCCTTCGGCCTGAATACCGCTGATCGACTCGGCGACGAGCGCCGCGCTCAGCAGCGGGTCCTCCGAGATGTACTCGAAGTTGCGCCCGTTGCGCGGGTCGCGGGCGAGGTTGATCCCGCCGGCCAGCATCACGTT
>DASXKD010000187.1:0-6145 GCA_036497045.1 Streptosporangiaceae bacterium | reverse complement strand
AGCCCCTTCGTCACCCGCGGCGACGACGAGTCCGTCTACGAGACCAAAGTCAGGTACCGGACGGTGGGCGACATGAGCTGCACCGGGGCCGTGGAGTCCACGGCCGGCAAAATCTCGGAGGTCATCGCGGAGATCGCGGCGACCCGTATCACCGAGCGCGGCCAGACTCGTGCGGACGACCGCACCAGTGAGGCCGCCATGGAGGATCGCAAGCGGGAAGGGTACTTCTAATGCCGGGGGACAGCGTCGAAGCCGTGGTGAGTTCCTGGACCGGACATCACACCGACATCCTGCGGTTCGCCACCGCCGGTTCGGTGGATGACGGAAAGAGCACGCTCATCGGGCGGCTGTTGTACGACTCGAAGGCCATCTTCGAGGACCAGCTCGCGGCGGTGGAACGGACCAGCCGGTCGCGCGGCGAGGAGTACACCAACCTCGCCCTGCTCACCGACGGGCTGCGGGCCGAAAGGGAACAGGGCATCACGATCGACGTGGCCTACCGGTACTTCGCCACGCCGCGGCGGAAGTTCATCATCGCCGACACCCCCGGTCACATCCAGTACACCCGCAACATGGTCACCGGTGCCTCCACCGCCGATCTCGCCATCGTCCTGGTGGACGCGCGCAACGGGCTGACCGAGCAGAGCAGGCGGCACGCCTTCCTGGCCACGCTGCTGCGGGTGCCGCACCTGATCCTCGCGGTCAACAAGATGGACCTGGTCGGCTACGACCCCGCCGTGTTCGAGCGGATCACCGAGGAGTTCTCCTCGTTCGCCACCAAGCTGGAGGTCGCCGACCTGACCTTCATCCCGATCTCCGCGCTGCACGGGGACAACGTGGTCCAGCGGTCGGCCAACATGGGCTGGTACGACGGCCCCTCGCTGTTGCACCACCTGGAGCATGTGCACATCGCCTCCGACCGGAACCTGATCGACGTGCGGTTCCCTGTGCAGTACGTCATCCGCCCGCACCAGGCCACCGATCCGCAACTGCACGATTACCGCGGTTACGCCGGCCAGGTGGCCGGCGGGGTGATCAAGCCCGGGGACCCGGTCATGCACCTGCCGTCCGGCTTCACGACCACCGTCAAGCGGATCGACACGGCCCGCGGCCCGGTCGACGAGGCGTTTCCGCCGATGTCGGTGACCCTGGTGCTGGACGACGACATTGACATCTCCCGTGGGGACATGATCTGCCGGCCGCACAACCAGCCGTCGGTCACCCAGGACGTGGACGCGATGGTGTGCTGGATGTCGGAGAGCCGCAGGCTCTCCGCGAGAGACAGGCTGATCGTCAAGCACACCACCCGCCAGGCCAAGGCCATCGTGCGCGACCTGCACTACCGGCTGGACGTCAACACGCTGCACCGGCACGAGGGCGTCAGTGACCTGTCCCTCAACGAGATCGGCCGGGTCACGCTGCGGCTGACCCATCCGCTGTTCTGCGACCCCTACACCCGCAACCGGCAGACCGGGGGCATCATCCTCGTTGATGAAGCGACCGGGGCCACAGTGGGCGCGGGCATGATTGCGGAGAAGGGCTGACTCTGGGTACCCAGGCCGACCCCGGTCCCACGTCCTCACGAACGGGGCTCATGTGATGACTAAGGCTGGTATGGATAAGCGGCCGGCGGACGTCGCGGCTATGTTTGACCAGGTCGCCCCGCGTTACGACCTGCTTAATGACGTCCTTTCGCTCGGCCAGGACCGGCTGTGGCGGCGGTTCGTCGCGGCCACGGTGGCGGCCCGCCCCGGCGAGCGCGTGCTTGACCTCGCCGCGGGTACCGGCACCTCGTCGCGGACGTTCACCACGGCCGGAGCGTATTGCGTCGCCTGTGATTTTTCCCTGGGCATGCTGCAGGTAGGAGCGCGCAAGGCGGCCAGCAGGGACCAGCCTGACGGAGCAACCCGGGGGGGCGACCCCCCTGGAACCCCCCGCTCCGCACGGGGCCTCGGTCGTGCCTCCCGAGCCCCCGATGCGGTGCCGGTCCCGGGACCGGTGCGCTTCGCGGCCGGGGACGCGCTCGCGCTGCCGTTCCGCGACCGGGCGTTCGACGCCGTGACCATCTCCTTCGGCCTGCGCAACGTCGCCGATCCCGATGCCGCCCTCGCCGAGATGCTGCGGGTCACCAGGCCGGGCGGGCGGTTGGTGATCTGCGAGTTCGGTCACCTGCCCGCGGCGCGGCTGGACGCCTGGTACGGGCGCTACCTGAGCGCCGCACTGCCGGCCGTGGCCCACCGGCTGTCCCCCTCCGGCGACGCCTACGCCTACCTCGCGGAGTCGATCATTCAATGGCCGCAGGCGCCGGAACTGGCCAGGCGGATGGGTGCGGCCGGATGGTCGGCGATACGCTGGCGGAACCTGACGCTCGGGGTGGTGACCGTGCATGCGGCGCTCCGCTCCGAGTAGCCCTAGGGAGTGCCGCCGGAGGACGGAGCGCGCCGGATGGCTTGTGGTGCCAGGGCTGGATCCGTGGCGCCATGGTCCAAGGTTTAGACTCCTCCAGTAAGCACTTGTGAACAGCTTCACAAGACAGTCGGGATACGTTCGGATGCACCAGCACATTCCCCCCGCAGATTCGGCTGACGTCATTGTGGTAGGCGCCGGGCCGGCGGGCTCGTCGACCGCGTTCCACCTGGCCCAGGCCGGGCTGGACGTGCTGGTGCTTGAGAAGAGCCATTTCCCCAGGGAAAAGGTGTGCGGCGACGGGCTGACCCCGCGCGCGGTCAAGCAGCTTGTCGGCATGGGGATCCCGCTGAACCCCGAGGACGGCTGGTTCCCGAACAAGGGCCTGCGCATCATCGGCGGCGGGGTCCGCCTCGAACTGGGCTGGCCCGACCTGGCCAGCTACCCCGGCTACGGGATGATGCGCAGCCGGCGCGGCTTCGACGAGACACTTGCCCGTGTGGCGAGCAAGGCCGGCGCACGGCTGCTCGAAGGCGTCAACGTCACCGGCCCGCTGCTCGACGAGAGGACCGGGCGGATCACGGGGGTGACGGCGCGCACCAGCGAGCCGGACTCCGACGGTGCGCCCCACACCTACCGGGCCCGCCTGGTGGTCGCGGCGGACGGCAACTCCTCCCGGTTGTCCCTGGCCATGGGGCTGGCCAAGCGAGACGACCGGCCGCTCGGGGTGGCGGTCCGGACCTACTACACCAGCCCCAGGCACGACGACGACTACCTGGAATCCTGGCTCGAGTTGTGGGACGGCGACCGGCTCCTGCCCGGGTACGGCTGGATCTTCGGGGCCGGCGACGGGACCAGCAACGTGGGCCTGGGGCTGCTGAACACCAGCACGGCGTTCCAGCGCACCGACTACCGCGGCCTGCTGCGCCGCTGGCTGGCCGGGATGCCAGCGGAGTGGGGCTATACCGAGGAGAACCGGACCGAGCCGATCCGCGGCGCGGCGCTGCCGATGGGCTTCAACCGGACCCCGCACTACACCCGCGGGCTGCTGCTCGCCGGGGACGCGGGCGGTATGGTCAACCCGTTCAACGGCGAGGGCATCGCCTACGCGATGGAATCCGGCGAGATCGCCGCGCGAGTGATCACGCAGGCCCTGGCCCGGCCCGACCAGGCCAGCACCGAGCGTGTCCTGCACGGTTACCCGCAGGCGCTGCGGGACGCCTACGGTGGCTACTACACCCTCGGGCGGAAGTTCGTCGGGGCCATCGGGCATCCCTGGGTGATGAAGTTCGCCACCCGGCACGGGATGCCCAGGCCGGCGGTGATGCGGATCATACTCAAACTTCTGGCGAACCTGACCGAGCCACGGGGCGGTGATGCGGCCGACCGCGTGATCAATGCGCTGTCCCGGCTGACGCCCGCTGCCTGACCGGCCGCGGCGGAACGAACAGAGGAGGAAGGAGAGGCATCCGGTGCTGAGCTTGTACGTGCCGATCCTGATACTGGCGGGGCTGGCCGCGGTTTTCGCGGGCTTCTCGCTCGTCATGGGCTCGCTGGCGGGCCCGAAACGGTGGAACCGGGCCAAGCTGCAGGCCTACGAGAGCGGGATCGAGCCGACCCCGCAACCTCGGGGCGGCGGCCGGTTCCCGGTGAAGTATTACGTGACGGCGATGCTGTTCATCCTCTTCGACATCGAGATCATCTTCCTCTACCCGTGGGCGGTCACCTTCACCAGCCTCGGCGTGTTCGGGCTGGTCGAGATGGTGCTGTTCATCGCCACGGTGCTGGTCGCGTACGCCTACGTGTGGCGGCGCGGCGGCCTTAACTGGGACTAGCAATGGGAATTGAAGAAAAGCTGCCAAGCGGAATCCTGCTCACGAGCGTCGAGAAGCTGGCCGGGTACGCGCGCAAGGTTTCTGTGTGGCCTGCCACGTTCGGCCTGGCCTGCTGTGCGATGGAACTCATATCGACCGGTGGTCCCCGCCACGACCTGGCCAGGTTCGGCATGGAGCGGGCGTCGAACACGCCGCGCCAGGCCGACCTGATGATCGTGGCCGGACGGGTAAGCCAGAAGATGGGACCCGTGCTCCGCCAGATCTACGACCAGATGGCCGACCCCAAGTGGGTCATCTCCATGGGGGTCTGCGCGTCCAGCGGTGGCATGTTCAACAACTACGCCATCGTGCAGGGCGTGGACCATATCGTCCCGGTGGACATCTACCTCCCCGGCTGCCCGCCACGGCCGGAGATGCTGCTGGATGCGATCGTCAAGCTGCACGACAAGATCCAGAACATGAAGCTGGGCGCCAACCGGGAGGCGGAGATCGAGGAACTGGAGCAGGCCAGGCTCCGGCGGCTGCCGCTCACCCTGGGGACCGGTAGCCAGCTGGGCATCGGCGGTGGCCAGCCTCCGCTAGGGGAGCGGTCGTGACCAGCGAGAACGCGCCGGACACCAGCGACAAGCCGGACCCGGCCGCGGCTGCGGGCGAGCTTCGGCTGGGCGAGCAGGTCGAGCGCACCGGCATGTTCGGCACCGGGACCACCGGCGACACCTCGGGTTACGGCGGGCTGCAAGTGCGGCGCCCGGGCCCGGCGGCCACCGCCCGCCCCTACGGGTCTTACTTCGACGAGATCGCCGACCGGCTCGCCGAGGGCCTGGAGCGCGACGGCCCGGCGTTCGCCGAGGCGGTGTCCCGGGTGGTGGTCGAGCGCGGCGAACTGACTCTGCACGTGCCACGCGAGCACCTGGTGGCGGTCGCCAGGCTGCTGCGCGACGACCCGTCGCTGGCCTTCGAGATGTGCCTGGGGGTCAGCGGGGTTCACTACCCCTGGGACACCGGGCGCGAACTGCACGCCGTCTACCCGCTGCTGTCCATCACCCACAACCGGAGAGTCAGGCTCGAGGTGAGCGCGCCCGACAGCGACCCGCGGATTCCCTCGCTGATGAGCGTGTACCCGACCTGCGACTGGCACGAGCGGGAGACCTGGGACTTCTTCGGTGTCGTCTTCGAGGGCCATCCCGCCCTCACCCGGATCGAGATGCCCGACGACTGGAAGGGCCACCCGCAGCGCAAGGACTACCCGCTGGGCGGAATCCCGGTCGAGTACCGCGGCGCGACGGTGCCGCCCCCCGAGGACCGGAGAGCCTACTCATGACCGCGGAGACAGAGGGCCGGGTCTACAACGTCGGCGGCCAGGACTGGGACGAGGTCGTCAATGCTGCCGCCGAAGAGGCGGGCGAAGAGCGGCTCATCATCAACATGGGGCCGCAGCACCCCTCCACGCACGGCGTCCTCCGGCTGATCCTGACCCTGGACGGGGAGACCGTCACCGAGCTGCGCCCGGTCATCGGATACCTGCACACCGGCATCGAGAAGAACATGGAGTTCCGTACCTGGACGCAGGGCGTCACGTTCTGCACCCGGATGGACTACCTGGCCCCGATCTTCAACGAGACCGTCTACTGCCTGGCCGTGGAGCGGCTCCTCGGCATCGAGCAGGAGATCCCGACGCGGGCCAGCGTGCTGCGGGTGCTCATGATGGAGCTGAACCGGATCTCCTCGCACATGATGGCGATCGCCACGTTCGGGCTGGAACTCGGCGCGACCACCGTCCTGCTGTACGGGCTGAGGGAACGGGAAAAGGTGCTCGACCTGTTCGAGCTCATCTCGGGCCTGCGGATGAACCACGCCTATGTCCGGCCGGGCGGGGTGTCCCAGGACCTCCCGCACGGTGCGCT
>DASXKD010000186.1:0-9425 GCA_036497045.1 Streptosporangiaceae bacterium | reverse complement strand
CACGGTCATAGATGGCCAGGGCTGGGAAGTCCAGGCAAACACGCCTGCCGCTCCCCTGGCCGCCTGGGCGATTTGCGCGAAATAGCCGCATCGGCCCGGCCGTTTTCCGCGCTGGTGGTAGGCGGTATGAGTAGCTGCGGTAGGTAGCCATCGGCTGTTTTCGGTCGTTACCGGCTGCAGATGGCCGTGGCCCGCTGCTGCTGTCTTCGTGACCAGGGGGTGGCCGTGCTGGGCGCTGGCCGGTAGGTTTGCGTGGCGATGACCGATCTGCTGTTCTACGGGGATACAGAGCGCTCGGCCGCGATGCGCCACGAGTTGCCGGTGGCGATCATGGATCCTTTTCTGCTCGCGGTCGTCGGCGGACGGACACACGTTGTGGTCAGCGGCATCGAGCGTGACCGGGTCGCGGCCGCGGTGCCCGAGGCGATCCTGCACGACATCGCGGATCTGGGCTTTTATGAGCTGCTTGACAGCGGCATGAGCCCGCACCAGGGGCGCCTGGAGCTAGCCGCGCGCGGCGCGGTGGCGATGGGCATCCGTGAGGCCGTTGCCGATCCGGACATGCCGGTGGCGATGGCCGACCGGCTCCGCTCCGACGGCATCGACCTGACCGTGGATGATGAGGCGATCGCGGCCAGGCGCCGGGTGAAGTCGGCGCCCGAGCTAGCTGGCATCGGCAGGGCGCAGGCCGCGGCAGAAGCGGGGATGCGGGCCGCGGCGGCTCTGCTTCGCCAGGCGGTGCCGGATGGCGGCCGCCTGGTGGTGGAGGGTGAGGTCCTCACCGCCGAATCGGTGCGGGCCGCGCTGCGCGATGCATGCCGGGACGAAGGTGCGCCGGCGCCGCCGGAGGTCATCGTCGCCTCGGTGTGGCAGGGCTATGGTCATGAGCCGGGATCGGGCCCGCTGCCGGCGAACCTGCCGATCGTGATCGACGTGTGGCCGCGCGAGGAGATGTCGGCCTGCTGGGCGGACATGGCCCGGACGTTCGTGGCCGGCCAGATTCCGGACCCAGTACGCCAGCAGGAGGCGCTGGTGCGGGAGGCGCTCGAGCGCGCACGGGCGGCGGTGCGGCCCGGGATCAGCGGGCGGGCCCTGCATGACCTGGCGTGCGATGTGTTCGAGGCCGCGGGGCATCGCACCCAGCGCACCGGCCCGGGGGACGACCCTGATGAGGGGTTCCAGTTCTCACTCGGCCACGGCGTCGGCCTCGCCGTACACGAGGCCCCGGCGATTGGGATGATGGGCAACGGCGTCCTGGTCCCCGGGGATGTGGTTGCCATCGAGCCCGGCCTGTGGGTGCGCGAGGTTGGCGAGGTGCGGTTCGAGGACCTGCTGTTGGTGACCGAGAACGGCAACCAGACGCTCACCGACTACCCCTACTCCCTGACTCCCTGACTCGCCAGTCCTCCTTTTGTGTCAACGCGGCCACCCCGCGACGACTATCCGGCGAACGCCTGCGATGGCCTGGGGGTTCCTCACCTGAACCTGCAGGGCAACAGACCCTGGCTGACAGCAGCAGTTATGCAAGAACGATGCCTGAATATGCGCCGCCGACAATGACTCCAGCAAACCGGTGACGTGGCACAGAGCGGCTCCGCGCGCGGGGTCAGGAGCTGCATTAATCACAGAAAGTGACGTTGAGCCTGAGTGCCACGCGGCCGGATGAGCGACTCGGCATGCCTGATTCCTGAGCCCTCAGGGCCGGGTGCCCCGGGTATCGCTCGTCCCATTCGGCTCACTGGCCGTTCCGGAGAGCGTCAGGCGGGACTGGCGGTTGAAGGTTGAGCTGGCCGAGGTGATGTCCTGGTGTGAGCGCGGCCTTGAGGTGCGGGCTATGGGCTGGTGGTGGTGGTGTCCCAGTCGATGTGGTAGCGGTAGGCGGCGGTGGCTTGTTTGCTGTTGGCGGCGATCTTCATGATGGCGGGGAGGGTGGCGTCGCGGAGCATCCGGGTGAGGGGCGTGGCGGTCTTGCTGCTGTTGACGCGGGCGGCCTGTTTGATGATGCGCTCGGCGCGGGGGCGGCGGAGCGCCTGGAAGCGGGTGAACGCCTGCTGGGGGGTGGGCAGGTCGCGCAGGCATTGCGCGAGGACGACGGCGTCTTCGATGGACAGGGAGGCGCCCTGGCCGGAGGTGGGGGTGGGGGCGTGGGCGGCGTCCCCGATGACGATCATGCGGTCGTTGTGCCAGGCGGGCAGGTGGGGGATGGAGTGGATGGGGCTGGCCTTGCTGATGCCGGTCGTGCCGCTGGCTTGCACGAGCCGGGCCGCGGGGCCGGCGTCGGCGGCGTACAGCCCGGCCAGTGTGCTCTGCCATTGGGCGGGTGAGATCGCCTCGGCTTCGCCGCGGGCGGGCTCGTCGCGGCGCGGGACGTTGGCGAACCACCACACCTCGCCGCCGGGCGCGAGCACGTAGCCGAAGAATGCCTGCTTGCCGAAGATCATGGTGTAGCTGCCGGGCTCGGCGTCCACCTCCACGCCGCGGGCGTACCCGCCGAGGTTGATCAGGCCGATGTAGGTGGGTGCGGGGGCGGCGGGGTCGATGAGCCGCCGGACCGTGGAGTGGACACCATCGGCGCCGATCAGGACGTCAGCGACCGCATCGGAGCCGTCGTCGAACACCGCGCGCACCCCGCCGCTGGTCTGTTCGACGGCGGCCAGGCTCTTACCGTGCTGGATGTCGATGCCGCGGCGAGCTGCCTCCTGATACAGCGCCTGGTACAGGTCAGCGCGTCTGAGGGTGTGGCTGGTGGTCCCGTCAGGCAGGGTCAGGCCGGTGCGGGCGCCGCCCAGGTTCTTGCCGGTGGTGCTGCGCAGCGTGATCGTCGGGGTGGGAAAGCCGGCGGCCAGCGCCGGCTCGTCGGCGCCGATCACCCGCAGCGCGTCGATCCCGTTGGACGCGATGGTCAAGAAGGTGCCGATGCCCTCCGCGCCGCTGGGGTGGGCCTCGTACACGGTGGGCTGGATTCCGGCCTTGCGCAGTGCCATCGCGGCCACCGGGCCGGCGATGCCGGCCCCGATGACCATGGCGGTGCGTGGGGTGGTCATGTCTGCTCCTTTGGCGGCGGGCCGGTCTGGCCGTGGAACTGGGCCCACGCGGGTGCCCAGCCTGTCTGCGGGTCGGTGATCTTGTTGATGAATTCCTCGACGAAGGAGGTCTCGGCGGCCAGCAGGGCCAGCCGGTATTGCTCTTCGATCAGGAACAGTTCGGGGACGCCGTTGGCGAGCGTTGTGTCGATCAGGCCGGCGATCTCTGCGCGCTCGGCGGCGAGCCGGCCCAGCCGGTGGCGCAGCAGGGGGACGACGTCGCCCGGGGGCAGCGCCGCGATCAGCGACAGGGCGGCGACAAACTGGGGGTATTCGTGCTGTGGTTCGGCGACCAGTTCGGTCAGCCAGTCGCGGAACTCGGCGCGGCCGGCGTCGGTCAGCGCATAGACGGTGCGCTCGGGGCGCAGCCCCGCCCGGCTGGTTTCCAGCTCGGTGACGTACCCGGCCTTGGCCAGCTGGCCGACCACCATGTAGAGCGATCCGTGGTTGAACTTGATGCTGCGGGCGTCGCCGTGCTCGCGCAGGGTGCGGCCCAGCTCGTAGGGGTGCATGGGCTGCTGCGACAGGTACGACATCACCGCCAGCGCGAGCAGGTTACTCACCTTGCGTTTCTGCGTCATCGGATACACCCCCGTGTGATGGGTGATCAGGCGGTGCGGGCCGGGTCGTCCACGGTCGGGTACCCGCGCTCGGCGTGCGCGCGCCGCAGGTCGGCCAGGTACTCGCGGGAGAACATGGCCGACAGCTGGGCGATGCCGCCGCGGTGGACACGGATCTCGCCGTGCCGCAGCTGCCCGGTGAGCACGATGCGCCGGCCGCCGGCCGCGTTGCGGCCTTCGGCGTCCTTCACCCGGCCGCGGCCCAGCCGCCGCAAGTCCCAGTCGTCGATGACGGCACCGTCGGGGACCAGCAGCTTGAGCATGGCGTGGTCAAGCTCGAGGTCGATGGTGACATCACCATCGGGGATCTCCGGGGAGCGCAGGTCCAGCACGGCGTGGCCGCGGTGGGCCCGGACCTGGAATTCGCGGGCGGTGGTCCAGTTGCCCAGGTGCTTGGTCACCCCGTAGTTCGCGGCGACCCGGACCGGAGCGGTGTTAGCGGTGTGCGTGGCGTTCATCTCAGTGTTCCTCCTGGAATCGGGCAATCACCTACGCTGTGGTCAGTACCGAGTATCCATAACTGACTAGTCGATGTCAACTAACTTCACCCCATCTGCAACGGCCAGTCCGCGCCCTGGCCTGCCACCAGCAGCCTGACGTGGCGCACAGGCCGCGCACTGATCTGCGGTGAGCCAGCGCGGCATGAACCAGGCAGGCAGCCCCGCCTGCCGCGAGGGCACTGATCGCTCAGCCCCCCGGCACCTCGCACTCACTCTCTGTGATGGCTAACGCGCCATCATCGTGACAGCCAGCGGCAGATCCTGATGGCCGCCCGCAAACCTCGCTGCCCAATCGCTTTTCCTGCCTATTGCGACACGCCGGGGCCGCTAACTCAATTCGGCCTGAGTACGGGGAGTTTGGTGGCTACGATCGCTTTGCCAGACCGATGACACGCCACAGTGTGGTCCGGCGGTCGGCGAGCAAGCAGGAAAGGCGATTGCATAACGGCGGCCCGTGCCCGGCGTTTCGGCTGGAAACGTGAGCCATCGCTTATTGGCCGCGACCGGCTGACGCAGCCGGGCCCGGCTCGGGCCGCACATGCGCGAGCTGCCGCGCCCGGTGGCGGGGGAGGGACAATGATCGGCGCGAGAAGCCGCCGGACATCACGCAGGCGGGTGGTGATACCGGGACTCACGCGGATGTTCGGCCGCACTCGCCCCCGCCGTCGCGACCGGAGCGGCGTCGACGAGCCGCAAACCTGGCGGCCGGGGCTGCTGATCTGGACGCTCACCTTGCTGACCAGCTTTGCGGTGTTCCTCTTCCTCGTGTGGCTCGGCTGGTCCGTTTATGTGCTTGCGCGCGGGGGGCCGTCAGCTTTCCCATTCGACCCCGACCGCAGGTGCGCATCGCTCGGTCTCACCTGCGTCGCCATTTCTAATGTCCTGACGTCCGTCTTGTTGCTCGCCCTGGCGTCGTTCTTCGTGCTCTGGCGGCTATTCGGGTTGCAGCGGCGGTACCGGGTCAGGGCACGAACCGAATCGCGTGAGCTTGTTCCGACGGCAGGGACAATCCTTGACGAGGTCGTCGGCCGCGACGAACTGTGCAAGGTGGTGATGGCGGACCTGCGCGAGCGCCAGAGGCGTCCGCATGTCCTGGTCGGCGGCGTGGGCACGGGCAAGACCGCGGTGCTGGTGAAGCTGACCGAACTCCTGGCCGACAAGCGCGCCGTCCCGGTGCCGGTCCGGCTGCGGGACGCCGACGAGGTCCTGGACTTCGAGAGCCTGGCGCAGCGGCGCTTCCTCAGCGAGGTGAACCAGCGCCTGATCTCCTCCTCCGAGGGGGAGACCATCTGGCGCCGGCTGCGCAACGACGGAAGGATCGTCGTACTCGCGGACGGCCTGGAGGAGGCCCTGATCGGGACCAAGGCGGAGCAGGAGCGAGACAACATCATCCGCACCGCGATCCGGAAGGCGCACCAGCAGCGCCTGCCTCTCGTCATAGCTTCGCGCCCGCACGATCCGCTGCGGGCCACCGAGGCCGCGATCCTCAGGCTGGAGCCGTTGAGCTATGAGGCGGCGCTGGCCTACATAGGAAGCGATGGAACGGGCGAGGACGAGCGCAGGCTTGCCTGGATCGTGGAAACCGCTGACGTGGTGGAAGCGCCACTCTACCTGCAGATCACCCATGAGCTCCAGGTCAAGGGCCTGCTGGATCCCAGCGCGGGAGGCCAGCCCGGCGTTGTGGACACCCGTGGCGTGGACCGGTCAAAGCTGCGGCTGGCACTGCTGGAGACCTGGCAGCGGGCGCTCATCTCCGGCTATATGCGCGAAGACGTCCCGCTGAATCAGGCCGAACGCCTCGCCGCGGTCGAACACATCTCCGCGCTCGCCTGCGTGGGGCTGCGGCACGACCGGCTTGAGGTCGAGTTCGATGACCTCAAGAAGATCAAGAACGTCTCCAGAGAGGTACGGGCCAGGCTCGCGAAGATCGACGGGCATGCACGGCGGGCGGCCGGGGTCCGGAACATCGATGTGCGCCTTGCCGCCGCCTGGGCCGCCCAGCTGGACCTTGTCGAGGTGCGCGGGAACAGCGTCCGGTTCCCGCACAGCCTCATCCAGGCGTATCTCGGATCGCGGTTGCTGGACATCGCCATGCAGGAGCCCGCGTACTGCCAGGAGGCCCTGAAGCCTCCCGGGCCCGGGCGGGAGTTCCTGATCGCGATGGTCCTACGGTCCCGGGCGACTGAAGGCAGCAATGCCTGGTGGCCGGGCCCGGCCGGCCGCGAGGCCGTCGGCAGCACCGCGCGGCCCCGCCGCCCGGGAGTTCCACCCGCTCCGGATGTCCAGCGGATGCTGGCCGCGCCGCTGCGGCAGGCCGCAGCGAAGCGCGACGACAACAAGGTCTTGGACATGTACGCAGCGGCCCTTGAGATCGACTGCGATGCGGCCGGGTCGGACCACCACGCGATCGCCGAAGAGATCAGGGACCGGTGGTCCCGGATCCACGCGCAGGAGCCGAGGACGCTGGAGGAAGGCAAGATCACGCTAGTCCGCCGCTTCGGAGAAGCGGCGCGCAGGATTGATGAGCGGCGGCAGAACGGAGAACAGGGCCTCGACCAGCCCGCCTACCGGGAGCTGTATGAGATCGGCTGCAGCGAGCGGTCCTACCCGGTCCAGCTCGCGGCAGCGCAGGAGATCGGGGCGGGAGGGGACGCGGCCTACCAGGCAGTGAGAGAAGTAGTCGCCGCACCGTGCCCGGTTTGTGAAGACGAGCGGGCGGACGCGTCGGCCAAGCGAGCCGGCCGCCGTCCGTCCCGTCCCGCGAGCGGCAGCTGGCAGGCGCCGATCATCAGTGCCTGGCTCGCGCCGATGCTGGTCGGGTCCGTCGGCACGACGGCCAGCAGCGACGCCGACCAGAACCTTGCTGAGCGGGCACAGGCGGACCTCGACCGATGGCTGCGGCATGTCGGGCGGTACGGGCGCCGGCCCGGCGAGGACGATCTGCCGCTCACGCAGGAGATCGCGGTCGCGCAGGGATTCAAGTACGCCGCCAACCGGCGGCCCGCCTATCCCGACACGCGGCACGAGGCCCGCATGCACCTTGCCGAGCAGGCCCTGGAAATGCTGAAAGGCACCGAATACTGGTTTTCCCAGCTGACCCTCATCCAGGCGCTGTGCCTGCTGAGCCTGTCAGACCAGCCCAAGCGTCCCACCGACCAGGGCGGCGCCAAGCCCGAAGCGATCGTCCAGCACTGGCTCGACGTCGCCGGCCGCGAGAGCACGGACCGCAATCAGCCGGCGGACAGGCCCGGCGAACAGCATCCGCTGGTCCAGGAGGCAGCCCAGCTCGCCGTACTGGCCCTGAAGACCGGCAGCCCGCAGCGGTACCTGTGGATCGACGAGAGCGGGGTGGTCGGGCAGGTAGGTTCGCGCAAGACGAGCGAGGGGGCGGCGTACCGCAAGCACCGGCTGTGGATCCCGCCGTCTGCCGGGTGGACCGCGCTGAACGGGCGGGCCCAGCAACTGGTCGCCGACGTGCTGCTGCTGCTGAACCTGGCGGACCGGGGTGACCTGCCAACGGACAGCGAGCGGCGCCTGAAGCGCTCCAACCGGTACGACCTTCCGCCGTGCATCACCCGGTACCGGCCGGCCCTCGAGCCCGGGCTCACCGTCGGCACCGCTGCGTTCGCCGCGCCGGGAACCAGTTGCGTAGACGGCTGCGCCTTCGAGCTCTGCCCGTACCCACCGAAAGGCTCGCAGCCCAGGGTGGAGATGAGTGAGGCATTCTGCCGCAGGCAGCAGACCCTGCTGACCAGAAGGTCCCTGAGCCGCCGTAAGGCTCCGTGGCAGGAGATGCGGCGAGGGCAGCTCATCGACTTCTGGGCGGAGATGGCCGACCGGGCGCGGGGCCCGCGTCCCCTGTCCACCGAACGTGGTCGCAGCCTCCGGGTCAGGGCACCACGGTGACGGGCCACCGGACCGCATACTGGCCCCCGTCCCGCTCGAAACGATCTTCGTAACGCCTGGAAGTCAGGTAGGGCCGGGACACTGCGAAAGGGACGGCGCTAGCGGCACCGCTCTGGCAGGCGGAGCCGAACGGGTGCACGATCGCGAAGCAGAAGGCTCCGCGTGTGATTCCTGTCGATCGGCTACGGTCCGCACTTGTTCGGCGGCCTTGGCCGCGGTGTCGCAGGATCAGTTGCGCTGCTGGTGGATCTGGCGCTTGATCCGGCTCAGCATCGCTGCCATGCCGCGCAGCCGCAACGGGCTCACCAGGTCCTGCAGCCCGAGCTGGCTGGTGAACTCTGCCGGCACGGCCAGCACTTCATCGGCGCTGAGCCCGTCCAAGCCGGTGTGCAGAATGCTGGCGAAGCCGCGGGTGGTCGGCGCTTCCCGGGGCGCGTCGAAGTACAGGTGAACGGTCGCGTCCGGTTCCACCTCGACGGCTAGGAACAGCGGCGACTGGCATTCGGGCACAGACTCGAGCAGATCCGGGTGCTCGGCGTAGCGGAGCGGCAGGGATGGCAGTTCCTGGGAGAACTCCAGCAGCAGCTGCAGCCGTTCTGCACCTGGGAGCGCGTTGAAGTCGTCGGCGATCTCCTGCAGCCGGGGATGGAGCGTGGCGGCGGTCACGGGCTCTCCCCACGCGTGATGGGGACCCGGACACTGTTGCCCCACTCGGTCCATGATCCGTCGTAGTTACGCACGTACGGGTAGCCGAGCAGGTGGTGGAGGACGAACCAAGTGTGGCTGGACCGCTCACCGATGCGGCAGTAGACCACGATGTCGTCCTCCTGGCGCAGCTCGGCTTCACCGGCGTAGATGGCCGCAAGTTCGGCCCGGGTGCGGAAGGTGCCATCCTCGGCGGCCGCCCGCGCCCAGGGGACGCTCCTGGCACCGGGGATGTGCCCCCCGCGGAGCGCGCCTTCTTGCGGGTAATCGGGCATGTGCAGCAGCTCGCCGGTGTACTCACCGGGAGAGCGCACGTCGATCAGCGGCTGGCCGAGGTGGGCCCGGACCTGGTCCTGGAACGCGCGGATCTGCGTGTCGTCGCGGTCGATGACCGGGTAGTCCACCGGCGGCCGCGAGGGGACGTCGGTCGTGAGCGGGCGGCCCTCGGCGATCCACTTGGCCCGCCCACCGTCCATCAGGCGCAGGTCGGGATGGCCGAACAGCGAGCAGACCCAGAGGGCGTACGCGGCCCACCAGTTGTTCCTGTCGCCGTAGAGCACCAGGGTGGTGTCCCGGCTGATCCCCTTCTGCGACATCAGCCGGGCGAAGCC
>DASXKD010000185.1:0-8063 GCA_036497045.1 Streptosporangiaceae bacterium | reverse complement strand
GGCAGCACGGCAAGCCAGCCGTCGGGCGACTCCCGGTAGGCGATCTTGCCGAACACCGGGCGGCTGACCCGGATAACCTCGGCGCCCAGGCCGCCCGCCCGGTCGATCATCTCCTGCGCGCCAGGTCCGGCCAACTCGGGGCAGACGTACAGTTCCTGCGGGCGGGCGCCGGCCGCCAGGGCCAGGGCGAGTTCCTCGTAGCCCTCGACCAGGGTCACCCCGGCCCGGTCGCGAGCCCGCCGGTGCCGCAGTGCCACCAGTCGTTTCACCCGGGCATTGGCCGGGCTGGTGATCTCCAGGCCGGCCTGCGGACGGGCACCGGCACTCATGCGCCTCATCGTAGGGGCACTCATGTAGGGGAAAACCGAAAGCCCCGTCCCTGCCCAGGCATTGCCTTAGCCCGCGGGGAAGTACGTGTCCATGAAGTCGTTGCGGAACTTGCCCGCCGGATCCAGGGAGCGGGCCAGGGCACGGAAGTCATCCCAGCGGGGGTAGCGCGCTCGCACCGCCTGCGGCGCTATGCCGGACACCTTGCCCCAGTGCGGCCGGGCGCCGAGCGGCACGAGTTCCCTTTCGACCGCGGCGATCACCGGGCGGACCGCGCCAGGATCAAGGATCCAGGTGAAATGGAACGCCACCGAGTCCTGGCGGTAGGCCGTGCTCAGCCACGCCTCGTCCGCGGCGACCGTTCGGATCTCCGATGTCTGCAGCACCGGCGCGATCAGTGCGCCCAGGCTGGTCAGCGCCTCGATCGCGGGGACCGCGGCCTGCCGGGGGAGCAGGTACTCGGTCTGTAGTTCCGCGCCCGCGCTCGGGGTAAAGCCGAGCCGGAAATGGGGGAGCCGCTCGTGCCACGGGCCGGGCACGCCCTCCTGCTGCGTGGTCGTAGCCACGGGCATACCGGGCACCGGGTGCCGCGGCCCGTCCGCGGGACGGGCGCCGTGCCAGGGCCGGCCCGCCGGGAAGTTCTCCGGGTCGCCGTCCCGGCGCTTGAGCCACACCTGGTGGTGCCGGCCACCCTGCCACAAGGTGAACACGCTGACGCTGTAGGCGGCGCCCATGATCTCGTCGAAGTGACTGGTCAGCTCGCCCGCGGGCAGGTCGTCGTAGACGGACTGGCGCACCCGGAAAGCCGGGACCAGGTCCAGGGTGAGGGTGGTGACGATGCCGAGGGCACCCAGCCCGACGACCGCACCGGGGAACCTTTCGGAGTCGGCGTCCGGGTCCAGGGTGAGCAGGCTGCCGTCGGCGGTCACCAGTTCCACGGCGCGGACGGCGGCGGGCAGATTGCGGTTGCGGTCACCCGAGCCATGGGTAGCGGTGGCGCATGCCCCGGCTACCGAGATATGCGGGAGTGAGGCCAGGTTGGGCAGTGCCCAGCCGGCCGCGTTCAGCCGGCGGGCCAGGTCGCCGTACTTGACGCCCGCCGCGACGCTGACGGTGCCCGCCGCCGCGTCGATGTCGGCGGCCGGGGGCAGCCCGGCGGTGGAGATCAGTTCGCCGTGGGTGTCGGCGATCCGGTTGAAGGAATGCCCGGTGCCGAGAGCACGCGCGTGCGTGCTCCCGGCGACCAGGGCCTGAAGTCCCGCGACAGTGTGCGGCCTGCGCACTTCCGCCGCGCGGAACTCGACGTTCCCCGCCCAGTTGACCGGTCCGGCGGGCCTGTGCATCTAGGTCAGCAGGACGGCTGGGAACGGACGCGCCCGGCGAACGCGCCCATGGTGCCCGGCCCCACCTTGCCGTACTGCTTGGCACCGCCGGAGGAGCGGCCGTTGTTCATGTTGCCGAACTCCCACACGCACTTCCCGGACACCTTCGCCAGGGTGAAGAACGGGAAGAAGTGCCCCGGGCCCTTCGGCGGCAGGACACAGCCCTTGCCGGTGACCAGGTTGCACCCGGTGTGGAACTCGGTGGCGCTGGTGTCGGTCATGAACTGGATCTGCGAGTACCTGTGCCCGCCGCTCCTCGGCAGCCGCTGCAGGAACGGCGTCGGGAACGGGCCGGCCTTGAGCGAGTGCGGCCAGTCGGCCCAGTACGGCGAGCCGTCGTAGTCCAGGTCACCGATGGCGTTGAAGAAAACGTCGCAGCCGGTTACTAGGTTCGGCGCCACCGTGCCGCCGTGGGTGTCGCCCTTCTTGAAGCACGGCGAGTCGTCGGGCTCGAACGTCTTGCCGGTGTCCGGGCTGGTCTCGTACGGGCCGTGGCAGTTCTTGTAGTAGGTGTCCTTGAAGCTGCCATCGGTGAACGTGGCGGGCCCGGTGACGCTGGTGCACGCCTCAAAGTGGCCGATCTCGTACTGGGTGTTGATCATGTAAGGGCCGATGCCCCACGGGATGACGTTCTGCGCCCGCGCGGTGTTGTACGCCGGCTGGAAGTTGAACGGGTAGCCGGCGGGCCTGCCGGGGCTTCCACATACCGAGCTCCTTGGGATGGTCAGGCATGCTGGACCGCGCGGTGCATCCGGATCCGCCCCTATGGCTGTCGCCGGGCTACCGCGGCGATGGCTTGCGAGGGCACCTTATCGATCATCGACGGCGCGTGCGAGCACCCACGTTGGCGCGGGCCTGCTCAATTCATGGCCAGGGCAAGGATGACCGCGCACAGCACGAGCAAGGTGCTCACGACCGCGACCATGAAAGGGTCGTTCGCTGGCCCGCGCCCCGCGGTATGCCGTCCCATAAAAAAGCTGTACACCCGCTGGCCGCCCGGTGGAACCCCTCCCGAAGGTAAGGAACAGGTCAAAACACACAGGTCAACGATATGACTACGGAGTGTGTGCGGGCATGGGGTGCCGGGCGGCTAGAGTGGCCGGATCGCCGCTGGGGGAAGGAGGTGCCACGGGGCCGTGGTCGAGGGGCAAACCGTGGCTGCCGAATCCGCGCAGCGGTGGCGCGATGTCCGTGCGGTGCTGACCGCGAACCGGCATGAGCTGGGACGGGTGGCCGCCAGGCTGTACCCGGACCTGCCGCGGATCGGGTCGGCGGATCTGCTGTGCCGCGCGGAGTGGCTGCCCCCGGCACCGCTCGGCATCGATGACCTGCCGGTGACCTGGGACGGTGGGCCGCCGGCTGGGGACGGTCACCCGGTGTGGCCGACGGGGCGGTATGGCGGGGCCTCGGAGCAGGTCCGGCCGCTGCGGCCGGACGGGGGCCGGTACGCCAGTTACACCGACGCGGTGGCCGCGCTGGACCGGCCGGCCTTGTTCGAGAACCGGCCCTGCTACCGGTTGCTTGATGCCCGGCTGGCCGCCCCCGCGGCGCTGCGGGCCGGGGAGACCAGCTACTTCAAAGGGATCGACCTCGGGCATGCGGTGGCGCATGAGCTTGCCGCGGCATGGCAGCGCTCCGGGGACGCGGTGCGCATGACGGACCTGCCGCTGCGCGCGCTGGCCGGGGATCCGTGCGCGCTGGACCGGCGTCCTGCCCTGGTCGCCGTCACCACCCTGACGCTGCGCCGGGACGCGAGCGGCGCTGCGTCGTTCGTCCTGCACTGGAGCGATCCCGCCAAGGTGAACCACGGCGGCGGGCTGTACCAGGTGATGCCGGTCGGCCTGTTCCAGCCGGTGACGGATGCGGCCGCGGCCATCCGGCACGACCTGAGCCTGTGGAAATCCATGGTCAGGGAGTTCAGCGAGGAGTTCCTCGGCACTTCGGAGGACTACCAGACCAGCGGCGGCCTGCTCGATTACGAGGGCTGGCCGTTTTACCACCGGCTCACCGCCGCCCGGCGCGAGGGCCGGCTCGGCGTGCACTGCCTCGGGCTTGGCGTGGATCCGCTGACGTTCGCCACCGACGTCCTCGCCGTCGCGGTCTTCGACGCCCCGCTGTTCGACGCGGAGTTCGCCCGCCTGGTCGCGCTGAACGCCGAGGGCCGGGTCATCACCGGCGGCGGCCCGGCCGGGATCCCGTTCACCGCAGAGACGATCACCCGGCTCACCGGCGGCCGGGAACCGCTCCAGGCCTCCGGGGCCGCGGTGCTCAACCTTGCCTGGGAGCACCGCGCCCGCCTACTGCGCTGACGCCCCGAGACGCCGGGCCAGATTTTGCGGACTCAGCAATTTTGCGTATTACGCAAGAAAGCGTAGCCTGGTCCCATGAGCACAGAACCGGCACCGCGGGCCACGGCCAGGCTCGGCCTGCGAGAGCGCAAGAAGCTGGCGACCCGCGACGCCATCGGCGGGGCCGCGTTCCACCTGGCCGTGCAGCGCGGCCTGGAGAACATCACGGTCGAGGACATCGCGGCGGCGGCCAACGTCTCGCCGCGGACCTTCAACAACTACTTCTCCTCCAAGCTGGAGGCCATCTCCGCGCTCGGGATCGACCGCGCCGTCCGCATCGGCTCCGCCGTGTGCGAGCGCCCTGCGCCCGAGCCGCTCTGGGAAGCGATCACCGCGGCCGTGCTCGAGCACTACGACGCGGTGCAGAGCCCCCAGGGTGAGTGGAAGGAAGGCATGCGCCGGGTCCTGCTGTCGCCGGCGATGCGGGGTGAGTACCTGAAGACGAATGCCGCCATGCAGCGTGCGCTGGCGGCCGCGATCGCCGAGCGCGCGGGCCTGGACCCCGACCGGGACATGCTCCCCGTGGTCCTGGCCGGCGCGGTCAACACCGCCGCGCAGGCGGCCATCCGGCGCTGGTTCAGCGCCGACCCGCCGGTCCCGCTGCGGCCGCTGGTGCGCGAGGCGCTCGGCCAGGTGGCCAGGGCGTTCACCGACGCCGCGCGGGCGGTTCAGCCGGGCTGATCGGTGCGCAGCATGCTGTACCAGACCTCGTCCCGGCAGGCCCCGTCCCGCCAGCCGGCGCTGCGGTGCACGCCCTCCCTGGTGAAGCCCGCCTTCTCCAGGGCCCGCTGCTCCGCCACGTTGCCGGCCTCGGTGGCCGCCTCGATCCGCTGCACCGTGGTGTGCGCGAACAGGTACCGGGCCAGCAGTCGCTGCGCCTGCGTGCCGTAGCCCTTGCCGCGGGCCTCAGGCAGCAGCGCGATCCCGATGTTCCAGTAGTAGTAGCCCGGGGTGGTCTGCACCTTGTACCAGGACACGAGACCGAGCCGGTCCGTCCCGCGGACCACCATGAGGATGCCGCCGTCGTCGCTGATCAGCCGGTTGTCCGTCCACCGCTGGCGGAACCTGGTGAGGTTGTGCCAGCCCAGCCAGGCGAACTCGCCGGCCGACGCCGGGTCCTGCGTGAGCCGTTCCACGATGGGCAGATCGGCCTCGGCGACCGGCCGCAGCGTCAGGTCGTCGTCCATGCCTGCCATCATCCGCTAGCCGCCGGATCGGTGCGCAGCAGGCCGTACAGCACCCCGTCCCGGTAGGCGCCGTCCCGCCAGAACACGCCGCGCATCACGCCCTCCCTGGTGAAGCCCGCCTTCTCCATCACCCGCTGCTCGGCCAGGTTCTCCGCCTCGGTCACACCTTCGATCCGGTGCACCGTGGTGTGCGCGAACAGGTACTGGGTCAGCAGCCGGTGCGCCTGCGTGCCGTACCCCCTGCCGCGCGCCTCCGGCAGCAGCGCGATGCCCATGCTCCAGTAGTAGGACGGCGGGAAGTCCACCTGGAACCAGGACACGAAGCCGAGCCGCTCACCGCCCCGGGCGAGCAGCAGGACCCCGCCGTCGTTGCCGACCAGTCGGTCCTCCACCCACCCCTCCCGGAACCGGAGCAGGTCGCGCCATCCCGCCCAGGCGTACTCCCCGGCCGCAGCCGGGTCCTGGGTCAGCCGTTCCAGGAACGGCAGGTCTTCCTCGGCGACCGGGCGCAGCGCGACAACCTCGTCCATAGCCGCATCATGCCTTCTTTGCGCCGCGGGTGACGACCTCCGCCGCCGGGCGCCTGAGCCGGGCGGTCAGGAACCCGAGCCGGGCTTGACCACGTCCACGGTCATCAGCCGCACGGGCTTCGAGCACGCCTGGGTCTTGTACTTGATGTAGGCAGGCGTGGTCTGGTTAGGCGGGTAGACCTGCAGATAGTGCGCGGTCGCCGGGCCGCATGTGCTCGCCGGGTAGTTCCCCGCGTCGACGATCCGCAGCAGCGCGTTCGCCGTGGTCTGCGGCTGCAGCGTGACCAGCTTGCGCGGGGTCGCCGGGTTCTCCTTGGCCGGCTTACCGATCTGGTGCAGCGGCCTCGCGGTCTGCAGGGAGACTCCCGGATACCCGTACAAGGTGCAGGTCGAGTTGGAGATGTTGGTGAAGTCGATCGTGGTGTAGACACTGCCTGCCGTGCCCTGGCTGACGCCCAGCTTCACCTGGAGGGAGCGGGTCGGGCAGGGACCAGGTCCGGCTGGCGCGGGCGAGGAGGCCGGCGAACTGGCCGGAGTCGCGGGGGCGGACGATGAAGGCGGGGCACTGCTGGCCGCAGGCGCCGAGGGGGCGCCGCCGCTCGCGGTGGTGCTCGAAGAACTGCCGCACCCCGTGGCGAGCACGGCAGCACAGGTCAGCGCCACCGTGGGAAGCGCCCGCCGGGTCAGGAGCCGAGTTGTGTCCATCACGGTTTCCTTCTGAATGGGTCGGCTCCGTGAGCCGTGTGACAGTTATGACGCCGCCGCCAGCTCGCCGGTTGCACCCTTCTCCAGCCGCGACAATGGATGCATGATCCTGATCGAGCCAGAGCCGTTTGAGGAGATGGTAGTCGCGGCGCTCGACGGATTGCCGGAGCAACTCGGCGAAATGATGCGCAATGTGGCGGTCACCGTCGAGCACGGCCCGGGGCCGCGCGGCCTGCTCGGGCTGTACCAGGGCGTGCCGCTCACCAGCCGGACCACCTACTACGCAGGGGTACTGCCCGACCGGATCATCATCTACCGCCAGGCGATCTGCGCGATCTGCCGCACCGAGGAAGAGGTCGCCGAACAGGTGCGCCGCACGGTCATCCATGAGGTCGCGCACCACTTCGGCATCGGCGACGAACGGCTCCGCGAACTCGGCTGGTGACCCGGTCCGGCGTGCCGCCGCGGCGCCGGGGCGCCAGCCGTTCAGTCGTCGCGGTGCACGGTGCCGGGGGCGAACGCCGGCAGGCAGACCGAGACATACTCGGCGCCGCCTTCGCCGGGGGTGCTGTAGCGCACCCACTCGCCGGGCCTGGCGTGAACGGCCTGGCCGGCCTCGACGGTCAGCTGGCCGCCCTCGAACTCCACCACCACGGTGCCGCGCAGCACCACGGTGAACTCGTCGAACTCCGGGCGCTGGCCCGGCTCGGCCCAGCCGGACGGGCTGCGCATCCGGGCGACGCTCAGCCCGGTGTCACCCGTGCTGGCCCGGCCCACGAACTCGTCAATCAGCTTCGGCGGCTCACCGGCGGCGGGCACCCGGCGCGGCTGCGAGATCAGTTCAGGCATGCCCGGCAGTATTCCGCATCGCCGTAAGCTCGGGCCGGTGAGCAACCGGGTCGAGATCACCGCGCGGATCCAGGTGCCGGGCCCCGCCGAACGCACATGGCGGGCGGTGGTGGACTGGCCGGCGCAGGGGGAGTGGATGCTCGCCACCCGCGTGCACGGCGACCACGGCCAGGGCGCGCGCGTGGTCGCCAGGACCGGGCTCGGGCCGGCCGGCTTCACCGACACCATGGTGATCACGGAGTGGGAACCGCCGCACCGGTGCGTGGTGGAGCACACCGGCCGGGTGATTCGTGGTGTCGGCGTGTTCGAGGTGATGCCGGCCGGGGCGGGCAGCGAGTTCCGGTGGACCGAGCGGCTGGACCTGCCGCTCGGAGCGGCTGGCCGGTGGGGGTGGCGGCTGGCCCGGCCGCTGGCACAGCGCGGGATGGAATTCTCGCTGCGCCGCTTCGCCCGGTTCGTCGCCGCACGTGCCCGCACTGATGGGTCATTCCGGACGATCTGCCACGATGGTCGCGTGAACTCGCCACTCGGCGTCCGGGTGCGCCCCGCACGGATGGCGGACCAGGCGGCGCTGACCGAACTCGATGCGCTCGCGTGGTCAGCGGACGCGGGGTTCCCGTCGATCGCGGGCCTCAAGGACGGAACCTTCTTCACCACAGAAAGCCCGCCCGAGGCCCATCTCGTCGCCGAGCTTGACGGCAGCGTGGTCGGCTACATCCGGCTCAAACCGCCCAC
>DASXKD010000184.1:0-12135 GCA_036497045.1 Streptosporangiaceae bacterium | reverse complement strand
CATGTCCGGGGTCGGCTACCTCGCCGCCGACCTGCTGCACCTCAATCCGAAGTTCTGGATCCTGTTCTTCTTCATCGGGATGGCGCTGTTCCTGGTGCTGTCCACGATCAGGATCAAGGTCACCACGCGGGTGCAGATCGTCGTCGGCGTCGTCACCGTGGCGATCATCCTGATCGTCGACGTGGTCACCACGGCCAAGGGCGGTGCCCACGGGCAGGCGCTGTCGGCGTTCAGCTTCGGCCACTCCCTCAAGGGCGGCTTCAGCGGCGTGTTCTACGGGATCATCCTCGGCGTCACGTCGTACATCGGCTTCGAGACCGCCGCCGACTTCGGCGAGGAGACGGCGAACCCGCGGCGCAACATCCCGATCGCGGTGATCGCGGCAACGGGGTTCGTGGTCGTTTTCTACCTGCTGACCACCTACGCGATCGACATCGGGTTCGGTGTCACCAACGGCGCCAAGTTCGGCGCCGATCCGGTTGCGCTGAAGACCACCGCCACCACCTACGTAGGCCCCTGGCTCGGCACGCTGGTGGAGATCGGCGGCATGGCAGCAGCGTTCATCGTGTGCGTGGCCTGCGCCACGGCCGCTGCCCGCACCCTGTTCTCGATGGGCCGGGAGGGCGTGCTGCCAGCGGCGTTTGCGCGGACCCACCCGCAGTGGAAGACCCCGGTCAACGCCACCCTGGCGGTCACCGCGGTGTCCATCGTGATGGCCCTGGTGATGGGCTACCCGTTGTCGGACCCGACGTTCGGCGCGCCGTTCAGCAACTACTACTTCTGGGCCACGGTGGGCACGCTGCTGATCATCGTGGTGTACATCCTGGTCTGCCTCGGCGGCGTCAGGTTCTTCTGGCAGACCCGTGACTCCCGCAGGTGGAACCCGATCGTGCACGTGGTGGTCCCGGTGGTCGGCGCGGTGGTGTTCGCCGCGGCGTGGTACGGCTCGGTGCACCCGACCCCGCCGGGCATCCTCAAGTGGACGCCCTTCGTGGCCGTGGCCTGGCTGGTCATCGGGCTTGGGGTGCTGGCCTGGCTGCGGCTGCGCCGTCCCCAGGCGGTGGCGAAGATCGGCTCCATCCTCGGCGAGGAAGGCGGCAGGGACGCGGCCGTCCTGGACAAGTAACCGGTCCGGGCCTGGCCCGGGCGGCGGCGGCCGCCCGGGGACACCTTGAAGCCTGCGGGCTGCCACACCGGGAGGAGCAAGGCGCCGGCTGCCGCGCTGTGTGCCAGCGCCCGGCCCGCGGGGCGGCAGAAACATATCGCCTGGCTTGTCGAGTCCTGTGGTGGTCGTTCGAGGCAAAGGCAGAGGGCAGATCGAGCGACCGTCCGCCCCGGACCAGGAGGATGAACCGTCATGACCACCACCGCCATCACCCCACCCGCGGCCGGGACCTGCACCCCCGCTCAGCGCGTCACCAAGTCGCTGCTCGGCTACGGTGTCCTCGCCGGAGCCGTATTCGAGGCCTCGGTCCTGATCCAGGGCCTGACCCGGCACGGTTTCCGTATCGCCCATGACGACGCGAGCCTGCTCAGCAACGGCCCGCTCGGCTGGATCCAGGTCACCACGTTCCTGCTGGCGGGCGCGATGACGATCGCGGCCGCCGTCGGCGTGCGGCGCGCGATGGCGAGCTGCTGGGCTCCCAGGCTGATCGCGATCTATGGCGCGGGCCTGATCGGAGCAGGCATCTTCAGCGCCGATCCGGCCAACGGCTTCGGGCCAGGCGCCCCGCTGGGCAGGGCCGCGCACGTCAGCTGGCACGGCGCCGGGCATCTGATCGCGGCGAGCATCGGGTTCGCCGCACTGATCGCCGCCTGCTTCGTGTTCGCCCGCTACTTCTACCGCCAGGGCCGCTGCGGCCTGGCTGGATACTCGCTCCTCACCGGTATCGTGTTCGGCGCCGCGTTCGCCGGCGTGGCCACCGGATCGGCTTCCAGCGCCATCGTGCTGCCGTTCTACGCCGCGGTACTGGCCGCCTTCACCTGGCTCGCCATCGTCTGCGTCCACCTCTACCGGCATGTGCCAACCACGGCTTGATCCGGTAGCGACAGGTAAGAACAGCCAAGAAAAGGAGAACCCGAGATGCGTTACCTGATGCTGCTGACCGGCACCAGCCCGGCGACCCCGCCGCCGCCGGCCCTGTTCGAGGCGATCATGAAACTGGGTGGTGAGGCCACCGATGCCGGCGTGCTGCTGGATACCGCCGGGCTGCTGCCCAGCCAGGCCGGTGCCCGGGTCACGCTGGCGGGCGGCAAGGTGACCGTTACCGACGGCCCGTTCACCGAGTCCAAGGAGCTGATCAGCTACGCCCTGTATGACCTCCGGTCCAGGGAGGAAGCCATCGAGTGGGCCTCCCGCTTCGTCAGGCTGCACCGGGACCTGTGGCCCGGCTGGGAGGGGCAGACCGACATCCTTCAGGTGATGGGGCCGGACAACGGTGGATAAGGACGAGGCCACGCGCTCGGCGATCGAGGCGGCCTGGCGGATCGAATCGCCCCGCCTCATCGCCGGCCTGGCTCGCATCACCGGCGACGTCGGTGCTGCCGAGGAACTCGCCCAGGACGCCCTGGTGATCGCGCTGGAGCAATGGCCCGCCCACGGCGTCCCTGACGGGCCGGGCGCCTGGCTGATGGCGACCGCGAAGCACCGGGCCATCGACCTGGTCCGGCGCCGCGCCCGCTATGACCAGAAATTGCGGGCGATAGGCCGGGACATGCAAACGCAGGCCCAGGCGCTCGGCGAACCCGATGCCGACAAGATCGACGATCACATCGGCGATGATCTGCTCCGGCTCATCTTCATCGCCTGTCACCCGATCCTGCCGACGCAGGCACGGGCGGCGCTGACGCTCCGGCTGGTCGGCGGCCTGACCACGCATGAGATCGCCCGGGCGTTCCTGGTCTCTGAGCCGACGATCGCGCAGCGCATCGTCCGCGCGAAACGGACCCTGTCCGAGGCGAAGGTCCCGTTCGAGATACCCGCGCCCGGCGAACTCGCCGACCGGCTTGGCTCGGTGCTCGAGGTCATCTACCTGGTATTCAACGAGGGCTACGCGGCCACCTCGGGCGAGTACTGGATCCGTCCCGAGTTGTGCGCGGAGGCGCTGCGGCTCGGCCGCGTTCTCGCGGGCCTCATGCCACGGCAGCCGGAGGTGCATGGGCTCGTCGCGCTGATGGAACTGCAGGCGTCCCGGATCGGGGCCCGCACCGGACCGTCCGGCGAGCCCGTCCTGCTCACCGACCAGGACCGGCGGCGCTGGGACCGGCTGCTGATCCGCCGCGGCCTGGCCGCCCTGGCCAGGACGGAGCAACTCGGCGGAGCGCCCGGGCCCTACACCGTGCAGGCTGAGATCGCCGCCTGCCACGCGCGGGCGGCGTCGGTCGCCGGCACCGACTGGGAGCGCATCGCGGCACTGTACGTGGTGCTTGCCCACCTGACTTCGTCCCCGGTCGTCGAGCTGAACCTGGCTGTCGCCGTCGGCATGGCCTTCGGCCCGGGCAAGGGCCTGGAAATTGCCGACACGCTCACCGGCCAGCCCGCGCTGGCCGGCTACGCCCAGCTTCCCGCCGTCCGGGGAGACCTGCTGGCCAAGCTCGGCAGGTTCGGCGAGGCCCGCACCGAGTTCGCCCGTGCCGCGGCACTTACCAGCAACGAACGTGAACGTACCCTGTTCCTCGCCCGGGCCGCCGGGTGCCAGCCCGGTGGTCCGGCTGCTCATCCCGGCCTGTAGCCATCGGCGGCGGCTACCAAAATGGCCGTCAGTGCGCCAGCCTTCCGGCCAGTGTGTGCGGGGTGAAGGACGGCCCCAAGCCGCTCCACCTCCGCACCTGGCAGTGCCGGGCGTGCGGGGCATGGCTGGATCGGGACATCAATGCGGCGGTGAACGTCGCCAAGGCCGCCGGCTGGCGGTGACAGCCTGTGGAGCGCAGGTAAGACCAGGGTGTGCCCTGGCGCAGCGCGGCGAAGCAGGAACCCACCCGAAGTCACGCCGGAAGCGGCGTGACAGGCGGGAGTCTCCGCTCTTCAGGCGGAGTGGAGGTCAACCGATGGTGATGGCGTCCAGGCGCGTCTTGAGGAACTGCGCCGAGACGACCGGCTCGTAGTCGTTGGGCTTGCCGATCGGCGGCTGCAGCGACTCGACCACGGCGTCGTGGTCGGCCTCGTAGAAGTAGACGAGCGAGACGAGATCCTCGTCCGGTGCCTCGGCCTGCGGCGGGAGCACGCGGTGCCGGTTGGACTTCCACCGGTCGCCGCTCCAGCGGGCGAGCAGGTCACCGGTGTTGATGGTGAAGGCGCCGGGCTCGTAGGGCGCGTCCTGCCAGCCGTCCTGCTCGGTCCACACCTGCAGGCCACCGCGGCCAGGCTCGCGGTCGAGGATCGTGACGGTGCCGAAATCGGTGTGCGGCCCGATCCGGAACTGGCCGGCTTCCGGTTCACCGGCCACTGACATCGGCGGGTACCAGTTGATGTTCATCGTGTGGGTGGCGTGCCCGGTGTGCCGGGTGAAGAAGTCACGCTCCAGCCCGAGCGCCGCCGCACACAGGACGAGCAGGTCATCCGCGAGCCCGCGCATTCGGGCCAGGTAGGCCACGACGGCGGGTTCCAGGGCCGCCACCTCGGCCGGGTAGACATTGCGCTGGAACCAGTACCCGTCGACCTCCGCGTCCCCCGTCGGCTGATCGGCGCCGACAGCGAACGACTCCTTCAGATCCGGCGGAGTCTGCGTGCCCTCGGCATAGCCGTTCGCTTCGACGCCAGGCGGCAGCCAGCCCCGGCCGCCGACGGTCACGGCGTAGCCCCGCTTGGTCTCCTGCGGCAGCGCGAAGAACGCCCGCGCCTGCGCACGCACCCGCGCACGCAACTCGTCCGGTACGCCATGGCCGGTGATCAGGAAGAAGCCCACGCTCTGCAGCGCCGCGTCGACCTGGGCGGCGACACCCGCGCGGGCCGCCTGTCCGCCGCTGAGCCAGGGGGTGAGGTCAATCACGGGAACTGACGGTTGCATGCCTGAACTCCCACGTCATCGCCGCATGGCTGGCGCTGCGCAGCCACGCCACCAGTGTGCACGGACCGGCGGCATTGCGACAGGCTGGACTTGGCCGCGGCGCTGGTGCCGAGCCATGGCTAGGTGGCGTCGAACTCGTTGCCCTCCGGATCCCGCATCGTCCACCAGCGCCCGGCCGGCCCCTGATCCACCTCGCGGACGCGCGTAGCCCCCAGGCTCTCCAGCCGGTCCACCAGCGCGTCGAGCCCGCCCGGCTCGCTGTGGACATCGATGTGCAGGCGGTTCTTGACGGCCTTGCCCTCCGGCACGTCCTGGAAGAGCAGCCTCCTGCCCCGGCCGACACCGGTGGCCTGGTCGTACGGGTCGTCGGGGTGGCGGATCGCCGCAAAGCCGCGGAAGATCCGCCGACCGCGATGCCCGGCGACCGCGTCCTCGCTGAGGTGACCTGCGGACAGCAGGCTGCCGATGAAGGCGCTCTGGTCCTCCACCTCATACTCCAGCGCGGCCGCCCAGAAATCCGCGAGCGCCGGCGCGTCCTTGGTGTCGATGACCAGCTTCCAGTGCAGTGCCATGTGCATGGTTATACCGGCTTTGAGACACGGTCTAGTGCCGCCAGTGGTCCAGCGGCAGCGGGCCGCGGGACAGGAACGTCCGGATCGCGAACGTGCTCTGGGCCTCGACGACGGCGGGGATCGCCAGGATCTGCGCCAGCAGCAGTTGCTCGTAGCTCGCCAGATCCGGTACGGCGGCCTCCACGAGAAAGTCGCTGGTCCCGGAGACCAGGTAGCAGGCGACGACGGCGGGGATGGCGAGCAGGGACTGCTCGATCTGGGACGCGGTCTCCGGCGACTGCCCCTCGACCTTCAGGCCGATGAAGACGGTCAGGCCGAGCCCGGCCCGCACCCGGCTGACCTCCGCGCGGTACCCGGCGATGATGCCGCTGGCCTCCAGTGCCTTCACCCGGCGCAGGCAGGCCGACGGCGAGAGCGAGATGGCGTCCGCGAGATCGACGTTGGCGATGCGGCCGTCCTGCTGGAGCCGCGTCACGATGGCACGATCCACCCTGTCTGGGAGATGCTCAGGCATGAAATCAAGCATATTGCTTTGATCGCGCAACAGAGTTGCGCAGAGGTGCCTTAGCGGCGGCATATTTGCCATCGCGTGCGGGCCCATTTAGGCGATGGTGGACCTATGGCCCTCACCGACGTAAAACAGCCGGTTGTCTCGCAGCAGCTGACGACCTCCCGCGGCGCCGCCCTCTACATCGGGGCGATCCTCGGGCCTGGGCTGCTGCTCCTGCCGGGGCTCGCCGCGGCCGAGGCCGGGCCCGCCTCGATCCTCGCCTGGATCGGGCTGCTGGGCCTGTCTGGGCTGTTTGCCGCCGTGTTCTCGGCTCTGGGCAGGCACAACCCGTCCGCCGGCGGGGTGATCGGCTACGTCACCGCGGGCCTGGGGCCACGCGCGGGCCGGGCGATCGGCTGGATGTTCCTCGCCGGGGTGGTGGGTGGCGCCCCGATCGTCTGCCTCATCGGTGCCGGCTATGTCGCGGAGCTGACCGGCGGCGGCGAGCCTGCCCGGGCCGCCGTGGCGGCCGCGCTGCTGCTGACCGTCGTCGGGCTCGCCGCTGGCGGGCTGCGGGCCAGCGCCGCCGCCCAGCTCGTCCTCGTCAGCCTGCTGATCGGCGTGGTGGTCGTGGCGGTCGCCGGATCAGCACCGGCAGCGCGGGCCGCCAACTGGACACCTTTCGCACCGCACGGCTGGCTCTCGATCGGCAGCGCGGCGGCCACGCTGATGTTCTCCTTCGCCGGCTGGGAGGCCGTCGCCCCGCTCACCACGCGCTTCGCGAACCCGTCCCGCCAGCTGCCGCGCGCGGTGGCCATCGCCCTGGCGGTCACCACCGCGCTGTACCTGGGCCTGGCGGTCGCCACGATCAGCGTCCTCGGGCCGCGGGCAGCCACCGACGTGCCGCTGGCCGGCTTGCTGAGCCACGTCGCCGGCACGGCCGGCCCGGACATCGCCGCGGTAGCCGCCGTGGTGCTGACCCTCGGCGCCACCAATGCCTACATCAACGGCGCAGGCGCCATGGCCGGACAACTCGCGCCCGCCGCGCCCGGCAGCAGCCGCTCCGCACCCATGCACCGGCTGCTGGCAGCGATCGTCGCGGTGGGCCTGCTGCTGATCCTCGGGTACGGGCTGGGGATTGTCGGCATCGCCGCCCTCGTCGCGGTGCCGACGGTCCTGTTCCTCACCGTCTACCTGGGCGCCATGATCGCGGCCGCGCGGGTGCTCCCCGGCCCGGCGCGGCTCGCCTCCCTGCCGGCCGCGCTGGCCGTCACCGTCACGCTCGGATTCTGCGGCTGGGCGCTCGCGATACCTGCCGCTATCGCGCTGGCCGCCGGCTGGCGGCCCCGGCCGCGCGCCCGCCGCGCGCCCTACCCGGCCAGAGCATCTTCGCCCTGCTAGGGCAGGCTGCCTCCGGCCGCCTGCCCCGCCGGCGACACCGGACGCGATGCCGCCGCTCGTGCCAGACACGAACGGCGCCATCTGCCGTTCACCGAATCAGCCTCCGCTGCTGATCTTGACGATGGCGGCCGTGGTGGCCTGCACGGTCAGGCTGATTCCTCCGTGCGGGCTGGCGGCCACGTTGGTCCATGTGCCGTTCCACGTGGCGTCGCCGGTGATCGTGGCGCCGCCGAGCGTGACCTTGGTCCCCTGGGCGTCCCCGCGCTGAGCACCGGCCAGGACCATGACCTGTGCACCCTGAATCCCTGGGCCGGGCGCGGCGATGGTCACGGCGGCGTCCGGAGCGTTCGCGCCGTGTGCCTTGTTGATGATCGTGACGTAGTCCTCGCCCGCTGCGCCGACGCAGTACGCGGTCAGGTTGATGCCGCTGGGGTTCTGGATCTGGATGGGCTTGACCTGCCCCGCCGAGCCGAGGGTGAAGGCCTTGATGCCGTATCCCTTCGGGTTGATCACATAGCCATGGCCGGGCCCGGCCGGATTGGGGACGATCGTGTCGGTGTACAGCCACTGCTTGTTGTGGAAGTTCACGCCCGCGGCACCGTTCGCCGCCCACCAGTGCAGGTGATCAAGCGCCCATAGCGCCGAGGCATAGGCGTTGCTCGCTCCCGGAACACCGACGAGGTAGTCATTCGATTCGGTGAGCCGGTAGCGCAGCCCCGCCTGGACCACCGGCGCGAGGTTGTTCGCATGCAGCCAGGGATACGGGGTGTAGGTGGTGCCGGCCGGCTGACTTCCGATCTCGGACGCGGTCACCCACTCGGCGGACAGCATGTTGCTGATCGCCTGCTCAGCGGTCGTTTCCAGCGGGGATCCACCCACGTAGTAGTGCTGGGAGACCTCGGCCACCCGGCCGGACTGCTGTTCATCGCTGGCCAGCCGCCGCGTCCACGACATCCCGTTGTGCGGGTCGGGGGTGTAGGTCTGCGTACTGTACGCGCCGAGGTCTGGGCCCGACATCGGCGCCCCGGGCGCCGCCGCCCGGACCGCGTCGGCGAAGCTCCGCCAGCGGGCCAGGTAGGACGGGTACGCGCTGCCCGGCACGTTCGCTACATGCTCGTAGATCGTCGGGTCCAACTGGCGTCCCGGCCAGGTATGAAAGTCGTGCCAGTCCGGCTCGTTGCCGATCGCGAAGCTGGACACGCTGTCCCGGTGGTGAGCCCAGATGTACCCGGCCACCCGGGCATTGACCGCTTGCAGGTCACTGACCGGGTTCGTCGCGGGGCTGAGCAGGCGCAGCGTGTAGACGACCTTCACCCCGGTCATGGCAGCGAAGGCAAACAGGTTGTCAATTCCGGTGTAGCCATCGCTGCCCGTGCCCGCCGGGATCAGCTGATCCACCGACCCACCGCCGATCCGCAGGCTGTGCATGTCCATGTTGCGGAACAGGGTGACGAGCGAGCCGTTTCCCGGGTTGAACAGGTTGCCCGACACCCCGGCATTGCCGGTCGTGAGCGGTCCCCGTTCGAAACTCAGGCCAGCGAAGTCGCCGGGGATCACCGGCCCCGGATGCGCGGCATCAATGGTGATCGTGACGGGGTGACTGACCGGCGCGGCCACCCCCCGCATGGGCGAAGACACAGTTACCCACCCCCCGTTCCTGACGAGCCAAGGAGTGCACCACAACCCGTCATGTGCAGCATGCCCACTGGTGCCCCGTGGCAGGAAAAGCCTAACCCGGCAGGGCCGAGGGCGGATTCGCTACGGTGGACGACCCGGCCCGCACCTGACCCGGCTTCTCGGGCACGGTCATGAGCAGGCCGGGAACGGTCAGTTGAGCAGGTCGGCGACGGCGGCGATGCCCGGCTCGATGGCACGCTCGCCGACCTGGCCGAATCCCAATACCAGCTGAGGAGGCCCGGCCCCCTGGGCCGCCCGGAAAATGCCCATCCCGTACAGGCCGACCTGCCGCTCGCGCGCTGCCGCCACCACGGCCTGCTCGTCCGCGGTGACCGGCAGGTGCGCGACGGCATGGAAGCCCGCGGCAAGCCCGGTCAGCGGCATGCCGGGGGCATGCCGGGCGAGGACGGCGATGAGCCGGGCGCGGCGGCTGGCGTAGATCGCCCGCATCCGTCTCAGGTGGCGGTCGTACCGGCCCGATTCGAGCAGGGCCGCCAGCACCAGCTGATCCAAGGTGGATGAACCGCGGTCGCTGATCCGCTTCTCCTCCGCGACGGCCGCGGCCAGCGACGGCGGCGCGAGGATCCAGCCGAGCCGGACCGCCGGAGCCAGCGCCTTGCTGGCCGTGCCGATCGTGAAGACGCGGCCCGGGGCCAGCCCCTGCAGTACTCCGACCGGCTCCCGGTCGTAGCGGAACTCGGAATCGTAGTCATCCTCGACGATGAACCCGTCGTTGCGGTTCGCCCACTCCACCAGGGCATGGCGCCGCCGGGCCGCGAGCACGACCCCGGTGGGTGACTGGTGCGCCGGGGTGACCACGACGGCCTGGGCGCCACTGGTGTCAAGTGCCCCGACGTCTATCCCGAGGTCATCCACGGGCACGTGGACCGTGCGCAAGCCGATCGCCCCGACCGACCGCACGGTCTCGCTCGTGTCGGCATTTCCGTACCCGGGGTCCTCGAAGGCGACACACCGGACGCCGGCCTGGGCAAGCGCCCGCAACACCAGGACGACTCCCTGCGCGAACCCGGTGCTGACGATCATCTGGCCGGGTTCAGCGGCGGCGGCACGGACCCGCCGCAGGTAACCGGCGAGAACGCCGCGCAGGACGGCACTGCCGCGGGGGTCGCCGTAGTCGAGATCGAGGGTGGCCATGCTGCCGCATGCCTCCCTGGTCGCCCAGACCCAGTCGCTTCGCGGAAAGCTCGCCAGGTCGGGGACGCCCGAGCGGAAGTCCGCGATCAGCCGCGGCGGCGGCTCCGGGCGCTTCGGCGGCTCTGCCGCCGCCGGGTACGCGCCCGCCGCGACCCGGGTGGCCGAGCCGATCTGGCTGGTCAGGTAGCCCTCGGACAGCAGTTGGCTGTAGACCTCTTGCACCAGGCCGCGGGAGATGCCCAGCTCCCCGGCCAGTTCCCGGGACGAGGGCAGCCGCTCGCCGCCCTGTAGCCGGCCACTCCTGATTGCCTCCCGCAGGCCCGCTTCTAGCTGGGACCGCAGCGGCTGGCCGCTGCCCCGGTCGACCCGCAGGAGCAACTCCGGGCCCAAACCGGACCACTGAATCGCCATGACATTGGAACTTATCAGTGTCCCAGTTCGGACCTTACGGTCGCACCATGAGCACATTGACTTCCGCCAAGCCACGGCGCGGCACCAGGCACGACGGCACGGCGCAGGGCATCGGCACACCGCGGGGACGCATCGTCAGCGGCCCGCTCGCCCTGGTGTTCCTCTCCGAATTTTGCGCGCTCACCAGCTTCTACCTGCTGCTCTCTGTCACGCCGATGTACGCCGCGGCCGTTGGCGCGGGGAGCACGGGTGCCGGGCTGGTGACGGGCGTGCTGCTGCTCGGCACCGTGGCCGCGGAGCTTGCCGCGCCGATCCTGATGCGGCGGTACGGGTACTGGGCCCTGCTCCTGACCGGGGCGCTGCTGCTGGGACTGCCGGCCCTGGCGCTGCTGCCTGGCGCCTCGCTGACCGTCATCGTGACCGTCAGCGTCGTCCGCGGCTTCGGATTCGGCCTGTGCACCGTGATGACGGGCGCCCTCACGGCGGCGCTGCTGCCGCCAGAACGGCGCGGCGAAGGACTCGGCCTCTTCGGGGTCGTGGCCACCGCACCGGCAGTCATAGCGCTGCCCGCGGGTGTCTGGCTCGCTGATCACGTCGGCATGGCGACGGTTGTCGGGCTGACGGCCGCGACCGCCCTGGTTCCGCTGGTGGTGTTCCCATGGCTGTCCCGGGGGGCGGACCGCCACCCGGCGGCAACGCACGCCGGCACCGGGCGGCCGGATGGGCTGCTGAGCGGCCTTCGCCAGGCCGGGCAACTGCGGCCCTTCCTGATCTTCGCGGCCAGCACCGTGGCGGCGGGCGTGGTCGTCTCGTTCCTCCCGCTCGCCGCCGGGGTGTCCGGCAACGTCGCGGCCGCTGGCTTGCTCGCGCAGGCCCTGACCGCCACGATCAGCCGCTGGTGGGCGGGGCGCCGCGGGGACAAGAGCGGTCACGCGCGCCTGCTGGTTCCGGCGCTGGTGATCGCGTCTTTGGGAATGGTCACCATGATCTGGCTGGCCTCCCCGGCCGCCGTGATCGCGGGCATGTGCCTGTTCGGCATCGGGTTCGGGATCTGCCAGAACGCCACCTTCGTGCTGATGATCGACCGCATGCCTCCGTCCGGGGTCGGCACGGCAAGCGCCCTGTGGAACCTCGCCTACGACGCCGGATACGGAGCGGGCCCCGCCTTCTTCGGCCTGGTCGTCGTCCACACCGGATACCCGGCCGCCTTCGCGCTCACGGCGGTGCTGATGCTCGCGGCGGTGCCGCTCGCCGGGCGTGAGCGCGCCATGGCCCCGGCCCGGGCGCTAGCCTGGCAACGAACAGGAGCGCAAGATGCCATGGTTTCCAGACTTCGCCAGCGCCGGGGAACTGGCGCGGCAGCAGACTCGCGCCGCGGGCCTGGCCGATCGGTGGGCGCATTCTTCGCCGCGCTGAACCAGGG
>DASXKD010000183.1:0-2458 GCA_036497045.1 Streptosporangiaceae bacterium | reverse complement strand
CGCGCCGGCCCGCCCGGCCGCCTGCACCCACGGGCGGATGTTCGCGTCGTGGTCCAGCCGGGACACGATCACCTCGTCACCCGGGCGCCAGTCCTTGGCCAGCGTGGCGGCGAGCCGGTAGGTCAGCGTGGTCATGTTCGGGCCGAGAATGACCCCGGCCGGGTTCCCGCCAACCAGGTCGGCGATTGCCCGGCGGCACTCGGCGATGATCGCGTCCGAGCGCGCGCTGGCCGGGAACGCGCCGTCGGAGTTGCCAAGCCCGGACCGGTGCGCGTCGCTGATCGCGTCGATCACCGGCGCGGGAAGCTGCGTGCCCGCCGCACCGTCGAGGTAGGCGTAACCGTCGGCCAGTGCCGGGTAGGCGGCCCGCACCGCGCTGACATCCAGGCCCATCCGCTGCTCCTCAGCTCGGGAGGCGGCCGGAGGCGCGCAGCAGCGCCTGCCAGGCACCCTCGTGGGAGGTCCCCGCATGGGAGCGGCCGTTGGCCGGGCCGCCCGCGACCGCCACTCCCCCGACGGCGGCACCGCATGGTGCTACGTGCACGCGGGCATCGGCCGACAGGTGCCGCATGCCTGCCTGCCAGCCGGCGGCCAGCAGTTCCGGGCTGGCCGGCTGGTACTCCTTGCCCAGTGAGGCGGCCAGATCCCAGGCATGCAGGTGCCACTCGGCACAGGCGGCGCCCACCATGCCGCCGACGGTCACCACGGTGTCGCCGAACCGATGGTGCGGCAGATCCCAGACGCCCAGGGCACGGTCGGCATAGGCCCGCGCGGCGGCCGCGAACGCCGCGATGTGCTCGGGACCTGTCGCGTCAGGGAGCGCCGCAAGCTCGGCGGCGTTCTGCCTGGCCAGCTTGCGGGCCAGGCTCTCGGGGCTGCGGCCGCGGGCCATCAGCCGGGCCATCCGGCTGACCGGCGCGTCGTCGAGGTACTCGTGGTAATCGTCGGCGCCGCAGCGCAGATGCCCGGCCAGGTCGACGGCGCGCCACTCGGGGCAGGTGGTCGGGGCGGCCCACGCCTGGTCGGTGAACTGGGCGGCCAGTTCACAGATGACGGTCACGCCGGAGTGGCACGCAGCGAGCGCTGGGCCAGGTGCCCAATCAGTCATGGACTGCCCCCAACGGTCCTTCCCGGCCACGCCCCACGGGGCCGGGCTAGCCAGCGTGCCAGAGTCGGGGTCGCTCCGCCACCCCCGTCGCGGGCACTGTTTCACCACGCAACGGTCCGCAATGCCGCGATCAGGTGATAACCGGGCAGGTACCGCCGCTCCCGGCGCCCCCGGCGAGCGGCAGAAAACCAGATGACATACCCGCGGCCCGGCGGTTACCGTGACGATAATGCCACCTGAGCACGCTGCTGCCGACGCACGTGCCCATTCCCCGGCGACACCGATGGCGGCGCTGTGGCGGCTACGCAGTTATCTGCGGCCCTACCTGTGGCGATTGATCGGAATGCTGGCGGCCGCGTGTGCTTCGGTCGCCACCGCTCTGGTGATCCCGCTGCTGACCAAGGCCCTGATCGACAGCGCGATCAACACTGGTGACCGCAGCCTGCTGCTGCCCATCGGCCTCGCCGCGACCGGGCTCGGCATCGCACAGGCAGCACTGAACTTCACCCGGCGCTGGGTACAGGCCAGCGCCGTCACTGGCATGGAACAAGCCATGCGCGGCGACCTGTACGCGCACCTGCAGCGGCTGGACGTCGGGTTCCACGACGAGTGGCAGACCGGCCAGCTGCTGTCCCGTGCCACCACCGACCTGTCGGCGATCCGGCGGTTCGCCGGGTTCGGCACCGTCTTCCTGATCATCAACGTGGTCACGTTCGTCGCGGTCGTCGCGCTGCTGATCCACCTCAACTGGTGGCTGGGGCTGATCACCGGCGGGATCTTCCTGCCGGTGGGCGTGGTGTGCCACCGGTTCGAGCGGCGCTACCGGGTGCTGTCCCGGCAGGCCCAGGACCAGCAGGGCGATCTGGCCACCTACGTCGAAGAGGCCGCCACCGGGATCGCCGTGCTCAAGGCCCTCGGCCGCCGCACGCAGGCACAGGCAAAGCACGGCGACCAGGCGTCGCTGGTCTACCAGACCCAGGTCGGCAAGGCACGGCTGCGCGGCTCATTCTGGGCCATGCTCGACCTCATCCCCAACGCCGTCATCGGGCTCATCGTGCTGCTCGGTGCCCTCGCGACCAGCCAGAACGCGCTCACACTCGGCGGCTTGGTCGCGTTCATCACGCTCACGCTAGAACTGGTCTGGCCGATCGAGGCGATGGGCTACATCCTGGCGAGCGGACAGGAGGCCGCCACCGCAGCACAGCGCGTGTACGAGATCCTCGACACCCCGCCGGCCGTGGTCTCCCCGCATGCGCTGGGCGCTCCGGCCCGGGCCAGCGTGGCCCGCGGCCCAGTGACGGAGGAACCGGGCCGCAGGGCAGCGGGGGGTTCCGGGGGGTCGTCCCCCCG
>DASXKD010000182.1:0-8778 GCA_036497045.1 Streptosporangiaceae bacterium | reverse complement strand
TCCGCCGAGGTGGCGTCCAGGCAGCCGCCGAGCCGCAGCGGGTTGTTGGCGATCACGCCGACGGTCCGGCCGGCCAGCCGGCCGAGATGGGTGACCACGTTCGGCGCCCACCTGGGATGCAGTTCGATGCCAGGGCCGTCGAGCAGAGCACCGATCATCGGCTTGACATCGTAGGCGCGGCGGGGCGATTCGGGCAGGAAGCTGCCCAGGCCGGGCGCACCGTCCGGTGCCGCGGCGCTTGGGTCGATGCGGCCCTGGTCGCCGAGCAGCAGGGCAAGTTCCCTGGCCCGCTCGAGCGCGTCCGCGTCCGACGGCGCGACCACGTGGACCACGCCGGACCTGCGGGAGTGAGGCTCAGGGCCACCGAGCCGGGCCATGTCCACGTCCTCGCCGGTCACGCTGCGCACCACGTCGGGGCCGGTGACGAAGATCCGGCCCTGCTCGGAGAGGATCACCACGTCGGTCAGCGCGGGCCCGTAGGCGGCACCACCCGCCGCGGCGCCGAGGACCACCGAGATCTGCGGCACCACGCCCGAGGCCCTCGTCATGGCGGCGAACACGGTGCCGACCGCGTGCAGGCTCTCGACACCCTCGCGCAGCCGGGCACCGCCGGAGTGCCACAGGCCGATCACCGGCGCGCCCTGCGCGATGGCCTCCTCGTGGGCGGCCACGATCGCGGCGCAGCCCGCGGTGCTCATGGCGCCGCCCTGCACCCTGGGGTCGCTGGCGAATGCGACCGCCAGCATGCCGTCGATCTGGCCGCAGGCGGCCACCGCACCGCTGTCGTCGTGCGGGGTCAGCAGCCGGACTGTCCCCGGATCGAACAGGGCCGCCAGGCGGTGCTCCGGGTTCCGGCTCATCGGCGCCGGTACTGGCTGGCCGTCGGTGCCTGCCGGGCGTGGTCCAGCCTCGGGCTGGATGCGGCTGTCTAGTACGGTCACCGAAGCCTCCTAGCGGTGCGGGGAGCGGGTCAGGCGGCGGTGAAGGCGAGCGCCACGTTGTGCCCGCCGAAACCGAACGAGTTGTTCAGCGCTGCCATGGGCGCGCTGCCGTGCGGGGCGAGTTCCCGCGGCTTGGTGGCGATGTCGACCCGGGCATCTTCGTCCGGGTCGTCCAGGTTGATGGTCGGCGGTGCCACCCGGTCGCGCAGGGCGAGGATGGTGGCGACCGCCTCCACGGCCCCGGCGCCACCGAGCAGGTGCCCGGTCATCGACTTGGTGGCGGACACCACCACCCCATCGACCGCCGGGCCGAGCGCGGCCGCGATGGCGTGGCCCTCCACGGCATCGCCGGCCGGCGTGGAGGTGGCGTGCGCGTTCACGTGCACCACCTGGTCCGGGTCAAGCCCGGCGTCGGCGAGCACCGCTTTGATGGCGGCGACGATGCCGCGCCCGGTCGGCTCGGGCTGGGCGATGTGGTGTGCGTCGGCCGAATAACCTGAGCCGGCCGCCACGGCGAGCACCTGGGCGCCGCGCCGCCGCGCGTGCTCCTCGGACTCGAGCACGATCATGCCGGCGCCCTCGCCGAGCACGAAGCCGTCCCGGCCCTTGTCGAACGGGCGCGAGGCGCGCTCGGGCTCGTCGTTACGGGTGGACAGCGCGCGCATGGCGGCGAACGCGGCGATGTCCAGCGGGACGATCGCCGCCTCGGTCCCGCCGGCCAGCACCACGTCCGCCCGCCCCATCCGGATCATGTCCATCGCGTAGCCGATGGCCTCGGCGCCCGACGCGCAGGCGCTCACCGTGGTGTGCACCCCGGCGCGCGCGCCGAGTTCGATGCCGATCCACCCCGCCGATCCGTTCGGCATGAGCATCGGCACCGTGAACGGAGACATGCGCTGCCAGCCGCGCTCGCGCAGCGTGTCGTACCCCTCGAGGATGGTGGAGATCCCGCCGATGCCGCTGGACACGACCACCCCGAGCCGCTCCGGCGGCACCTCCGGCGCGCCCGCGTCCGCCCACGCCTCCCTGGCCGCGACGATCGCGAACTGCTCGCACCGGTCGAGCCGCCGCACCTGGACGCGGTCGAGCACCGTGGCCGGGTCGACCGCGGCCCGCGCGGCGATCCGGGCCGGCAGGCTCGCGTATCCGTCGTCGGTCAGCGCCGCGGCGCCGCTGCGCCCGGCCAGCATGCCCTCCCAGGTGCTCGGCACGTCGCCGCCGAGCGGCGTGGTCGCACCGAGGCCGGTGACCACGACACGTGGGTGGTCTGCCCGCACTCCTCATCAGCTCCTTCGCTGCGGTGCCGCCGCGGACGCCGCGGCGCCGCGGCCAGCGGTCCCGGCGATCAGGCCGAGACCTCCGCGCGTAGGACGTAGTCGATGACGTCCTGCACGGTCTTGAGGTTCTTCAGCTCGTCGTCGGGGATCTCCACGCCGAACTTGTCCTGGGCGGCCACCGCGATCTCGACCATCGACAGCGAGTCGATGTCCAGGTCGTCGACGAAGCTCTTGTCCGGGGTGACCTCGTCCGCGGGGACGCCCGCGACTTCGTCGACGATCTCCCCGAGGCCGGTCTGGATTTCCTGTTCGGTCATTGCCATGGGATGCGTCTTCTCCTTCGTTTTCTGGGTTGTGGCCTGCGCCGGACGGGCGCCCGGCGGCTGGGCCAGGTCAGGGTACCTTGATCACTTGCCCGGCGTAGCTGATGCCTGCCCCGAAGCCGAGCAGCAGGACCGCGTCGCCCGAGGACACCTCGCCGCGCTCGATCATGCGGGACAGCGCGAGCGGTATCGAGGCCGACGAGGTGTTCCCCGCGTGCACGATGTCGTCGGCGACCAGCGCCTGCGGGGCGCCGAGCTTGCGCGCGATCGCTTCGACGATGCGCAGGTTCGCCTGGTGCGGGACGAACGCGGCCAGGCTGGCCGGATCCACCCCGGCCTTCTCGCAGGCCTTCAGGGCGACCGGGTGCAGCGCGGTGGTGGCCCACCGGAACACCGCCTGTCCCTCCTGGTGGATGAACGAGTACCGGTCGGCGATGGCGATCTTGTCGGCCATCCCGCCGTCGCTGCCCCACACCACCGGGCCGATGCCGGGGTCGGCGTCCGGGTCCGTCACCGGGCTCACCACCGCGGCGCCCGCCCCGTCGGCGAAGATGATGCAGGTCGAGCGGTCGGTCCAGTCGACCCACTGGGACAGCTTCTCGGCCCCGATCACCAGCACGTTGCGTGAGCTGCCCGCCCGCACCGCGTCGCTGGCGGTGCCGAGCGCATAGCAGAAGCCCGCGCAGGCCGCGTTCAGGTCGTAGGCGCCGGGCGCGACGATGCCGAGCCGGGTGGCCACGGCCGCCGCGGTGTTGGGGATCATGACTTCCGGGGTGCAGGTGGCTACGATCACCAGGTCGATGTCGGCGGCGGACAGCCCGCTGGCGGCCAGCGCCTTGCCGCCCGCGGCCACGGCCATATCGGCGACGCTCTCGTCCGGGCTGGCCAGCCGCCGGCTCTCGATGCCGACCCGGCTGCGGATCCACTCGTCGCTGGTTTCGACGGTGCCCGCCAGGGTCTCGTTGGTGAGCACGTTCGCCGGCTGATACCCGCCGAACGCGAGGATCCGCGAGCCACGGGAACCTTCAGGCAGTTGCATCGTGTTCACTTCTCCCTGCTGGCTCGGGGGAGCGACCCCCCGGTGGCCTGCGGCTCCTGCGACTCCGTCGCGGGGGCCTTGGCCCTGGGCTGTGCCGGATAAGGACTAGGGGGTGCGCTACCCCGCGCGGCAGGCGTCATGCCGCCTCCGGTTGCAGCCGGACCAGCGGCTGCCCCGCGGCTACCGGATCGCCGTCCTCGACCAGCCACTCCAGGATGATGCCGGCGTAATCCGGAGCGACCGGCTCCTGCCCGCTCCGGGCCGCCACGTGCCCCAGCAGCGCGCCGGGATGGACATGGGCGCCGGGCGCGGCGTCCTGGCCCTCGGCGCCGGCCCGGAACGTGCCGGCCGCCGTGGCGACCAGCAGCCGCCATTCGGGGGTGTGGCCGGCGTAGTGATGGTCCGGCGTGCCGTGCTCGGCCAGCAGCGCGCGCGCCGCCGCCAGGTCATCAGGGGTCTTCAGGACGGCCCGGTCCACGCGGGGCAGAGCCCGCCGGGCCAGCCCGGCCAGCGTGCCGCCGGGCGGGAGTTCGATGAGCGCACTCGCGCCCAGGGCGGACATCGTGCGCATGCACTCGTCCCAGCGCACCGGGGCGCTCACCTGGGTGACGATCCGCTCCAGCCAGCCACGGCCCGAAGGGACCACCGCACCGTCGGCGTTGGAGAGCAGGATGATGCCGGGGTCATGGACGGTGACCGAGTCCGCCGCCTCGCGCAGCGCGTCGACGGCGGGCGCCATGTGGGCCGTGTGGAACGCGCCGGCCACGCTCAGCGGGCGCAGCCGGGCGCCGGGCGGCGGGGCGGCGGCGAGCGCGTCGAGTTGCGCCATGGTCCCGGCCGCGACGATCTGTCCCGCGCCGTTCACGTTCGCCGGGGTGAGCCCGTGGGAGTCCAGCGCGGCGAGCACCTCGTCCCGGTCGCCGCCGAGGACCGCGGTCATGCCGGTCGCCTCGGCGGCCGCCGCCTTGGCCATGGCCCGGCCGCGCACGCCGACCAGGCTCATCGCGTCCTCGGCGGACAGCACACCGGCGATCGCCCCGGCGGCGAGTTCCCCGACGCTGTGCCCGGCAGCGATGGCGGCCTGCTCGCGGACATGGCCAAGATCCCCGCTGAGTGCTTCGGCGGCCGCGATGGCCGCCGCGACCAGCAGTGGCTGGGCGATGGCGGTGTCGGTGATCTCCTCGGCGCCCGCGGTCGTGCCGTACCTGATCAGATCGCACCCGGCGAGGTCGGACCAGGCGGCCAGCCGGTCGGCGACACCGGGCAGGTCCAGCCAGGGCGTCAGGAAACCGGGGGTCTGGGCGCCCTGACCCGGGGCAGCGATAACAAGCATCCCTCTACCCTGCACTGTAGAAGTCCGCTAGGGGGGATGGGGAAGATGACGAACTTGTCCCACATATCTTTGTAGGTTTCCCACAGGTCACGTTCGCTTGTGAACGAGCCGCCCGAGGATGATGGCCACCCATAGGGTGAATCCGCTCCGCCCGGTGGCGGCGGTGAGCCCGGTCAGCTCACTCACCCGGCGCAGCCGGTAGCGGACGGTGTTGGGGTGAACGAAGAGCAGCCGGGCCGCCGCCTCCAGCGAGAACCCCTGCTCCAGGTAGGTCGTGACGGTCTCGACCAGGGCCGCGCCGCCACTCAGCATCGGCTCGTAGACGTCGGCGAGCAGTTCGGCGCGGGCCGCCTCGTCGCCGTCCAGGGCGCGCTCGGGCAGCAGTTCGGCAGCCAGCACCGGACGCGGCGCGTCCGGCCAGGCCGGTGCTGCCCGCAGCCCGGCCAGCACTGCGGCCACGGACGGTGCCGCGGTGTGCAGGTCGGGGACCGCGTGGCCGACCACCACGGGCCCCGGCCCGAACCGGCCCGCGAGCTGCTGCGCCGCGGCGAGCGGGTCGGCGCTGCCGCCGAGCACGACCACCAGCCTGCTGCCCTGGACCCCGGCCAGCAGGTCCAGCCTGGACCGGCGGGCGATCGCCCGCAGGTCCTCGATGACCCCCTCAGGCTCACCGTCGTCCGTGGTGCCCGCCATCACGGCTACCGGTGAGGAGGACCAGTTCAGCGCCGCCGCCCAGGAGCGCAGCCCGTCCCCGGTTTCCCCGCGGACCAGGGAGTCCACCACCAGGGCCTCCAGCCGGGCGTCCCAGGCGCCGCGGGCCTCGGCGGTGCGGGCGTAGACCTGGGCGGCCCCGAACGCGACCTCCCGGGTGTAGCGGAGCACCGCCTCGCGCAGTTCCGCCTCGCCGCCGGGCGCGGCAAGCTGGTCGACCTGGGCCTCGACCACGTCGATGGTGATGCGCACCATCTCCACGGTCTGCTGCAGGCTCACCGCCCTGGCCAGTTCGCGGGGCGCCGTGCCGAACACCTCACCGGCCACGGCGGGGCGGCGCTGCGGGTGCTTCACCCAGTCCACGAAGGCGGCGATGCCGGCCTGGGCGACCAGGCCGATCCAGGAGCGGTTCTCCGCGGGCAGGGCACGGAACCACGGCAACCGCCGCTCCATGGAGGCCATGGCGGCGGTGCCGAGCGTGCCCATGGCCTGCTCCAGCCGCCGGACCGTCTCGGGCCGGACCGTCTGGGCGCGGACCGGCCCGGCGCGCACCCCGGCCGCGCCCGCCGGTGCGGGCACACCTGGCTCGGGCGCGTGCCCGGGCACCTGCGCAGACGTTGTCACCGCTCCAGCCTAATGAGAGCTGTCACGGGGAGTGCCCGGTTGCCGAGCGCGCCCCGGTCCGGTCAGGGTGCGCGGAGTGCCTGTGCGGGGGACAGCCGCGCGGCGCGCAGTGCGGGGTAGACCCCGGCCACGGCACCAACCGCGAGGGCGGCGGCCACCGCGGCGGCCAGCGCACCGCCGGGGACCATGGCGCTCCAGTGCCTGGCCTGCGCGTAGACGGTGGTGGCGAAGCCGCCGAGCAGTGCCCCGGCGATACCCCCGAGCAGTGCCAGCAGCGCCGACTCGGCGATGAACTGGGCGGCGATGTGCACCCGGGTCGCGCCGAGCGCGCGGCGCAGGCCGATCTCGCCGCGCCGACCTGGCGGCCGCCCCTACTTGCGGGAACCGGCTGCTGCTGGAGCGCATGGTCGGCAACCTGGTCGACAACGCGGTGCGGCACAACATCCGTGGCGGCTGGGTGTCCATCCACACCGGGACCGGCGAGCGGCGGGCCTGGTTCGAGATCGCCAATAGCGGCCCGGTGATCCCAGAGGAGCTGGTCCCGGCGCTGTTCGAGCCGTTCCGCCGGGTGGAGGAGCGGACCAGCGTCCGGGACGGCGCCGGCTTGGGCCTGGCCATCGTCCGTTCCATCGGCACCGCGCACGGCGCCCGCGTCGAGGCGCACAGCCTCCCGGCCGGCGGCCTGGGCATTCTGGTCACCCTGCCACTGGCAGACCGGGCTGGCGAGCCCGGATGAGCCCGCCGGCCTGTCACGTTGCCCTGGTCAGCCGAGCGGCGAGGCGGTGGGCCCGGCTCACCGGCCGGGTGCCAGGGCGGTGCTGACCGGCTGGTCCAGCCGGTACTTCCCGATCGCCTGGGACAGCGTCTCGTGCTTGACCTCGCCGCGCCGGGCGAGCTGGCTGAGCACCGCCAGCGTCACCGACTCCCCGTCCACGTGGAAGAACCGGCGGGCGGCGGCCCGGGTGTCGGAGAAGCCGAACCCGTCGGTGCCCAGCGAGGTGAACGGCGCGGGTACCCAGCGGGCGATCTGGTCGGGCACCGCCCGGATCCAGTCGCTCACCGCGACCACCGGTCCCTGCTGGCCCTCCAGCGCCTGGGTCACGAAGGGCACCCGGGCCTGCGCGTCCGGGTTGAGCAGGTTCCACTCCTCGCAGGCGAGGGCATCCCGGCGCAGCTCGGTCCAGGAGGTCGCCGACCACACATCCGCGGCCACGCCCCAGTCCTTGGCGAGCAGCCGCTGCGCCTCCAGCGCCCAGCGCACCCCCACCCCCGAGGCGAGGATCTGCGCCCGGGGGCGCTCGGCGTCCGGCTCGCCGGCCGCGGGCGCGTACCGGTAGAGGCCGCGCAGGATCGCCTGCTCCAGCTCGGCCCGGGCCTCGGGCGAGTCCGCGGCCATCGGCGGCTGCTGGTACGGCTCGTTGTAGACCGTCAGGTAGTAGAAGATGTCCTCGCCGTGCGGGTGCTCCGGGCTCTCCCCGTACATCCGGCGCAGGCCGTCGGCGACGATGACCGACACCTCGTATGCCCACGCCGGGTCGTAGGACACGCAGGCCGGGCTGACCGAGGCAAGAAGCTGCGAGTGGCCGTCGTTGTGCTGCAGTCCCTCACCGGTGAGGGTGGTGCGGCCCGCCGTGGCGCCGAGCAGGAACCCGCGGCCGAGCTGGTCACCGAGCGCCCACATCTGGTCGCCGGTCCGCTGCCAGCCGAACATCGAGTAGAACACGTACACCGGGATCATCGGCGCCGCGTGCGTCGCGTACGCGGTGCCCGCCGCCATCACCGAGCCCATCGCGCCCGCCTCGCTGATCCCCTCGTGCAGGATCTGGCCGATCTCGGACTCCTTGTAGGACAGCAGCAGCGCCCGGTCCACCGCATCGTAGGTCTGCCCGTGCGGCGAGTAGATCTTGGCACTGGGGAACAGCGAGTCCATGCCGAACGTGCGCGCCTCGTCCGGGATGATCGGCACGAACCTGTTGCCGATGCCCGGGTCCTTCATCAGGTCCTTGAGCAGCCGGACGAACGCCATCGTGGTGGCGACCGCCTGCTTGCCCGAGCCCTGCTTCAGCTCCTCGTAGACCTTCTCGCCGGGCAGGGTGAGCGGCTTGGCGCGGACCACCCGCTTGGGCAGGTACCCGCCGAGCGCGGCGCGACGCTCCCGCATGTACTCGATCTCGTCGGAGCTCTCGCCGGGGTGGTAGTAGGGCGGCAGCTCCGCCTCCAGCGCGGCGTCAGGGATGGGCAGGTACAGCCGGTCGCGGAACTCCTTCAGCTCGGCGACGGTGAGCTTCTTCATCTGGTGGGTGGCGTTGCGGGCCTCGAAGTCCGGGCCGAGCGTCCAGCCCTTGATGGTGTGGGCCAGGATCACCGTCGGCTGGCCGACGTGCTCGGTCGCCGCCTTGAACGCGGCGTAGACCTTGCGGTAGTCGTGCCCGCCGCGGGACAGGTTGCGGAGCTGGTCGTCGCTCAGGTGGGAGACCATGGCGCGCAGCCGCGGGTCGCCGCCGAAGAAGTTCTCCCTGATGTACTCGCC
>DASXKD010000181.1:0-8812 GCA_036497045.1 Streptosporangiaceae bacterium | reverse complement strand
GCACTCCAGCCACCTGGTCATTCACTTCCTGACCGCGGATGATCTGCCGCTCGCCGAGCTGTTCGGCACCCAGACCGGGGATACCGTCGATAAGTTCATCGGCCTTCCGGTGGATTCTGGGCCCGGTGGCGCTCCGGTGCTCCGGCAGTGCCCCAATTGGCTGGCCGTACGGCGCATCGCGTTGCTCGACGAGGGCGGCGACCACGTCTGCCTGACCACCGAGCCGGTCGCCGCGCAGACTGCCGGGCCGTTCCGCCCGCTGCGGCTTTCCCAGGTCGGCCACCTGAGGGCGGGTCACGGTGCTGAGGAACGGCCCGAGCCGCCCACGGAACGAGCGGCACCAGCCTGACCGAAAGCAGTCGAATGTCACGAGCCATCCATCCATTCTCACCAGGCAGGGTGGCTTGATCCGGGCGCTTGCTTCTAGACCAATAGCTGCCCCCGGCGCCGCCATCCCTCCTTCAATCCTTCATGAGGCTCGGCAACCTGGGGAAGGATTGGACGTGGCGCCAACCACGGCGGTGGCGACCAGAAGGGAACTGTCATGCCTACTGCGGCGGCGTGGCCGGTCGACCGGCGAATCACCATCCATGACCTCCAAGCGGCCACCGACCGGGGCGAGCGGTGGTCGATGCTCACCAGCTACGACACGCTCACCGCCGGGGTGTTCGAGCAGGCCGGGGTCCGTGCGCTGCTGGTCGGCGACACCAGCGCCGAGATGGTGCTGGGTTACCACGACACGCTGCCGGTGACGATGGACCAGCTGATCCCGATGGTCCAGGCGGTGGTGCGGGGGACCAGGACGGCGCTGGTGGTAGCCGATCTGCCGTTCGGCAGCTACCAGGCCGGGCCGGAGGCCGCGCTGGCCAGTGCGGTGCGGCACCTGAAGGAGGGCGGGGCGCAGGCGGTCAAGCTGGAGGGCGGCCGCCGGGTGCTGCGCCAGGTCGAGGCGCTGACCGGGGCGGGCATCCCGGTCATGGGCCACCTTGGCCTGACGCCGCAAAGCACCAACGTGCTCGGCGGAGTGCGGCGGGTGCAGGGCCGCGGGGACGCCGGGGAGGAACTGCTGGCCGACGCGCGGGCGCTGGAGCGAGCGGGCGCGTTCGCGGTCGTGCTGGAGTCGGTTCCCGCCGAACTCGGGCGGCAGGTCTCGGACGCGCTGCGCATCGCAACGGTCGGCATCGGCGCCGGCCCGGACTGCGACGCGCAGATCATGGTCTGGCAGGACATGGCCGGGCTGACCACTGGCCGGCTGCCCCGGTTCGTCAAGCGCTATGCCGACACCCGGGGCGTCCTGCTCGACGCGGCGCACAGGTACGTCGCGGAGGTCGCCAGCCAGCGGTACCCCGACCAGGCGCACAGCTACGCCTGACCTGACCTGACCGACCCGAGCCTCACCCCGCGTCAGTCCAGGATCATCCGGGTCATCGAGGATTCCATGCAGCGCTGCGGCTACGCGCCCACGTTGCGGGAGATCGGCGAGGCGGCCGGGCGCTCTGCAACCTGGACACGGACGAATACCGCACCCTACGAATAAGCGCGCTGCGCCTGAGGCCGTTGCTGTCGCTGTCCGAGGTCACAACCGGTTTCGGCTTCCGGTCGCCCTCACGTGGAGTGGGTCGCCTACCCGCACGACTCCTTCTGCGACCACGTCGGCATAGACCCCGAAGTTCACCCCGCGGCCGAACTCGTTCACCTGCACTCCCCGGTAGGACCTGATCATCCGCACCGTCGGGAGGTCGCGGGCGCCGCGATCGGGATCGCGGGTCGTCGCGGCGCAGCGAGGTACCGGGCCGCCAACGCGGACCACCGCTTCCCCTATCTCGATTGTCTGGTCTTGCCAGGAGTCCTCGATGTGCGCTGACAGACCGGAAAAGCTGATGAGCATCCTGAACCGCCGTGCGTCGACCGACCCAGCGCCGGACTGACGGGCCAGTTCGGCCACCGACTCCTCACCGAGCAGCGTGACCGGATGCTCGTCGTGGCCCGCACCAGGCTCGTTGGCCCGCACAAGGCGCACCGGCTCGCCCGCCGCATCGCTCAGCAGCGCGTTCCACGGGCCCTCTACCACGGTTCCGGCCACTTTCCGCTCGCCATAGAAATCGGCGATCACCGGCGTCCCCCGCCGGGCGGGGCCCTCACACACCTCTCCTTCGGCCGAGCTCAGCGTGATCCGTTTACTCCGGGTGTCATGGGCCGCGCGGAACCGGACAAGCCTGCCCGTCTTCCAGATCGAGATCAGCCGGTCGCGGCCGTCGATCACAAAGAACACGCGATCTCCCACCGCGCCTGTCCGCCGCAGCAAGATGGCGTCCGGGTGGTGCAGCGCCAGGCCTTTCACTGGCGTCGTCGACAGCCGGGTGACGCGCGCGCATGCGTTCACGCCTGCCCGTCCGCACCCTTGCCGCAGCTCAGGCACGCCAGATCAGCGTCCTGGGCCGACTCGGCCCACGCGGCACGTCATGAGATGCCAGGTTACTTGGGCTGGACGGCCTTGCCCCGGGTGCGCAGGGGAGACCGTGACGCCGGCCGGGCCCGCTGGGGACATCGCTGGGCTCACCGGGCTGCGCAGGCGTGCGGTCCGGCCGCAGCCCGGGTGACCTCCGGGCCCGCGGTTCCGGCGCCGCTGCGATGAGGATGAGAGCGACGCGCAGTCTCATTTGCGTGCGGCACATGAGCGAGATGCCGTCGGCACACGACGGGGATACCGGCGGCCCGGGTGAGGAGATGTCATGAGCTATGCGGACGTGAACGGCCTTGCTCTCTACTACTCCGAGCACGGCTCCGGCGAGCCGCTGGTGCTGCTGCACGGCGGGTTCGGCTCGGGTGAGATGTTCGGCCCGGTGCTGCCCGCGCTCGCCAGGCACCGCAGGGTCATCGCCGTCGACCTGCAGGCGCACGGCCGTACCGCGGACGTCGGCCGCCCGCTGCGCTTCGAGACGATGGCCGACGACGTCGCCGCGCTGATCGGGCATCTCGGCCTGGTGCGATCCGACGTGATGGGCGTCTCCATGGGCGGTGTGGTCGCGCTGCGCACGGCGATCCAGCATCCCGAGGCGGTGGACCGCGTGGTGCTGGTCTCGGTGCCGTTCCGGCGGGACGGCTGGTTCCCCGAGATCGGCGCGGCGATGCGGCAATTCACCCCGGAGCATGGCGAGGCGATGAAGCAGTCCCCGATGTATGAGTCGTACGCCAAGATCGCACCCAGGCCCGGGGACTGGCTGGTGCTGCACGCCAAGATGGGGGACCTGCTGTCGGGGGACTACGACTGGTCGGCTGAGGTGGCGGGGATCACCGCGCCAACCATGCTGGTCTACGCCGACTGCGACTCGATCCAGCCCGGGCACATGGTGGAGTTCTTCGCGCTGCTCGGCGGCGGCCTGCGGGACGCGGGCTGGGACGGCTCGGGCAGGCCCGCGGGGCGCCTGGCGATCCTGCCGGGCACCACGCACTACGACATCTTCGCCGCTCCGGCGCTGACGGCCCCGGTCCTGGAGTTCCTTGAGGCACCTACGCCATGCTCGTCGCTGTGACAACGACGACAAAAGAGCGTCGTCGCTGTGACAACGACAACAATCCCGGCCTGGGCGGAGGTGCCCGCCCCGGTTCAGGGCACGGTGACCGGCTGGATGACCACCGGGCCGAGGGTCGGGTCAAGCTCCGTGGCCTGCGAAACCCCGGCCGGAGTGATCACATCCACGGCCTTCGGCACCGTGCCCGGGTCCACCGAGCAGATCGGCGCGGTCGCCGATGCGCATACCCCGAACAGGAACGGCTGCGGCGTTGGCGCGAACCCGCGGGCCTGGTCGGGGCTGAACCCGTCCTGCCCGGTCAGCACCACGGTGAAGCCCCAGCCCGGGCCGGGGGTGCCGAACTGCGCCTCGGGCAGGGCGATCGTGATGGTCCCGTCGGACTGGGTGGCGAGCACCTGCGGCGTCCCGGCCGTGTTCCCCGCCGCGTCCTTCCACACCGGCGCGGCGAAACCCTGCACCTCCAGCATCTGGCTCCACGCGCCGGACGACGCGATCGTGTAGTTGCGCGTGGGGAACGCGGCGGCCGTGGACGTGGTCGCGGCCCCGGGCACGTGCACGTACACGTCCACCAACTGTGCCCCGTCCACCTGGCCGAACGTCGGGGCCAGGTTGGCGATGGTGGCGCGCAGGTAGGCGGTGGTACCGTCGCTGAGCACCTGGAACCTGGTCAGGTCGAACGCGCCGGGCTGGAACGCCGAATCGGTGGGGTACTGGTAGGTGCCGGGCCCGTTGTCGTCCCCGGCCGGGTCGCTGACGTCGAGCACCGTGGTACCGCCGCCCTCATTGCTGACCGTCACCTGCGCGTACCCGGTGCTCCCCAATCCGTGCGTGCTGGCGCCGACGGTGATCACGTTGCTGCCGAACCCGATCGGCACCGTCGCGGAGAACGAGCCGTCCGGGGCGGCCTTCGCAGATGTCACCGCGGACGCCGCCCCGCCGGTGGTGTCCTGCGACTCGATGGTCACCTTCGCGCCGGGCGCAGTCGTGCCGGTCACGGTCGTGGAGGTTGCCGCGAGCGTGCTGCCGTTGGCCGGGGCGGTGATCGTCACGTTCAGCGCGCCGGGCGGCCCGTGCGCCACATACCGCTGCGTGGTGAACTGCGGCGTCTCCACGGTGTGGCCCACCGCCAAGGCCAGAATCAGCCGCAGTTCCTGCGCTTGGGCCCAGGTGAGGGGCGACGCGGAACCGGCCGCCTTCCCGTCGGTGAAGCCGATCGAGGCCGTCGCCGGGTTGGAGCCGTACGGGGAGGCGGGCAGGTCCGGGTCCTCCCAGGCCTGCTCGGGCACCAGGCCCACCCCGGAGGAGAAGTTCTCCATCGCACTCAGCAGCGACGCCGCGCCGGACATGTTGCCCTCGGCGATGTCGGACTCGGCCCGCTCACCGGACAGCACCGGCCACAGGTGCCCGGTGCCCCTGCCGGTGGGCGCCCACGGCGCACCCACGGTCGAGCACGTCGTCTGGCTTGGCTGGTAGCAGTCGCCGTACCCGTCGGCGCTGCCCTGCGCGGCCGAGTTGCCGTACCGGTAGTAGCCGGTACCGCCCGGCGTGGACACCGCGATCTGCTTATCTCACACGCCGAGCGAGGCCTGCACGTCCGGGTCGGAGACCGGCAGTTCGCCGAGCCGGACCAGTTCCTGGAACCCGCCGTCCAGCACGGCGCGCTGGTCCAGCGCCGGGCCGCCGTTGCCCAGGCCGTAGGTGATCGCCGCATTGGGGTCGCCGGTCTTGGACAGCCGGATGAAGTAACTCGGTGCGTATGGCCCGGTGGTCGTCACCGTCCACGACTTGATGTTGCGCTGGAAGTCGTCCGCCGTCGCCTGGTAGACCCGTGCCCGTGCCTGGTCTCCGTGTTCCCCGGCGATCACCGCCGCGGCGGTCAGCCCGGCGATCTCGGCAGCGATGGTGGACGGGGAGTACCCGGTCTGCTCCTCCCACCGCTCCGCGCCGAACGACGGTCCGTGCGAGACCAGGAAGTCGGCGGCGGGCCTGATGTGATTGCGCCACAGCGAGCCACTGCCGTCCAGCCCCGCCTGCAGCGCCATGATGATCGGGTAGGACGTCTCGTCCAACTGGGTGCCGCCGGTGTCCGGGGCTGGCTTGCCGTTGAGCAGCGAGTTGCGCGGCATGGACCCGTCGGCCTGCTGCTGCCGGTCGAACAGGAACAAGGTCGCGGCCCTTGCCGTGGCCAGGTCCCCGTCGGCAAGGAGCCCAGTGAACGCCTCGTACAGGTCACGGGCGAACACCTCCCGGTAGGAACCGAAGTAGCTGGGCGCGCCGTTGGCGAAGACCCCGGCCGGCACAGACTGCCCCCACGGGCTGGCCAGCGACGCCACGATCGCGCCGGGGTAGGTCTTGTCCACACTGGCCTTGATCACGTTGGCGGACAGGTAGTAGTGCAGGATGGCGCCGCGGTCCTGCCCGGCCGCAGCGGCGGGCACATGCCCGAACGGTGGCCGCAGACCGGCGTCGTAGCGCAGCCAGCCCGCCGCGTACTTCAGCGCAATCAGGCCAAACGGCTGCCGCAGCGAACGGCTCGCCGTCGCCACCGCGGACGCTTGGTCGCGGCCGAAACCCAGCGCCAGGGTGACCGAGTCACCATGGGCCGGCGTGACGTCCTCGGTGGCCACGATGTGGCCGTCCGGCGCCGAGCCGTACGGCGTGAGCGCATGGGTGGCATCGAGCTGGCTGAGGCCGTCGCTGCCAGTGTCCGCGTACCCGACGCTCGCGGCCGGCGAGGAGACGCTCGCGTCCAGGGCCATGTACGTCGGCACCGCGTAGTCCCGGTTGACCGCGTTGGTCCCTGTGCTGGTGCTGTCGATCACCGGCACCGGGGCTCCGGTCGAGGTGTCGATCACGCCGGAGTTGGCGCCCGCGTTCTGGCTACCGCCGCCGCCGTTGCCGTTGACGTGCGCGTCGAGCCGGGCGTACAGATGCAGCCCGGCCACGTTGGTGCCGGATCCGGGCAGCGCAGCAAGCTGGGTGTGCATGAGCACGGTGTCGCGGGCCGGGTCCGTGATGTAGGTAGTGACGAGCTGGTAGCCGTGCTGGGCATCGGTAGCGGTCACCGTGCAGGCCATGCCGGTGGGGTCGGCCGCCACCGTGTAGGTCATGTCCCGGGTCTGCAGGTCGGTGAACGTGGACCCGTCGGTGACGATGTACTGCAGCGTGCTGACGTTCGTGTTGTCGATGGTCGGCTCGTACACGTCGGACAGCACCCCGCCCGCCACCGTGTACCAGACCTTCGACCGCGTCCCGGTGGCCGTGCCCACGCAGTCCTTGCGGGCCAGGTCGAAGTAGGACAGCGCGCCCGGTGCCCCGGGTGCCACGTCCGCCGCCCTGGCCCGTCCCGCCGCGGCCGCCGCGCCGCCGGTGGCGAGCGCGAGCCCGGATGTGACCGCCAGGCTGCATGCCAGCAGTGCAATACCTGGCCTGCGGAGCAGGGCCACCGACCCCATCGCCACCTCCACGGAAGGACCGGACCAACCGGGTGCGCACGGGGAAGGCACGTGTGCCTGCCGCCGCGCAATCCCAGCAGAGCGTCCCCCCGTGACCGGTTTGTGTCAATGCCGGCGGCGTCCCTGGAGCCCCACACGCCCCTGAACCGGCCATTTCCGAAGCTGGTGTCCGATTGTGTGCCCCCGTAAACGGCCGGTAGTGCGCTATACAAGGATGAGCACGAGGGAGCGACATGCCGCCTAACGACGGATCCGGGCAGGCCATGCCAATGGTCAGGGAACGGATCGACCTCCTGCGCCAGAAGTTGCGCGCGGCTCCGGCACCGGTCAAGGTGCTCGGGGTCGCCGCGGTGTTGGTGCTGGTCGTAATGACCCCTTTCCTCTGGGGCCGGGTCGCTTACCTCATCGTCGTGGTGCCGCTGCTGTACGGCCCGGTCGCGGTCGTCCGGCGCAGCCGGTCCGTCCTGGCGTCGGTGGGCGTCGGCCTGTGGGGGCTGGCGATCGTCTCCATCGCGGCGGCGAAGTTCCAGCAGAGCAGTTTCGATGTGGTGCCGATGCTGCTGCTCCCCGCGGCGGTCGTGCTGGCAGCGCACACCCGGCCGCTGGCCCGCGCCTTCGTGCCGTGCCGCACGGTAGCGCTGGTGCTGGCATGGTCGCTGCCCCCGGCGATCATCGCCTGGTGGCTGGACCGGAGCCAGCCGGTCGTCGTGTACTTCATCGCGTGGGGGCTCGCGGTGATCGTGCTGGGGTGGCGCCTCGGCAAGGCCTGGCAGGTGGCACGCGCAGACACCAGGCAGCGGGCCAGGGCCGCGATGATCGCGCCCTACGGGACGGTCGGCACGACCGCCGGGCGCGCCGGGCACCCGGCTGATCAGGCACACGCGGTCCGCCAGACGGAAGGGGTGCGCGGGCAGGCAGCGACCGCCGGGCCGCGGGACCGTGCGCCGGCCGGCCAGGAAGCGCCCGTGATCACCATCGAGCAGGCCATGGCGGAGCTGGACCAGATGATCGGCCTGGCGCCGGTCAAGGACCAGATCCGCCAGCTCACCGCCTCGGTGGAGGCGGCGCACCGGCGGCTCGCGGCCGGATACCAGACCGAGAAGCCGCTGCAGCACTTCGTGTTCCTTGGGCCGCCCGGCACCGGCAAGACCTCCGTGGCCCGGATCATCGCCAAGCTCTACTACGCGTGCGGACTGCTGGACAGCCCGGCCGTGGTGGAGGCGCAGCGCGCCGACCTGGTGGGTGAGTACCTCGGCGCCACCGCCATCAAGACCAACGACCTGATCGACTCGGCCGTCGGCGGGGTGCTGTTCATCGACGAGGCCTACAGCCTGGCCAACGACGGCGAGGGCCACGCGGACAGGTTCGGCAACGAGGCGGTCCAGGCGCTGCTCAAGCGCGCCGAGGACGAGAGGGACAACCTCGTAGTGATCCTGGCCGGGTACCAGCGGCAGATGGAGGACTTCCTGGCCAGCAACCCCGGGCTGAACTCGCGCTTCCCCATGCGGGTCCGGTTCGGCGGGTACACGCCGACAGAGCTGGTGGAGCTGGCGCAGACCGCGCTGGCGCAGCGCGGGGAGTCGCTGGACAGCGAGGCGCTGCGCAGCCTGAACCGCATGATGGAGGACGTCGGGCGCCGGCGGCTCATCGATGAGCTGGGCAACGGCCGGTTCGTCCGGAACCTGCTGGAGAAGGCCCGGCAGGCGCGCGACGTGCGGGTCATGAGCAGAGGCCCGGAACCGGTCGCCTCCGAGCTGATGACGTTGCGGGCCGAAGACCTGGAACGCGCGTTCGGCGAACTCACCTCCAGGTTCCGCGGCTACG
>DASXKD010000180.1:0-4468 GCA_036497045.1 Streptosporangiaceae bacterium | reverse complement strand
AAGCCCGTCGGGTGATCGGCGGCCGGATCCTCGACACCAGCGCACTGCTCCAGGCTGCCCGAGGCACCCCCTACATGCAGGCGCTGCTCTACATCAGCCACGAGCATCTGATCCCGCTGGTCATCCCGGCGCCCTGCCTGGCCGACGCGCTGGCCAGGCTGCGGGACCCCGAGCAGCAGGCACGCCTGTTCGACCTGCTGAAGTCGCCCATGGCGAGGGTGGAGGAGTTCGGCACCGCCGAGGCAACGGGCACCGGGCTGCTGCGGTCGAACGCGCCGCCCGCCCGGGCTTCCACCGGGGCGGCGCACGCCGCGTTCCTGGCCGCCGACCGTGGCTGGCCGGTCGTGAGCGCCCGGCCGGGCCCGATCCGCGCCATGCACCCCGAGGTGGAGATCGAGCCCCTGCCCTGAGGGCCGGCCGGCAGTACCCACCTGGTGGGCGAAACCAGATGGCCCGGCGCCCGCGTCCGGGTGCCGGGCCATAGGCCTAGCTTGACGAGCAGTTACGTTACACGGCGCGAACGGACTCCGCCTGAGGTCCGCGCTCACCCTGTGTGATGTCGAATTCGACCCGCTGCCCCTCCTCGAGGCTGCGGTAACCATCCATCAGGATGGCGGAGTGGTGCACGAACACGTCCCTGCCACCGTCGACCGCGATGAAGCCGTAGCCCTTGTCCGCGTTGAACCACTTGACGGTGCCCTGAGCCATTACTCAACAACCCCTCACTACGCTCGCGCTTTCTCAGATCCCGCCCTTTGCTTTCGGGATCCAGTGATCGCGGTAGTGCTAGGCGTGCTAACAAGCATCGCTTGTCGTTCGCGCCGACCCGACTGCGACCGGGTATGACCATACCCCCTGCCGTGAGCCTGCGTGACCAGATACTCGCTGAATGCTGCCGACAAACTCGCACAGGCCGATAGAAGACCATGGACACGCTGGTCAGCAGGGGTGAAACCGGAGCGCACCCGAGCGGGGAACCAGCCGGGCTAGCGGCAGCCGCCGGCCACCGCCGGGATCACCGACACGCGGGACCCAGTGGGCACCGGAGTGTCCAGTCCCTCGGCGAACCGCACATCTTCGTCGCCCACATACACATTGACGAAGCGGCGCAAATTACCCGCATCATCGACAATCCGGCCTGCCAGCCCCGGATACGCCACGTCCAGGCTGGCGAGAACCTCGCGCAGCGTGCCCGGGTCCGCGTTCACCTCGGCCGAACCACCAGTGAAGGTGCGCAGGATGGTCGGGATTCGCACGGAGACGCTCATCCGCGGCCGCCTTTCTCTGTTATCGGACTCATGATCATGACCTTGCTGTTGCTATCACCACGCGGGTCACGATCACGAACGAGGGGGCACGTGTCATGCCACACGTGACGACTCCCAGGCCTCGAACGCCTCCAGCGTGGGCCGGATTGCCGCGGTCCCCGCCGGTGCCCCTGACCCCACCGCATCCAGGGTCTTCAAGCCGTCCCCCGAGTTGATGATGACCGTTTCCGCGCCCGGGTCGAGCACACCGTCGGCGAGGAGCCGGCGCAGCACCCCGAGCGTTACCCCGGACGCGGTTTCGCCGAAGATGCCTTCGGTCGCGGCGAGCAGGCGTATTGCATGCACTACCTCTTCGTCGCCGACGTCAGCCACCACCCCGCCGGTGCGCCGCACGACATCGAGCACATACGGGCCGTCGGCGGGATTGCCGATCGCCAGCGACTTGGCGATGGTGGCCGGCTTGACCGGCTGCACCACGTCGTGCCCGGCGCGGAACGCGGCCGCCACCGGCGAGCACCCGGTCGCCTGCGCACCGAACACCCGGTACTTGGTGTCGGCCACCAGCCCAAGCTCGATCAGCTCGCGGAACGCCTTGTCGATCTTGACGAGCTGCGCACCCGAGGCGACCGGCACCACGATCTGCTCCGGCAGCCGCCAGCCGAGCTGCTCGGCGATCTCGTAGCCGATGGTCTTGGAACCCTCGGCGTAGTAGGGGCGCACGTTGACGTTGACGAACGCCCAGTCCTCCCGGTCGTCGGCAAGCTCGGAGGCGAGCCGGTTCACGTCGTCATAGGTGCCGTCGACGGACACCATGGCACCGCCGTAGACGGCGGTGGCGGCGATCTTCTGCGGCTCCAGGTCGGCCGGGATCAGCACCACCGAGCGGATACCGGCCCGGGCCGCGGCGGCGGCCACCGCGTTGGCCAGGTTGCCGGTGGACGGGCAGGCCAGCACCTTGTAGCCCATCTCGATCGCCGCGGCCAGGGCGACGGCCACGACGCGGTCCTTGAACGAATGGGTCGGGTTGCCGCGCTCGTCCTTCAGCCACAGCGCGCGCAGCCCCAGTTCCCTGGCGAGCTGGTCGGCGCGGGCGAGCCTGGTCCAGCCTGGGTCGGTGTTGGGCCTGGCGGCGATGTCCGGGCGCACCGGGAGCAGGCTCGCGTAACGCCAGATGCTCGCGGGCCCGGCCTCGATGCCGGCGCGGGTGACCGGCGGCAGCTCGTAACCGACCTCCAGCGGCCCGAAACACTCCGCGCACGCATGGCTGGCGCCGAGCGCGGACGTGGCGCCGCATTCGCGGCAGAAGAGGTGAGTTGCGAAGCCGAAAGCGGACGGAGTGCTCACTGATGTGGTCACGGGTGCGGGGCCTTTCTCCCTCATCTGTCCCGGCAGCCGGATAGCCGCGGGCCGGAGTTGGCACCTGCCATGACGAGCCCCGCCAGCGCCAGCCCGCACCCTGCCAGCAACCCCAGCCATCGCCGGGGGTTCCAGGAGCCGGTCTGGAGACCCCAGCCATCGCCGGGGGGTCCAGTGGCCGACCTGGAGACCCCAGCCATCGCCCGGGGTTCCAGGGGGTCGCCCCCTGGGCTGGTACTGCGGACCAACGCGCCGCTGGCCAAAGGCCAGCAAGTAGCATTCGCCGTCACGGTGGTTGCCGGGGCTTCACAGGGCCGTTCCCTCCACCCCTCTGGATGAGCTTTATGAAGTTGTGCTCACAACTTTAACTGATGGCAGCAAGCGACTCCTGGGCCGCTGACCCTGCCGGGGCAGTCATGGTCAGATGCCTTAACCTCACGTTCCATGAGCGCCGAACCAGCGGGCCGGGTACTGATCGCGTCCAACCGGGGGCCGGTGTCCTTCAGCCTCGGCGACGACGGGAGGCTGACCAGCCGCCGCGGCGGGGGCGGGGTGGTGGCGGGGCTGTCGGCGCTCGCGGGCCGGGCCGAGGTGCTGTGGGTATGCGCCGCACTGAACGATGCGGACCGGGCCGCCGCGAGGGCTGCGGCCGACGGGCAACTGGACGTGCCGCTCAGCGCCGGCAAGGTGGCGCCAGGCGGGCCCGAGTCGGTGGTGCGGATGCTCGACATCCCGGCGCCGGTGTTCGACCGCGCCTACAACGGGGTTGCCAACTCCACCCTGTGGTTCATCCACCACCTGCTCTACGACACCCCGAACCAGCCCCTGTTCGGGCTCGCCTTCCGCCGCGAGTGGGAGTCGTTCCGCGCCTACAACGCCGCGTTCGCCGATGCGCTCGCCGAGGGAGCCGGGCCACCGGGCGCCGGTGCGCGGGCCATGGTGCAGGACTACCACCTGACCCTGGTCCCGCGGATGCTCGCGCAGCGCCGTCCCGACCTGGCGATCGCGCACTTCTCACACACCCCATGGGCGCCGCCGGACTACTTCGCGCTGCTGCCCGACGACGTGGCGCGCGAAGTTCTCGAGGGCATTCTCGGCGCCGACCATGCCGGGTTCCACACCGAACGCTGGGCCAGCGCCTTCCTCGACTGCTGCGAGGCCGTGCTCGGCGCCCAGGTGGACCGTGCCGCGCGGACCGTGCGGCACGCCGGGCACACCACCACGGTCGGTATCCACCCGCTGGGCGTGGACGCGGCGCAGCTTCGCGACCGGGCCGCGGCCGACGACGTGCAGGCACACATGGCCGCGCTCAACCAGCTAGCGGGCGATCGCAAGCTGATCGTACGGATCGACCGCACCGAACTGTCCAAGAACATCGTCCGGGGCCTCGCCGCCTACCGCGAACTGCTGATCACCTGGCCGCAGTGGCGGGGGAAGGTCACCCACGTGGCGTTCGCCTACCCATCCCGCCACGACCTGCCCGAGTACCGGGAGTACACCGCCAGCGTGCAGCGGACGGCGCGGGAGATCGTGGACGAGTTCGGCACCGAGGACTGGGATCCGCTGGTGCTGCAGGTCAACGACGACTATCCGCGCTCGCTCGCCGCCTACCGGCTGGCCGACGTGCTGCTGGTCAATCCGGTCAGGGACGGCATGAACCTGGTCGCCAAGGAGGTCCCGCTGCTGTCGGATCGCGCCTGCGCCGTGGTGCTGTCCCGCGAGGCCGGCGCGGCTGCCGAACTGGGCGAGGGCGCTCTGCTTGTGAATCCTTATGACGTCTCCGCCACGGCACAGGCCTTGCACGAGGCGCTGAGCATGAACAGTGCAGAACGGAACCGCCGTGG
>DASXKD010000179.1:0-8444 GCA_036497045.1 Streptosporangiaceae bacterium | reverse complement strand
GCCGTCACGGCACGCCGCGCCGTCAGGATCATGGGATCTCCCCTTTCGCCGGCCCGCTCGCCGGTCAGCGGAAATGACCGTGATCAGCGTGCCGGGGGGAGCTGACGGGAAGGCCCGCCCCCGGGGACCTGCCGGTGAACGGTACCCCAAGAGTGCCTGGCCGTCTGCGGTAAGCGCGTTTGACCATTTGGGACGTCCATGGCAGGCACTGGCCCGCTCGCTTCAGGCCCGGCTCAGCTGAGATCGGGTACCGTACGCAAAGCGTGGTTCGCGTCATCCGCTGTTGGATCTCGCGGCCCCAGGGCAGCGGCGGAAGGATGACGATGGCCCCTGGCGTGCGGGAAGCGCCTGCCGTGCAGGTAGTGGAACTGCCCGAGCCATGGCGCTCCGCGGCCGTCACCGTCGTGCTGCCCACCTACAACGAGGCCGCCAACCTGCCCGTGATCGTGGCCGAGCTGCTCGCCCTGCCCCTGCCCGGGCTGCGGATCCTGGTGGCCGACGACAACTCCCCCGACGGCACCGGGCGCATCGCCGACCAGCTTGCCGCCGAGTACGGCGAGGCCAGGGTCACCGTCGTGCACCGGCCAGGCAGGCAAGGGCTCGGCCGGGCCTACGTGGACGGGATGACCCAGGCCATGAAGGCGGGCACCGAGTTCGTGGTGCAGATGGACAGCGACCTCTCACACGCGCCGAGGTACCTGCCGCAGATGCTCGGCACCCTGCTGTCCGCCTCCGCCGACGTGGTGATCGGCTCCCGGTATGTGGCCGGTGCCAGCCTGGCGAGCGAATGGTCCTGGCACCGCCGGGCTCTGTCCGGCTTTGCCAACTACTACGTCCGCGCGCTGCTGCGACTCGACATCCGCGACGTCACCGCAGGCTTCAAGATCTGGCGGAGTTCCGCCCTGGAAGCCATCGACGTGGCCAGCATCCGCAGCAACGGTTACAGCTTCCAGGTCGAGATGAACTTCCGGTCGGTCCGGCACGGCCTGAAGATCGTCGAGCTGCCAATCCACTTCGCCGAGCGCCGGGAAGGCGACAGCAAAATGAACCTGCGGGTGCAACTCGAATCGGCGCTCATACCGTTCCTGCTGCGCCGCCGCGCCCACTAGAGACGAGGTGCCGCATGGCTGATGACACGGCGATTTCGTACAAGGCGGCAGTGATCGGGACGCCGGTGCTGAGCACCTCCAGTGCGCAGATCGGCACCCTGGAGCACGTGCTGCAGATACCGGAACTCGACGTCTTCGACGGGATCGTGATCGCTACGCCCGCGGGCCTGCGGTTCATCGACGCCGACCAGGTGCGCGAGATCACCCGCAGTCACATCCAGAGCAGCCTGGACGACGGCCAGGCCAGCCGGTTGCCGCCGCCTGACGGCCCGCCGGTGTACCGGGTCGACTCCCTGCAGGACACCGGGCACAGTTTCCACGACGTCCTTGGCCGCCTGTTCCGCCGGCCGCACTGGACCCGCGAGCACGACTAGGCCGGGCCCGTGACCGCATGCCTCCGAGCCGGTCGCCGCGGCGGGCTTGCGGTGCGGGAATGATGGCAGTCATGACGTTGCGCACACCGTTCACTGAGTACTTCGGAGTCAGGCACCCCATCGCCCTGGCGCCGATGGGCTTCTCCGCCGGGGGTGCCCTGGCGGCGGCGGTTTCCAACGGCGGCGGCCTGGGCCTGGTCGGCGCTGGCCGGGGCGACCGGGACTGGCTGGCCCGCGAACTGCCGATCGTGGCCGAAGGCACCGGCAGGCCCTGGGGTGTCGGCTTCCAGAGCTGGTCAGCCGACGTCGCCACGGTGGAGTTCGCCCTGGGCTTCCGGCCACGGGCGGTCATGCTGTCCTTCGGTCCCCCCGGACCTTTCATCAAGCCCATCAGGCAGGCGGGGGCGGCACTGATCATCCAGGTCACCGACCTCGACGAGGCCAGGCAGGCGCTGGACGCCGGTGCCGATGTCATCGTGGCCCAGGGGACCGAGGCCGGCGGGCACAGCGGCGGCCGAGGAAGATCGACGCTGCCGTTCGTCCCGATCGTCGCCGACCTTGCGGTGCCGACGCCGGTGCTGGCCGCTGGCGGGATCGCCGACGGCCGGGGCGTGGCGGCGGCCCTGGTCCTGGGGGCGGCGGGGGCGCTCATCGGGACACGGTTCCAGGCGACTCCAGAGGCGCTCGTCCAGCCCGCGATCACCAAGGCGATCATCGAGGGGCTTGGCGAGGACACCGAGCGCAACACGGTCCTTGACGTCGCCAGGGGCGCGCCGTGGCCGTCGAAGTACCCGGCCCGCACCCTTGGCCACCCGTTCCTTGACCAGTGGCGCGGCCGGGACGAGGAACTGGCGGCCGACGCCGGTGCCCTGCGGGCCTACCAGGACGGGGTGCAGCACGGCGAACTGCCTCCGACGCCGGTGTGGGCGAGCGAGGCGATCGACCTCATCACCGACCTGGTGCCCGCGGCCGATCTCGTCGGTGCCCTGGCCGCCCAGGCGGAGGAGGCGCTGGCCCGGGCCGCCGGGCACTGAGCACGCCGGCGGCGCCGGTTCAGCCGCGCGGGCCGGGCGGGCGCACCAGGTAGATGTTGGCCACATAACACAGCAGCGCAACCCCGGTGAGCACGGCAACGCCAGTCATGGCGGCGGCGCCGGCAGGCCGTGCCGGGGTTTCCGCTTGCAGGCTCATCTGCCCGCCTCGCCGTTCGCGGTGCCCGGCCCGGCTGCCGTGGTGTGACCCGCGGCCGCGCGGCGCGGCGGCCGGGGCAGCCAGCGCGGCACCGCGCGCTGGTACTCCAGGTAGGCGCTGCCGAAGCGGCGGCGCAGCACCGGTTCCTCGTAACCGATGACGAACAGGTGGCAGCACACGGCCATGGCGCCCGCGTAGGCGAGCAGTGGCAGGGACATGAACAGCCATGCCTGCCCCAGCACCACCAGCAGCGCGGAGATGTAGATGGGGTTGCGCACCCACCGGTAGGGCCCGGCCGCGACCACCCGCCGCGGTGCGTCCCACGGGCCCGGCGTGCCGTGGCCCACCGCCGCGAAGTTCCAGGCGCACCACGCGTACAGCGCGATCCCTGCCGCGATAACCACGGCCGCCTCCCACGCGGCAGGGACCGGCGTGCGCCCGTCACGTGTCAAGATCCGCCAGGGCACCCAGAAACCTCCCAGGCCCGGTACCACCACGGTGAACAGCAGATTGCGTAGGACAAGGCTCAGTGTGCGGGCCATGGTCGCTCAGCGCTCCCTCCGTGTGTCCGGCCGGGCTGCCGCGCGCGCTGGCGGACTCCATCCGCCCGCCGCCCGGGGCGCGCCCGACTTCATAGCTAGCGTTACTACATATAGGCACACTACCTCTCAGATTGCCTGGCCGGAAGCCCTTAATGTAGTGTCACTACATATGAGGGCCGAGGAGCTGAAGGGCCACCTGGACGCGATGCTGCTCGCGTCCCTGGAAGGCGGCCCGCAGCACGGTTACGCGGTGATCGAGGCGCTGCGGCAGAGCACCGGCGGGCGGCTGGACCTGCCCACCGGGACGATCTACCCGGCGCTGCGGCGGCTGGAGCAGGCAGGGCTGATCACCGGTTCCTGGTCGGTAGTGGGGGGCCGGCGGCGGCGTGAGTACCGGCTGACCCCTGCGGGGGACCGGGCGCTGTCGGGCAGGCGCGCGGACTGGCTGGACTTCTCGGCTATGGTGACCGCGGCGCTGGAGGGCGGGCCATGCCCGAACCCCGCCTGATCAGCAGCTACCTGACCGTGCTGGCAGCCCAGTTGCCTGCCTCGATAGTCGAGGAACTGGCCGACGGCCTGGCCGAGACGCACCGGTCCTACCTCCGGCAGGGCATGGCCCCCGATCTCGCGGCGCGGTCCGCGGTGGCGGAGTTCGGCGAGCCGGAGCTGATCGTGGCCGGGTTCGCCCGGGTGAATCCGGCCAGGCGCGCCGCGCGCAGGCTGCTCGGCATCGGGCCAGCCGTTGGTGCCTGCTGGATCGCGGCGCTGGTCACCAGCCGGGCCTGGGGCGTGCCGCTGCCGGGCTGCATGCTGGCCGTCCTGGCCCTCGCCGCTGTCATCGCCCTGCTTGCCACGTCAGCGCTGGGCACGCGCTACCGGCTGGCCGCCCGCACGGGCGCCGCGGGGTTCCTTGGCGTCATCGCTCTTGATGCCTCGCTGATCGCTGGCGTGGCCTTCGCCGGGGTGCCGCTGACCTGGGTCGTGGCGATGGCCATGGCGGCCAGCGCCGCGCGGATCTGCTACGCAGTTCGGGCCCTGCGTCCCGCCCTGGCAGGCTGAGGAGCCGCGTCGGTGAACACCGACGACGTAGCCCGCCTGGCGCAGAGCCGGGCCGGGGTGCGGTGCACCACGCGGCAGGGGCTGGCCGAGTGGCGGTACCACGGCAGGCTGGTCGCGCGCCAGCTTGACGATGTGCATCTGGTGATCCGCGCCGAATTCGGCTATCGCGACTCGCTGCTGCGGCAGTTTCCGGGTACGTTCAGCGTCCCAGCCAGGTACCGCACGCACATGATGGTCGTTGCTGACCTCGCGAACGGCGATGCTGGTGCCATCGAGGACGCCCTCGAAGCGGCCTGGCAACTGCAGCGGGGTGCCGACTGATGGAGGGACGGCGGGCTCCTGGCGGTCGTGACGCCATCATGAACCCGTGGGTTCTGCCGCGGGGCCGGTGAGCTGGTGCGGCGTTCAGGCTGCTTCGGTTCCTGGCTTGCCCGGCTCGCCGGGGCCGTCCGGGGGGCCGGGGCCGCCTGGGGCGTCGGCGGGCGATGCCGCGTGCCGCTGAATGGCTTGCAGGCTGTCGTGCAGTGCCTGCCAGACGGTACTGAGGCTGGCGCTGACGGGCAGGTCACCGCGGATGGTGCCGGGCGGGCTGGCCTGGTCGCCCAGCGCCTTGAGCGCGGCCTGGCCGGCCTCGATGATCACCGGGTCGGCTGCCTCGATGGTGAGCCGTTCACCGGACACCTGGATCAGCATCTGGCGGCGGCCCGCGTCTTCTGGCGGTTCGTCGCTGGTGCCGGTGATGTCCGCGCTGCGCAGCGCCTGCCTGGCCTGATCCAGGTCGACGCCGAGGGCCGCCAGGGCCCGGGCGGCGGCGGTGTCGGGGTCGGCGAGCGCGGCGAGCAGCAGGTGGTGCGAGCCGACCGGCTGTGCGCCGGCCATGCGGGCGGCCTCGCTGAGAGTGGTGTCCGCGGCCGGGGTGGCGTTCAGCACCGCCTGATCGGCCGGCGTGCCGGACTCGCTCGGGCCGGACGCTCCGCGGCGGCGCAGCCAGCGCCTGCCCCGCCCGCCCGCTTCGGCGCTGGCCGCGGGCGACTGGTCGACCACTGCCCTGCGGATCGTGAGGAAATCGGCGTGCTGCAGCAGGACCTCGGCGGCGACGCCTTCGCCCTCCCTGATCAGGCCGAGCAGGATGTGCTCGGTGCCGATGTAGTTGTGCTGCAGTTGCAGCGCCTCGCGCAGCGATAGCTCAAGGACCTTCTTCGCGCGCGGGGTGAACGGTATGTGCCCGCTGCGGGCCGTGGTACCGGCACTGACGATGGCCGTGACCTCGCGGCGGGTGGAATCCAGCGACATTCCAAAGCCCGCAAGGATACGGCCGGCGACCCCGTCCGGTTCGCCGAGCAGCCCGAGCAGGATGTGCTCGGTGCCGATGTAGTTGTGGTGCAGCCGCCGGGCCTCTTCCTGGGCCAGGACGACGACGTGCCGGGCGCGGTTGGTGAATCGCTCAAACATGAGAATAGCGTCCAGCACTCCAGCGAAGCATGTCAATACCATGCTATTAATAGGGTTATCACGACGACCGCGCGGAGGTTTGCCCATCATGGACTGGGAAGACCGGCTCGACGACTGGGAGCTCGAACTCGAGCTGAGCGCGCAGCTGGAGGGCTCGGACTGGGTCACCCTGGAACGTGCGGCCGCCGACACCGGGGTTTCCCGCGCCGCCCTGCGCAGCTGGTACCGGACCGGGCAGATCCCATCCCGGCTGGCCGACGGCCCGCACGGCCCGCAACGGCTGGTACCGCTCGCCCTGGTCGCCACCCGCGCCGAGGCCTCGCCGCGGCTGCGCCGCACCGCGGAACGGCGCCTGGCCGACCAGGCACAGCTTGAGATCCTCCGGCACCGCGTCGACCAGCTCGAACTCCGGCTGGCCGCCCTCGAGAGCCGGCCACCGCAACCGGTGCCGCCGCAGACCGCGCGTTGATGACCGGCGAGTCCGCGCCTGCGACCGCCAGGCGGCTGCCCGCCGCTGGGCTGCCGTCCGGAGGCAAAGCGTGCCCGGGCCACAGGTAGCTGGCCCCGTGCCGCGTCATGCGGGACGGAGCCGGAGCACGCGGCCTGAATGACCCGTCAGGAGTGATCCGCGGATGCCCGGCCAGCGGAGAGGCTGGCATGGCCATGGAACAGCGAACCGCGACCAGCCCGCAGCCGCGCCGGCGGGGACCGTTGAGCGTGCATCCGGTGCTGCGCATCGCGGTGGTGTGGCTGGTCACCGCGGCGGTGTTCGTCCTGCTCGGCTGGCTGCTGCCAGGCCTGACGGTGACCAGTGCGGGCGCCGCGCTGGCGGCCGCGGCGCTTCTTGGCTTGATCAACGCACTGGTCTGGCCGGTCTTTGCCTATCTCGCGCTGCCGCTCGCCGTCCTGACGCTTGGCCTCGCCGCCATCGTGCTCAACGGGGCAGCGGTCGCCATCGTCGGCTACCTCCTGCCGGGCATCGACGTGCGCGACCTGGGGACCGCGATCGCTGCCGCACTGGTACTCGCCCTGGCCAACACCATGCTGACCAGCCTGCTGACGCTGGATGACGAGGATGTCTACTACCGCCGGATCATCCGCCGCGCCGCCCGCCGGGTCCGGCCGGAAGGCGCCACTGACGTTCCTGGGGTGCTGTTCATCCAGATCGACGGGCTGGGAATGGCGGTCCTGCGGCGGGCCCTGCGCGACGGCAACGCCCCGACCTTGGCCCGCTGGCTCACCTCGGGCAGTCACCGGCTGCTCGGCTGGGAGACCGGATGGTCCTCCCAGACCGGTGCCAGCCAGTGCGGGATCCTGCACGGCAGCACCTTCGACATCCCGGCCTTCCGGTGGCTGGAAAAGGAGACCGGCACCAGGCTCGTCAGCAACCACCCGCGCTCGGCAGCGGAAATCGAGCGGCGCCACTCGAACGGGCGGGGCCTGCTGCACGCCGACGGGGTCGGCCGGGGGAACCTCTATACCGGCGACGCCGTGCAGAACATCTTGACCATGAGCGTCGCCGGGCGCAGGCGCGGCAGAGTGGGCCAGGGCTACTACGGGTACTTCGCGGACCCTTACAACACCCTGCGCACGCTGGCCGGGTTCGTCGCGGAAATCCTGCGGGAACTCGTCCAGGCCTCCCGGCAGCGGCGCCACGACGTCCGCCCGCGGGTGCGCCGGGGCGGCCTGTACCCGTTCCTGCGGGCCTTTGCAACGGTGATCACCCGGGATCTGACCACCCAGACGCTGATCGGCGACCTGTACGTCGGCCGTTCGGTCATCTACGCCGATTTCGTCGGCTACGACGAGGTCGCGCACCATTCAGGCCCGGAACGCTATGACGCTCTGGACACCCTTCGCCGGCTCGACCGGGATCTCGGGCGGCTGGAGCGCGCCGCCGAGAACGCGCCGCGCCCCTACCGGTTCGTGGTGCTGTCGGATCACGGCCAGAGCCAGGGCACCACCTTCGAAGACAGGTACGGGTGCAGCCTCGGCGAGCTGGTCCGGAGTGCGATGCAGGACGGGACGGTGACCGAGATCGGTGCCGCGCGGGTGGCGGGGGAGGAATCCTGGGGATATGCCGGCGCCGCGGCGGCGGACATCACCTCCAAGGACAGCCGGGTCGGCCGGGCGCTGCAGCGCACCCTGCGCGACCGTCGCGACACCGATTCCCGGCGGGCGCCCGTGCCCGCGGACACTGCCGTGCCTGCGGGCAGTGCGGCGGCCGTCGGCGATGCGGCGGCCGTCGGCGATGCGGCGGCCGGCCAGGTCCCGCCGCGGGCGGAGCGCGATGCCGCACCGGCCGGCGGGCCGGGAGAGGCAGTCGTGCTCGCCTCGGGAAACCTCGGCCTGGTCTACCTGACCGAGCAGACCGGGCGGTTGTCGCTGGAGGAGATCGGGGAAAGGTACCCCGGGTTGATACCGGCCCTCATCGCCCATCCCGGTGTCGGGTTCGTCCTCGTCCGCTCGGCCGAGGACGGCCCGGTCGTCATCGGCAGGGACGGCCTCCAGGTGCTCCAAACCCAGACCGTGGTCGGCAAGGATCCGCTGGAGCCGTTCGGTGCGTCTGGCCGCTGGCAGGTCCTGCAGACGGATTCGTTCCCACACTGCGCCGACATCATGGTCAATTCGATGTGGGATCCGCAGACCGAGGAGGTGGCGGCGTTCGAGCACCTGGTGGGGTCGCACGGCGGGCTCGGCGGGGAGCAGACCCATCC
>DASXKD010000178.1:0-5621 GCA_036497045.1 Streptosporangiaceae bacterium | reverse complement strand
TACAGGAAATGGATGGGCGGGGGCGGCAGGTAGTACAGGCCCTGCCCCCAGAATCCGGCGATCGCCGGGCCGATGATCATCACCGTCAGGACCTTGATCTTCGCCCGGGACGGGCGCAGCCAGAACCAGGGCAGGATCGTGAGGCCGAACACCATCAGCATGAATTTCCAGGTGAACAGGATGCTCAGGATTCCCATCCCGATCGGGTAGAGCACCTTGAGCCGTGGGTCCAGCCTGTGCAGTGGGCTGTCCCTGGCCTCGTAGGTGACCAGTGTCCGCAGCCCGGACAGCCCCACCACCTTGAGGAAGAGCACAGGAAGCACCATGGGGACGGCAAAGATCAGCAGGTAAGCGATGATCGTCTGGACCAGCAGCGAGTTCATCATGGCCGGAGCACCCCGGCCCCCGGGGATGTAACCCGCTCCGCGCTGCGCCGGTGAGCGAGCACCGCGCTGGCGAGCTCGTCCACCTCGAGCAGCACGTCACCTGCGGCCGGCCCGAGCAGTTCCGACTGGAGCCTGGCCAGCGGTGGCGCCAGCACCCCCCAGCGGATGAGATCACCGGTCATCGCGAACACCCGGCTGGTGGGCCCGTCCGCGCGGACCTGCCCCTCGCCCAGCAGGACGACGCGAGCCGCGCGGCTGGCCAGGCCGCGGATGTCATGGGTCACCGTGACGATGGTGATCCCGGTGCGGGCCCGGACCCGGTCAAGCAGCCGGAGGAACGACCGCATGTGGGTGGCGTCCTGCCCGGTGGTCGGCTCGTCGAGGACGAGCACGCCGGGGGCGCCGACCAGCAGCGCCGCCAGTGCCAGCCGCTGCCTGCCGCCTTGGCTCAGCTCCCATGGACTGTCATCCTCCCGCCCGGCGAACCCGAAGAATTCGACCGCCTCCGCCACGTCGAGCACCGGATCCTCGGGCCGTGCGCGGAACCGGAACCCGAACTCGAGCTCTTTGCGCACCGTGGTCTCGAACAGCATGTCGTCGGCCGCTTGGAGCAGCAGGGCTACGTGCGCTGCGTGGTCGAAGACCTTTCCGGGACGAACCGGCCGGCCGCGGAAACGCACCACCCCGGCGCTCGGCTTTCCCAGCCCGACGGTCAGACCGGTCAGCGTCGACTTGCCGGATCCGTTCGCGCCGATCAGCGCCACCCATTCCCCCTCGTCGACCGCCAGGGTGACGTCGTCCACCGCGCGCTTCCCGTCGAACTCCACGCTGACGCCGTCCCAGGACAGCACCGGCGGGCGGCGATCCGGCTGTTGCCCTGCGGGCGCCCCGGCGACGTTGCGGCGTTCCGCGGCCGCATCCGCCAGAGCCGCCTCGAACCAGGTGTCTTTCACGGCGTCGGCGGCCTCCACCACCGACAGCGGGAGCCTGGATCCGAAGGCCCCCGGAACCGCGTGCGCCAGCTGGACCATGTCGGGAATGCCGACCCCGGCGGCCCGCCACGGGCCGGGCTCCGCCCAGGCCGCGCGCGGTGGCTGGTCCAGGACTATGCTCCCGTCGTCCATCAGCACCACCCGGTCCGCCCACGGCGCCACCTCGTCGACCCGGTGCTCGATGACGATCACGCCGGTTCCACCGTTCCGGGCCAGCCGCTGCAGCGTGGCGAGCACCTCCTGCGCCCCGACCGGGTCGAGGTCGGACAGCGGCTCGTCGAGCACCAGGATCCGGGGCCGCATGGCCAGCGTCGCGGCGATCGCCGTCCGCTGCTTTTGGCCGCCGGACAGCGTCACGACCGCGGCCGTGCGCATCCCGGCCATCCCGGTCACGTCCAGGCACCAGTCGACCCGGGCCGCGATCTCCGGCTGGGGCAGCGCCAGGTTCTCCGGCCCGAACGCCACCTCCGACTGCACCGTCTGGTTGATCAGCTGCTGATTCGGGTTCTGGAACACCATGCCGACAAGCTGTGACGCCTCATGCGGCTTCATGCCGCTCAGCGGGGCGCTGCCGAACATGACCCGCCCGCGCAGTTCGCCGTGCACCCGCGACGGGATCAGCCCGCACAGCGCCAGGGCCAGGGTGGACTTGCCACAGCCGGAGGCGCCGGTGATCAGTACCACCTCGCCCGGCGCCACGCCGAGCTTCACGTGGCGCAGCGCCGCGCGGGCAGCGCCGACGTACGCGAACGACACGTCATCGGCGCGCAGTTGACCGGCCGGAGCCGCAGAGGTCACGCCCGGGATGCCGTTCGGCCCGACGGCCCCGGCTGCTCGCGCGTGGGCGGATCTTGCGCCGATGCGTGCGATACCGTTCCGCCTGATGGCCCGGGCTGCTCGCGCGTGGACGGTGCTCCCGCCCGGCGCCGCTCTCGCTCCTTATCTTGGCGATGGACGTCCACCAGCCACATGATCACGCTGGGCACGAGAACGAGCAAGCCGGAGAGCACCACGACCGTCCCGGCATTCAGGTAGTACTGCGGATTGCCGAACAAGACGCCGGTGTCACCGCCAACGTTGTCATGGGTCGCCAGCAGGTAGGCGCCATCCGCAAACAGGAGCAGGGACAGGATCCCGAAGATGATCGCGGCGCGCCTCAAACCGCTCATGGCAGCCCTCCTTCGGTAGGACGGGACTCCGAATCGAAGAGTGCGGTCGCCGGGCCGCCGGCCGGTCCCACGGCAGACTCTGCGGCCGCGCCGCCGTCGTGCGCTGGTACGCCCGCCCCGCCAGGGTCTGGCGCCGGACCGTCGGCCGGTTCCGCGAACGGATCGGCGGTCGCCGTTCTGACGCGTCTGGCGCCAAGCGATGGCACGACGGACACCGCGATGCGGTAGGCGAGGGGGGCGCTCACGGCCGCCTCAATGCCGTTGAACAGGCCGTTGGACCAGGTGTCGTTCCACATCTGAAGCCATGTGTAGTACGTGGCGTTCAGGTAGGGGTCGAAGGTCCAGTCGGTGAGGAACGCGTTCGGCGCGCCGCGCAGCATGCCGATCATGAACCCGTCCACCACCATCGACAGCGGGCTTGCCCCAGGCGCGTAGACCGCCCCGCGCCGGGCCACGATGTAGAGGTCACAGAAGATGGCCTGAGTGAGGCCGTCAGTCCAGTCGAGCGCCCCGTGCCCGCTGCCGAACAGCAGCTGGGACAGCAGGAAGTTGACGAACACCATGGCCGTCACGCAGCCGGGCTTGCGCACCAGCGCCACGCCGACCATCAGCAGGAACACGTACGGCAGGTCGTGGATCTGGATGAAGTGCGCCCCGGGGATCGGGTCGATCAGCGGCCCGATGATCTGATCCCCGATGATGTTGTCCCACACCTCGAGCAGCACGCCCAGTGCCGCGACGATGAGGATGTCCTGGGTCGTCCAGCGGGCCCAGCGCTTGGACTTCAGCGCGGCCCACAAGATGATGCCAAGCCCGATGATGCTGACGAGCCAGACGCCAAAGTAGTAGAAGGCGTTCCACCCCGGGGACAGCCGGATAGTGGAGTTGGCGACCATTGCGGTGGTGCCCATTGCGGCCCTCCTGATACGCGCGAGCAGCGTTGAGGGTTACGGACGACATGCGCACCATGGCCGCGATCCCATTCAATGCCGCCCGCCGAGGCCGTGACAACGCCACATGCTCCTTCTTCACGCACTGTTCACCCGTGCGGCCGTGCGGGGCCGGGGCGGCGGCCCGGAAGTCTTGCACTGCGAAATCGTGCGGTACGAAATCGTAGTAAGGACAGGCCTGGCATCGCCGGGCGCGCCGCACGAAGGCCAGGCCCGCACGAAGGCAGAAACCCGCCTCCCGGATGCGGTGACCCACCGGGTGATGCCCTAGGGTCGGGTCCCATGGCTGACCGGGCGGTGCTGGTAACCGGGGGGTCGCGGGGCATCGGGTCCGCGATCGTCCGGGCGTTCGCGGACCTCGGCGACCGGGTCGCGGTCCACCACCGTGACTCGGCAGGCCGCGCCGCCGAGATCGTGGCGGCACTCCCCAGCAGCGGGCACACCGTGGTGCAGGCGGACCTGGCCGACCCCGAGGCGGTGCGCCTGGCCGTGGACCAGGCAGCCGCCGCGCTCGGCGGGCTTGACGTGCTGGTCAACAACGCCGGGATCTACTACCGGCACCAGATCGCTCAGGTGTCCTACCAGGAGTGGCAGGCGGCGTGGCGGGACATCATCGGGGTCAACCTCACCGGCGCGGCCAATGCCACCTGGTGCGCCGTCCAGCACATGATCGCCGGGGGCGGCGGCCGGATCATCAACGTCTCCTCCCGTGGTGCCTTCCGTGGCGAGCCGCGGCACCCCGCCTACGGGGCGAGCAAGGCCGGCCTGAACGCCTTTGGCCAGTCGCTGGCCAGGGACCTGGCCCCGTACGGCATCTCGGTGGCCACGGTCGCGCCCGGGTATGTGGAGACCGACATGGCCGCCACTTACCTGGCGGGCGCGGAGGGGGATGCGATCCGGGCGCAGAGCCCGTTCGGCCGGGTGGCGCAGCCGGCCGAGATCGCCGCGGCGGTGGTCTACCTCGCCGCACCGGAGGCGGAATGGGCCAGCGGCGCGATCCTCGACCTCAATGGTGCCTCCTACCTGAGGACTTAGCCCCGGCCGCGGTCAGCCCCGCCCGGCCGTGAACGTTCCCATGAACACCGCAGCCTCGGCGGGGGAGGGAAGCCGCGATGAGCGAAGGGCCGCAACCGCCCGGTGCATTGGTGCCGGGTGCTGCGCGGTACACCCGGCACACGCGGGAATTGCGGATGCGAGCAAAACGAATGATGTGGTTATTTCCTATGCCCGTAGACGGCCGGGACGACGGTCTGGTTGGGCACTGCGTATTGCATGTTCGTTTTTTACTGCAGGCGCAGCCGGGCCCTGACCGGAAGATGGTCCGAGCCGGCCGGCGGGAGGACCTCACCGCCGCAGCGAGCGACCCGGCGGCTGGTGAGAATGTGGTCGAGCTGCAGCAGCGGCCGGTGCGCCGGGAACGTGCGCCCGCTGACCGCCGGCCCGTAGCCGGCCGCGAGCCCGGTGAGCGGCGCCGGCATGTTGAGGTCCCCGACGATCACGGTCGGGATGTCGTCGGCGGCCAGGCGCCGGACCAGGCGCAGCAGCTGGACCGGGCTGAGCAGCCGGTAGGTCAGGTGCGCGTTCGCGATGCGCAACGGGCCACGGCCCGGCAGTTCCATCGTGGTGAGCTGAGCAGCCCGGGGTGTGCGATCGCCGGCGATGCGGCCCAGGTCCACCACCTCGTACGCGGTGACCGGCATCGTGGTGAGCGTCGCCAGCCCCCAATGGCCGCGTGCCGTCTCATCCGCGATGCCGAAGCTGCGCAGGTTCGTATCCTTCACCAGATCGGCTCTGAGCAGCTCGGTGCCGAGCGCCGCGGCGATATCGGCGACCGCATCCGGCCCGCCGCGCGGGCGCCACACCTCCTGCAGGACGATGATGTCCGCCTTGAGCTGGCGGCAGGCGGCCTCCAGATCGTAGGGCCGGCCGTCCGCGCCGCGCCCGCCGTGGGTGTTCAGGCTGGCGAGGATCGTTTCTGCGTTGGTTGTCACGAGTGCTCCGTCACGAAGACATGAGCGCGCAGGCCCTGGCGCCGGTGGCACCGGCCCGGGCCCGCCGCGAGGCGATCCCGGCGGACGCCGGTAGGGCCGGGCCAGGTTCAGCTCGGAGAGGCAGAGCCGGAAC
>DASXKD010000177.1:0-5640 GCA_036497045.1 Streptosporangiaceae bacterium | reverse complement strand
GACGCGGTCGAATACCGGGCAGACCCCGGGGCTAGCACTGCGGGGGTCCGGCCATGAGCGCCACGCAGGCGCCCCCTCGGGCCGCCGCCCCGCCCGGGCGCGAGACCTTCGCCGGCACCCTCCGGGCGGAGTGGACCAAGTTCCGCACGGTCCGCGGCTGGGTCATCGGCATGACCGTCGCCGCACTGGTGACCGTGCTGGTCGGGCTGCTGGCGGCGGCCGGCAGCATGAGCTCGTGCAGCATCAACGGCAAGCCGTGCCACATCGTGCACCCGGTCGGCCCCGGCGGTGAGGCGGTGACCGACACCTTCTACTTCGTGCACCGGTCGCTGCCAGGAAACGGCAGCATCACCGCGCGGGTGACCTCGCTGACCGGCCAGTTGCCCACCGCGACGGGCGGCCGGGTCCGGGCCGGGCAGGGCGCCGGTTCTGGCCTGCACCCCGGCCTCGAACCATGGTCCAAGGGCGGCCTGATCATCAAGGCGGCCACCGCCCAGGGCTCCGCCTACGCGGCGGTCATGGTCACCGGCGACCACGGGGTGCGGATGCAGTACGACTACACCCAGGACATCGCCGGGCCGCCGGGCCGCCCCACCGCGGCATCCCCCCAGTGGCTGCGCCTCACCCGGTCCGGTGACACGATCACCAGTTACGCGTCCGCCGACGGGACACATTGGACCGGTATCGGCACCGCCACCCTGCCCGGGCTCCCGGCCACCGTCCAGGCGGGCCTGTTCGCCACCTCCCCGGGCTACAACGTGACCACGGCCCAGGGGCTGCTCGGCGTCAGCGGCACCGGCGGGCCCACCCTGGCCAGCGCCATCCTCGACCACGTCAGCCTCGGCGGCGCCGCACCCGGCGGCTGGACCGGTACCCAGCTCGGCACCGGCCCCAGCGACGCCTCCCCGGCCATGCCCGGCAGCTACCACCAGGCCGGCGGCACGTTCACGGTGACCGGGTCCGGGGACATCGCACCCGACGTGCCCGGCGGCGCGGGCCCCGGTCAGACCCTCGACCACACCCTCATCGGCGCGCTCGCCGGGCTGATCGCGGTGGTCGTGGTCGCGACGATGTTCGTCACCGCCGAGTACCGGCGCGGCCTGATCCGCACCACGTTCGCGGCCAGTCCGCGGCGCGGCCAGGTGCTGGCCGCGAAGGCCATCGTGGTCGCCGCGGTCAGCTTCGCCACCGGGCTGGTGGCCGCCGCCATCGCGATCCCGCTGAACAGCCATGTGCTGCGCGCCAACGGCAACTACCTGTACCCGGCGAGCCTGCTGACCGTGGTCCGCATGGCGGCCGGCACCGCGGGCCTGCTCGCCGTCGCGGCCGTGCTCGCGCTTGCCCTCGGGACCGTGCTGCGCCGCAGCGCCATCGCGGTCACCGCGGTCATCGCGCTGATCGTCTTGCCGTTCCTCGTCGCGGTCACCAACGTCCTGTCCGCGGGCGCGGACGACTGGCTGATGCGGCTGGCCCCGGCCGCAGGCTTCGCGATCCAGCAGGCCATCCCGAACTACCCGCAGGTGAGCAACGCCTGCACGGTGACGGGCGGCTGCTACCCGCTGGCACCCTGGGCCGGCTTCGCGGTGCTCTGTGCCTGGGCCGCGGCCGCCCTGGCCCTCGCGGTGTTCCTGCTGCGCCGGAGGGACGCGTGACCGCGGCGCTGCGCGCCGAGTGGACCAAGCTGCGCACCTCCCCGGGGACCACCTGGCTGCTGCTGGCCGTCGTCGCGGTGACGGTGGCGGTCAGCGCCGCGGCCGCGGCCTCCGCCCGGTGCCCGGCGGCCGGCTGCGGGCAGGATCCCGGCAAGATCAGCCTCACCGGGGTCGACCTGGGCCAGGCGGCCGTGGCCATCGTGGCCGTGCTGGCGGTCAGCACCGAATACAGCACCGGCATGATCCGCACCACCCTGGCGGCGATGCCGGGCCGGGTCACCGTGCTGGCCGCCAAGGCGACCGTGGTCACAGCGCTCATCCTGGCCGCCGGGGCGGCCGCCGCGGCAGGCAGCCTGCTCGCCGGGTGGCTCATCCTGCCCGGGCACGGCTTCACCCACGCGCACGGGTTCGCGCCGCTGACCCTGGCCGACGGCCCGGTGCTGCGCGCCACCGCCGGCTCGGTCCTATACCTGGCCCTGATCGCCCTGCTCAGCCTCGGTGCCGCCGCCGCGGTCCGGGATTCGGCCGTGGCCATCGGGCTGGTGCTCGGCGTCCTCTACCTGCTCCCGATCGTCGCCGCCGTGGTCAGCAACACCACCGTGCAGCGCCACCTGCGGCAGGCCGCGCCGATGACCGCCGGGCTGAACATCCAGGCCACCACCGGCCTGCGCAGCCTACCGCTGAGCCCGTGGCAGGGCCTGGCGGTGCTGGCCGCCTGGGCGGCCGGGACGCTGCTGGCCGGCGGCCTGCTGCTGCGGTTCCGCGACGCATGAGCCGATCATGCGCTACGCACCCCGGGCCCGCCCGGATCCCGCTAGCTGGCCGCCCGTGGTTAGCCGCCCGGACCCGGGTAGCGTTCTGCGCATGACGATGCAGACCCGCCGCCTGGGGCGGACCGAAGCGGACGTGACCATCCTCGGCTACGGCGCCATGGAGCTGCGTGGCCAGCCACACGGCCCGGCGACCGGGGACGACGACGCGGGACGATTGCTGAACGAGGTGCTCGACGGCGGCATCAACCTGATCGACACGTCCATCGACTACGGCCGCAGTGAGGAACTCATCGGGCGCTACCTGAGCCACCGGCGCGGGGAGTACTTCCTGGCGTCCAAGTGCGGCTGCCTGCTCGGCCCGCCACCGGCCGATGCCAGGCCGCCGTTCCCGCACGACTGGAGTGCCGCCAACGTCCGGGCCGGGATCGAGCAGAGCCTGCGCAGGCTGGACACCGACCACCTGGATCTGGTGCAGGTGCACATGTCGCCAAGCCGGGCCCAGATGGAGTCGGAGCAGACCATCGAAACCCTGCTGGCCATGCGCGACGAGGGGAAGACCCGGTTCATCGGTATGTCGGGCATCCTGCCGAACCTGCCTGATCACATCGCCATGGGTATCTTCGACGTGTTCCAGATCCCGTACTCGGTGGTGCAGCGCGAGCACGAGGACCTCATCACCGCCGCGGCGGAGTCTGGCGCCGGCACGCTGATCCGGGGCGGAGTGGCCCGCGGCGGCCCGACCGAGGATAAGAACTGGGCCCAGGGGCCGCTCGGGCTGCCCCCCGGTGAGGGCCAGCGCCGCTGGGACTCCGCCGACATGGACGACCTGCTCGGCGGCATACCGCGGCATGAGTTCGTGCTGCGCTTCACGCTCAGCCATCCGGACCTGTCCAGCACGATCGTGGGCACGTCCAACCCGGAGCACCTGCGCGCCAACCTGGCCATCGCGGCGAAGGGTCCGCTCCCGGCCGACCTGTACGAACAGGTCAAGAAGCAGCTGAGCTGACGGGGAACCCGGTGAGCGGGGGGACCGCGGCGCCGGCCCGCCCGGTGCTGGCCGGCCGCACGGTCACGCTGCGGCCGGGGCGCCCGGGTGACGCCGGGCGGCTGCGCGCGATCCTGGCCGAGCCGTCGGTGTCCCGCTGGTGGGGGGACCCGGCTCCGGTCGAGGCGCTGCAGGCCAGCCTGCGCTCTGACGGGCCTACCGTGCTCCTGGTGGTGGAGATCGACGGCGAGGTGGCCGGCGGCATCCAGTACGACGAGGAGGACGACCCGCAGTACCGGCACGCCGGGATCGACATCTACCTGGGCAGCCGGTTCCAGGGCAGGGGCGCGGGCACCGAGGCCGTGACGCTGCTGGCCGGCTTCCTGTTCGGCAGCCGCGGCCATCACCGGCTCACGATCGACCCGGCGGCAGCCAACGACCGGGCCATCCGGTGCTACACCAAGGCCGGTTTCCGCCCGGTCGGCGTGATGCGTGCGTACGAGCGCGGACCGGACGGCCGGTTCCACGACGGTCTGCTGATGGACATGCTCGCCGCCGAGCTACGATTCGGGCTGTGAAGTTCGCGATCGCGATCCCCCAGTTCTTCGCGGACGGTGAGTTCGACCCGGCCGCGTATCGCAGCTATTTCGCCCGGGCCGAGGAGCTTGGCTTCGACAGTGCGTGGGCGCAGGAGAGCATGCTCGGGGCGGCACCGCAGCTCAGCCCGCTCGAAGCGATGACCTTCGCGGCCGCGTGCACCGAGCGGCTGCGGCTGGGCTGCGTGGTGTTCGTGTCCACCCTGCACAGCCCGGTACACCTGGCCAAGAGCCTGGCCACGCTCGACCAGCTCAGCCGCGGCCGGATCGACGTGGGGGTCGGCACCGGCGGGAAGGTACGGCCGTTCGCCGCCTTCGGGGTGGACCCGGGCCGGTACGTCGCGCGGTTCACCGAGGGGATCGCGCTGATGAAGGCGCTGTGGACGGAGCCCCGCGTCACCTTCGACGGGGAGTTCTGGCAGTTGCGGGACGCGCCGATGGAACCCAAGCCGTTCCAGAAGCCGTACCCGCCACTGTGGTTCGGCGCTAACGGCCCGGTCGCGCTGCGCCGGGCCGTCCGGCTGGGCCACGGCTTCTTCGGTGCGGGCTCCACGCCCACCGCGCGGTTCGCCGAGCAGGTCCAGATCGTGCGGGAGGCACTCGCCACGGCGGGGCGCCCCGCTTCGGACTTCCACATCGCCAAGCGGGTCTATATCGCGATCGACGAGGACGGGGCGCGGGCCCGCCGCCGGATGAACGAGGAGATGGAGCACCTCTACGGCCGGCGGTCGGCGGACATCGAGGCCGCGGCGGTCGCCGGCACGCCGGACGACTGTGTCGCCGCGCTGCGCGAGGTCGTCGCGGCCGGTGCGGAGCTGATCCTGTTCACGGCCATGTTCGAGCAGGCCGACCACGCCGAGCGGCTGGCCGCGGAGGTCATCCCCCGGCTCGGCTAGCAGGCCGCTGAATAGCCCGTAATTCGATCAAGAAGCGATCCTCTGAACTGCGGATTCATGAAGTCGATCATGGTGATTTGGGAGTTATTCAGTACGCTCCCAGGACAGCCGCGGCAGCTAGATGATCGTCGCCCGCCCCCCGGTTCCGGGGGACGGGCGGCTAAGTGGGGCGGGATGGGGGCCGGCATGGGCCTGGGCGGCTTAGTGCCGCTCTCCGAGGCCCACGAACAGCTCCGTGCTCCTCCGCTGCGCGTAGTTCATCTCGTGCACGACGCTGGCCACGCGGTGCACCATCCGGCCGAAGCGCGTCCTGGGCTCGATCGCAGTCATCTGAGGTGCTCCTCTCTCCACGGACCGGTTGTCCGTTCGTGCCTTCAGCATCGCCGTAAGGCCCCTGCCGCCGGATCGTACGAATGCCCTAATTCCGCCCCTGGGCAGGGCCTTAGGCCGGGTGGCCATGGCATAGTCCAGGCATGGCCATCTTTGACGATCTGGAGGCGGAGCAGGACCGGCTGGAGGAGATCCTCACCGGCCTCGACGGCGCGCAGTGGCTGGCGCCTTCGGCGGCCGCTGGCTGGAGCGTCGCCGACGTCGTGTTGCACCTCGCGCAGACCGAGGAAGCGGTGGTCGCCAGCGTGGACGGCGCCGCCCTGCGTCCCGAGCGGGAGTCCGGGGTGACGGTGGATCAGCTCGCCGACGATATGGTCCGGGCGCAGCGAGCGGACCCAGCCGTGGTCT
>DASXKD010000176.1:0-3425 GCA_036497045.1 Streptosporangiaceae bacterium | reverse complement strand
CCACCTCCCTGGCACTCCATCATCCCGAGTGCCAATTCTATGGCGGACTAGGCCTCAAGGGCACCGTGGCGCGGACACCAGCGTGCCGGCGGCTGGCCGCGCGAGTCACGCCGATCCGGTGGTTTCCCTCCTGGGTTCAGCTGTTGAGCAGGCAGAAGACCACACTCGCGGGCGTGACGGGGGGCCAGGCTGGGCCAGCACTAGCCGGTCAGGTCCCGGACCACGGCGTCGGCGAGCAGCCGGCCCGGCCGGGTGAGCACCACCCGCCCCTCCTGGTATGCCTCCCGCCCGGCCAGCCCGTCCGCCACGGCCGCCCGCGCGGCGCCGGCCCCCGCCTGATCGAGTTCGGTCACTGGACAGCCCCCAGAAAGGCGGGTGAGCAGCAGGATCCGTTCCAGATGGCGCTCTCGTTCGGTCAAGATCTCCCGAGCCTGTGCGGGGCTTTCGCCGGCCGACACACGCGCGGCGTACGCGGACGGGTGCCGCACGTTCCACCACCGGGTACCGGCGACGTGGCTGTGCGCGCCGGGGCCGACGCCCCACCAGTTGCCGCTCGCCCAGTAGAGCAGGTTGTGCCGGCACTGGGCCGCCGGCCCAGCGGCCCAGTTGGAAATCTCATACCAGTGCAGCCCGGCGGCGGTCAGCAGGTCATCGGCGGCCAGGTACCGGTCGGCCATCGCGTCGTCGTCGGGCGGCGGTACCTCGCCGCGCTTAATGCGGGCGGCCAGCTTAGTGCCCTCCTCCACGATCAGCGCGTATGCGGAGATGTGGTCCGGGCCCGCGGCCAGGGCCGCCTCCACCGACTGCCGCCAGTCCGCGTCGCTCTCCCCCGGGGTCCCGTAGATCAGGTCCAGGCTGACGTGCTCGAACCCGGCCGCGCGGGCCCAGCGGGCGCACTGGGCAGGCCTGCCCGGCTGGTGCACCCGGTCAAGCACGGCGAGCACGTGCGGGACCGCGCTCTGCATGCCCAGCGAGATCCGGGTCACCCCGGCGGCCCGCAGCGCCGCCAGAGACGCTTCGTCCACGGTCTCCGGGTTGGCCTCGACCGTCACCTCGCAGCCCGGGGCGAGCCCGAACTCGCTGTCGATCGCGGCCAGCATCCCGGCGAGCTGAGCGGGCGGCAGCAGCGTCGGCGTGCCGCCGCCGAGGAACACGGTCGCCGCCTGGGGGACGCCGGGCCCGAGCACCTTCCGGGCGAACCTGATCTCGGCTGCCGCCTGGCCGGCGTAGGACTCACGGCTGGCCCCGCCGCCGAGTTCGGCGGCGGTGTAGGTGTTGAAGTCGCAGTAGCCGCACCGGGTCTGGCAGAACGGCACATGCACATAGATGCCGAACGGGCGGCCCGCCAGGCCCTGCACCGCACCGTCGGGCAGGCTCCCGTCACGGGGCGCGGGCTCACCGGCGGGAGGCACGCCCGGCACGGCTCTCCCCTCGCGCTGGCCTCCCGGCCGGGCAGGCCAGGGTGGCGCTCATGAACCCGCGGCGGCCCGCTCGAGCACGCCGGGCGCGATCTCGTCCCAGGCCAGGCCCCGCCCCTCGACCCGCAGCAGCCGCGACATCAGTTCGGCGTCGCCGTAGTACGCGGTCATCGACTCCGCGATCGTGACCCGCTCGTCCGGACGGGACACCACCTCGACCGGGTCCCCGGCGGCGACCGTGCCCTCGCGCAGCACGCGCAGGTACGCCCCGGGCCGCCGCGCGGCGGCGAACCGCTTCACCCAGTGCCGCTCGTCGATCCAGCCCGCGAACACCACGCAGGGGATCCGCGGCGCGGTGACCTGGACCGTGGCCGTGCCCAGCCGCCAGATCTCCCCGATCAGCGCCCCGGTGACATCCACGCCCGCGGTGGTGATGTTCTCGCCGAACAGGCCATTGGCCAGCTCACGGCGCAGTTGCTCCACCCACCAATCCAGATCCTCCCTGGCGTAGGCGTACAGCGCCTGCTCAGGGCCGCCGTGGGCGGGCTTGTCCACCTGCTCGTCGCCGCCGAGGCCAAGCCTGCCCACCGCGACCTGCCCGGCCGCCGGGCGCTTGTCGATGGCGGTGCGGCCCAGCTTGCCGGCCCAGTCCGCGTCCTTGCCGCGGCCGGCGTTCACCGAGATCACGCGCGCGCTCGTCACTTTTCCGACGCTAGCGCAGCGGCCGGACCAGGTCGAACCATAAATTCCGCACCCACGCGGCCGGTGGGCAGCCGGCGCCAGGCGGAATAGGGCTGCCGGGGACGGTCTGGGCACCGGCGAGCCAGATTATGCTGGACGGCACCGAGGGGAAGCTCCGGGGCTTGGAGGGACCTATGGCGGTCGGGCAGGGCTATCCGGTACCGGGCGGCGGGCGCGGCCAGATGCGCGCCGCCGACGCGGACCGCGACCGCGCGGTGAACTACCTCACCACCGCCTACACCGAGGGCCGGCTGGCCAAGGACGAGTACGACGCACGCCTGGATACCGCCCTGTCCGCGCGGACCTACGCCGAGCTGGACCTGGTCGTGACCGACCTGCCGGGCGCGCGGGTCGGCCCGGTGCCACGGCGGGGCCCCACTCCCACCAACGGGCTGGCGATCGCCAGCCTGGCCTGCGGGGTGGCGCAGTTCGCGTTCGGGCCGCTGCCGACCATCCCGGCCATCGTGCTCGGTCACATGGCCAGACACCAGATCAAGCGGACCGGGGAGCAGGGCGCCGGGATGGCACTGGCGGGCCTGCTGCTGGGCTGGGCGGCGGTCGCCATGGGCGTCCTCGCCATCCTGGCCTTCACGCTGCTCGTCGTGACGAGCACCGGCCACGCGGCCGTGATCCACGCGCACCTGCTGCCGGCGCCGCTGGCGCCACTGCCGGCGCCGGCGGCACCGCCCGCCCCCTGATCAGCGCTGCTTGTCCGGCTGGGTGGACAGCGCGGCGATGAAGGCCTCCTGCGGCACCTCGACCCGGCCGATCACCTTCATCCGGCGCTTGCCTTCCTTCTGCTTCTCCAGCAGCTTGCGCTTGCGGGTGATGTCGCCGCCGTAGCACTTGGCCAGCACGTCCTTGCGCAGCGCCCGGATGTTCTCCCTGGCGATGATCTTGGACCCGATGGCCGCCTGGATCGGCACCTCGAACTGCTGGCGCGGGATCAGTTCGCGCAGCTTCGAGGTCATCGCTACCCCGTAATCGCGCGACTTGTCCGAGTGGACGATCTGGCTGAACGCGTCCACCGGCTGGCCCTGGAGCAGGATGTCCACCTTGACCAGGCTGGCCTCCTGCTCGCCCGCGGGCTCGTAGTCCAGCGAGGCGTAGCCGCGGGTCCGCGATTTGAGCTGGTCGAAGAAGTCGAAGATGATCTCCGCGAGCGGCATCGTGTAGCGGATCTCCACCCGGTCCTCGGACAGGTACTCCATGCCGCCGAGCGTGCCGCGCCGGCTCTGGCACAGTTCCATGATCGCGCCGATGTAC
>DASXKD010000175.1:0-3199 GCA_036497045.1 Streptosporangiaceae bacterium | reverse complement strand
AGACAGCGGCCCGCCGCCTCCATTGATGCTTGCGCGGAACAGCGGCCCGCAGGTGTATCCGGCGCGAGCCAGGTACAGCTTGAGCAGCGCGACGTAGGCGCGGTCATCAAGCAGTACCGTGCGCACGGTGCCGCCTTTGCCGTGGATTCGCACGTGCTCGTCGTCCGGCCGCAAGTCGAGGTCCTCGACGTACAGCCCGCAGGAGGAGCCTCGTCTCGTCAGATGTGACGAGGCTCCTCAAGCGCACCGCTGCGCCAGACCCGCATCGGGTCTTGTTCCCCCTGATGGTTGGCGGTTAGACGTCGCCGCCAGAGTAGGTGGGAGCAGCGCCGGTGAGGGCGCCGTTGCCCACCGCCGGGCCGTGCTCGTGGCCCGCTGTCAGCAGCCCAGCCGGGATGGCAGTACCCGTCACCGGGTAGGCCTGCTCACCGTGGAGCGAGAGGTCCATGCCATGCTGCTGGTCGTGGTCGGGCAGCCGCATCGGGCTGATCTTGTTGAGCACGAGTGCCAGCACCAGCGAAACCACGAACGAGTAGGCTCCGACCACGCCGACCGCCGTCGCCTGCTTACCGAGCAGACTCAGGCCGCCGCCATAGAACAGGCCGTTGGCCCCGCCGGTGGCAGCATCGCCGAAGAACCCGATGAGCAGAGCTCCGACGGCCCCACCGACGAAGTGCACGGCACCCACGTCGAGGGCGTCGTCGATCCGGACCTTGCCCTTGATGGACGTGGCCAGGGCGCAGACCGCGCCGGCAATGGCGCCGATGGCGATCGAGCCCATGGGCGACACGTAGCCGCAGGCGGGCGTGATGGCGACCAGACCGGCGACGGCGCCGGAGGCCATGCCGAGTGCCGAGGGCTTGCCGTCACGCAGCCTCTCCACCAGCATCCATGCCAGCATGGCAGCCGCCGTGGCGGTGTTGGTGTTGACGAACGCGAAGCCCGACAGGTTACCGGCGGCCAGGGCGGAGCCGGCGTTGAAGCCGAACCACCCGAACCACAGCAGGGCCGCGCCGAGCACGACGTACGGAACGTTGTGGCCGCGGACATCGAAGCCCTTGGTGCCGTAGCCGAACCGTCGGCCGAGCACGATGGCGACCGCCAGGGCAGCGGCGCCGGCGTTCATGTGGACGACCGTGCCACCCGCGAAGTCCTCGGCACCGAGCTTGAACAGCCAGCCGGTGGGCGAGAACACCCAGTGGGCGACGGGCGCGTACACCACGACGGACCAGAGGGTCACGAAGGCGCAGAACGAGCCGAACTTCCAGCGATCGGCGGTAGCGCCGGTGATGAGCGCGGGCGTGATGACCGCGAACATCAGCTGGAAGGCCACGAACACGATCGGCGGGATGACCTGCGCGAGGCTGCCGGTGTAACCCGGCACCACCTGGTTCATGTGCGCCAGGCCGGCAAAGTGCAGACCGCCCCAGAGGGAGTTCGCGCCGCCGAAGGCGATGGAGTAGGTCACAGTGACCCACACCAGCGAGACGATGCCGAGACAGACGATGTTCTGTACCAGCATGCCCAGCGTGTGCTTGGCCCGAACCATGCCGGCGTAGAAGAACGCCAGTCCCGGGGTCATGAGCATGACGAGCGCGGCGCTCACGAGAAGCCACGCGGTCGAGCCCGAGTCGATTTTGGTCATGTCGAACAACATGAGTCTTGTACCTCCGATGCGAGTCTGGGGGGTGGTCCCAGGGCACCCGGTACCTGGCCCATGCCGGTGTAACTGAGCACCGTCTGCATGGTCGTGCCGACGTTCCCGTAGACGATCAGTCCGAGGGTCTCGCTGTCCTCGGTGGTTTCCCCGGGACCCGCGAGAATCTCCTGGTCTGCCATAGCCGTTTGCTCCTTGTGGTGAGGTGTTCGTTCTGGTCTGCCAGCCAGTGGCCCCGGCGGGCGTCGTGTCGCCGCGCTCTGCGTGGTCATCCGGCCATCCCTGTCGCGTTTCCAGGGTTGCTTCCACACTCGCGCTAAGGGCCGGGACGGCACATCGGCCGACCGCCGTAAAGTGGCGGCGGCGGCCGCTTAGGATCTGCGCGGAGCGCCCTTAGGCGGCCCACGGGCCTCTAGCGTCCCGGCGGCGCCCCTGGGGCGGCAGCGGAACCGGCTGCGGATCGCTGCGGTGTCAGCCTGTGACCTGGCCGGGGAGTACCCCCTTCTCGCCCCCTGTTGTTCGGCAATGGTCAGCCGGCGGGCAGGGCGGATGTCTCCAGACCCGAGGCTGCTATGTGCCGGCTGTCACGCGGCGGCGTGGAAGTGGACTCGAGCGTGGTCGGCCAGCCAGGCGACCCGCTCGGGCACCAGCACCGCTGGGCGAGCGCGCATGCTTCAAGCGTCCGTGAAGATCATTCACAGGCGATCGCCGGATCCGGCCTGTGGAGAATCGAACGATTCTCGACATGATCAACTTCTGTCCGCTGAGTGCACCGATCGCGGCTCGGAAGGTGTTGTAAAACGTGTCGCAAAGCCGGCATGTCTAACAACCAGGCCGGGACCGTTTCTTTTACAGTCCGGGATGTGACCGCGCCCCAACCCGATACCTCCGAAACCCCCGGCAACCTCTTCGCCCCTGAACCGGCCGTCCGGACCGGCGCGCTGATCGGCTACGCCCGGGTCAGCACCTCCGGCCAACTGCTCGACCGGCAGCGGTACGCCCTGGCTGAGGCGGGCTGCCTCCGCGTCTTCGCCGACAAGCTGTCCGGCAAGAATGCTGACCGGCCTGAGCTGGCCGCCTGCCTGGACTACCTGCGCCCTGGCGACACCCTGGTCGTGCCGAGCCTGGACCGGCTGTCCCGGTCGCTGGCCGACCTGATCCAGATCGTCACCACGTTGCGCCGGCGCGGGATTGGGTTCAAGAGCCTGCACGAGGCCCTGGACACCACCACCCCCGGCGGGCGGCTGATCTTCCACGTCTTCGCCGCGCTGGCCGAGTTCATCCGCGAGCTGATCGTCCAGGGCACCCGTGAGGGACTGGATGCCGCTCGCGGTCGCGGCGCCCGGCTCGGTCAGCCGCCTGCCATGACCGCCGAGCAGATCCGCCACGCCCGCGACCTGCTGACCCGCCCGGACAACACCGTCTCCTCCATCGCCCGGCTGCTCGGCGTCAGCCGCGCCACCATCTACAAATACGTCCCAGAGGTCACCACCGGACGCCAGCCTGTTGCCCTGCCTCCCGGCCAGGCGGACGCCATTTAGT
>DASXKD010000174.1:0-3421 GCA_036497045.1 Streptosporangiaceae bacterium | reverse complement strand
GCGATGGTGGCCGAGACATTGACCACGTGGCCGCCGTACCGGCTGACCATCTCGGCGATGGCGCGCTCGGTCGCCAGAAGAGCCCGGCCAGGTTGACCTCGGAGACGGTGGCGTAGTCGTCGGTGGTGTAGTCACTAAACGGCTTGGAGATGAACATACCCGCGTTATTGACCGGGATGTCGAGGCGGCCGAACCGGCCTAACACCACGCTGATGATCGGGTCGGCGGTCCTCCACCACGCCGAGTCGGCCCGCGTCATACAGATCACCCGTTCAGGCGCGGCAACGACAGCCACTCTGGCGAGTGGGGTGCCGACCATATCGAGTCCTCTTTGCTGTTTTTGTCAAGTGGCTGACCGGATTTTCTTCGGCGTCGGGCTTGACGGTGCTGGTGGGCGTGCTGTGGTGCGGGGTCGTAGGGTGGTGGCAGGTCCGGGAGTGGCTTGTCCGAAGAGCTGGCGTGCGGGGTGTGAGCCGGCCGCGCTGGATGCAGAGTCGTTCCCCGGTTGCCCTCCCGGACCCGTGCCTGTCTCGTCTGCGGGGACCTGGCGGGCGTCGGCGCGGAGGCAGGCGAAGATCGCGTCGCTGATCCGGCGTTTGAGGGACCGGAGCGCCTCTTTGTGGGTCTTGCCCTCGGCTATTTTCTTGTCGTAGTAGGCGCGGCCGTCGCTGTGCTTGTGCCGGATCTGGGTGATCGCGGCCATGTGGATGGCATGGTTAATGCGCCGGTTGCCGCGCAGTGACAGGCGGTGGATTTTCCGGTTTCCGGAGGACACCTCAACGGGGGCGGTGCCGTTGTAGGAGGCGAAGTGGTCGCGGCTGGGGAAGCGGTACACGTCGGCGATGTCGCCGATGATGGTGCCGGCGTTGACCGGGCCGATACCGAAGACGCTGGTCAGGGTGGTGCCGGAGGCCTTGACCGCGGCGGCGAGCTTCTTTCGGGTATCGCGTAGCCGGGCGTCCAGCTGGCGCATGTCGTCCAGGAACTCGGCGGCGAGCTCGGCGCGGGCCGCCGCGACCGGGCCGGACGGGGTGACCTGGTTCAGGATCCTGGCGGCCTGAGCTGCGGATATCTCCTTCTGGTGGCCGCCGGGAACCAGGTCGCAGAGCACGGCGTGCAGCCGGCAGGCGGCCTGGTTGCGCAGCCGGGCCAGGTCACGGTGCCGCTTGGACCACACCTTCAGCACCGCCTTATAGTCATCAGCGGCCACCGGGCGGGCCGTCCGGGACCGCAGCGCCGCGACCGCGACCGACAGTGCGTCGTTCGGGTCGTTCTTGTTCGTGTCCCCGGCCTGCAGCAGCCGCACCCGGGACGCCAGCTTCGGCTGCACATCCAGGACCCGCTCGCCGGCGGCGACGAGCTGCTGGGCCAGCAGGTGACCGAGTCCGGCGGCGCCCTCGACGGCCCAGGTCCGGTCCGGCCAGTCCGCCGCCCACCCGATCAGCTGCTGCGCCTAATGGGGTTATGACAGGTCACCGCTTGGCTGCGCTTGAGTCCTTGAACTCTCGGGCCAGACTGGGGGACTTGCCTGCCAGGTCTATGCCTGCCTCCGGCTTGGTACTGGATACCTTCCTTGAGACGGGCGGGACCTGGCTAACGCGGCTGGCACCGGGTGACCCGCTGACATCACCGGGGCCATGGGACCTCCTGTCGAAGACCCGGGTCCCGGTGCCAGCCCGCTTCGAGCCGGGCGACACGCCGTGCCGCTTCCGTGAAGTTGGCGGTTCGTGCCGGTATGGGTGGTCGTGGCCTGAGCCACCTGCAGGAGTTACCCCTTATCAGCGCCGGGAGCCGCCGAGCCCTGGCCAAGACCGGAGCCTGCAGGCAGCCGGGGTCACGAACGGCCAATCGGATGGCGGTGCCCTAGAGCCCTTCCATTAGGGAGCGCGCGTGCCCTGCACGGCTCGGACCGGCGCGAACGGAGCTTTCACCAGAAGCGCGGACGGCGCTTTGACCAGAAGGAGGCATTAATTGGACGCATTCTGCGGGATCGACTGGGCGGAGGACCACCACGACATCGCCCTGGTAGACCGCGACGGCGGGCTGCTGGCCCGGGCGCGGATCAGCGACGACGCAGCCGGCCTGGCCCGGCTGCTGGAGCTGCTCGCCGAGCACGGCGACAGCGCCGGAAACCCTGTCCCGGTGGCGATCGAGACCCCGCGCGGCCTGCTAGTGGCGTGCCTGCGCGTCACCGGCCGCCACGTCTACCCGGTCAACCCGATGGCGGTGGCCCGCTACCGGGACCGGCACTCGATCGCCGGCCGTAAGTCCGACAAGGGCGACGCGCTTGTCCTGGCGAACATCCTGCGCACCGACCTGCACGCGCACCGGCCGCTGCCCGCCGACAGCGAGCTCGCCCAGGCTGTCGCGGTGCTGGCCCGCGCCCAGCAGGACGCCGTCTGGGACCGCACCCAGGCGCACAACCGGCTCCGCTCTCACCTGCGCGAGTACTTCCCCGGCTTCCTCGCGGCCTTCGCCGCCGCCAAGGGCGGCATCATGCGCCGCGAGGCCCGCACCATCCTCGCCGCCGCGCCCACCCCGGCCGACGCCGCGAAACTGACCCTCGCCCAGCTGCGCGCCCTGCTGAAGAAAGCCGGACGCAGCCGGGGCATCGACGCCGAAGCCCAGCGGCTGCGCGACGCGCTGCGCCAGGAACAGATGCGCCAGCTGGCCCTCGTCGAGCAGGCCATGGGCCGGCAGACCGTCGCCCTGCTGCGCCAGCTCGACGCCGCCTGCACCAGCGCGGACGACCTCGAGCAGGCCGCCGTCGAGTCTTTTGACCAGCACCCGGACGCCGGGATCATCACCAGCTTCCCAGGCATCGGCGCACTCACCGGCGCCCGGGTGCTCGCCGAGATCGGAGACGACCGGTCCCGCTTCCAGGATGCCAGAGGGCTCAAGGCCTACGCCGGCGCCGCGCCCGTCACCCGCGCCAGCGGCAAGACAAGATCCGTCACCCGCCGGCACGTCAAGAACAACCGGCTTGCACAGGCCGGCTACATCTGGGCATTCTCCGCACTGACCGCATCACCCGGCGCCCGCGCCCACTACGACCGCCGCCGCGACGCCGGCGACCGCCACGCCGCCGCCCTGCGTAACCTCTTCAGCCGGCTCCTCGGCTGCCTCCACTACTGCCTGACCACTGGCCAGCACTACGACGAGACCACCGCATTCCCCGCCAGGACCACCACACCCGCCGCAGCCTGACAACAGAAATCTTCACCAGCCACTTGACAACTAAAGAGCATCGGATGTCTGGCCCCGGTGCGGGCGGCCCGCCGCCTGGTGCGACGTGCACCATCTCCAGCACAAGGCCGACGGCGGGAAGACTTCGGTCACCGACTGCGTGCTGCTGTGCCAGTTCCACCACGACGTCTGCATCCACCGCCGCGGCTGGCGCCTCGTGCTGCACCCCGACGGC
>DASXKD010000173.1:0-13519 GCA_036497045.1 Streptosporangiaceae bacterium | reverse complement strand
GTCTACCTGGACGGACCGTGGTCACACCGGTCCGTCAGCGCCAACGGCAGCCGGTTCCACATCGCGGAGAGCGGTGAGGGGCCGCTGGTCCTCATGCTGCACGGGTTCCCGCAGTTCTGGTGGACCTGGCGGCGCCAGCTCACCTCGCTGCCCGGGGCGGGCTTCCGCGCCGTCGCCAGCGACATGCGCGGTTACGGTGGCAGCGACAAGCCGCCCCGCGGCTACGACCTGATCACCGCAGCCTCGGACGCAGCCGGTTTGATCCGGGCGCTCGGCGAGGCCAACGCGGTAGTCGTCGGCCATGACTGGGGGGCCCTGGTGGCCTGGACCATGGCCGCCTACCACCCCAAGGTGGTGCGGCGGCTGGCGATAGTGTCGGCGGCTCACCCGCTGCGCATGCGGGCCGAGATGCTGGCAGGCCCGGCGCGCCGGGGCTGGCGCAATGGCAACGCGCTCGGCTTTCAGTTGCCGGTGCTGCCCGAGTCACGGCTGGTCCGGCGGAACGCCGAGCAGGTCGCCAGGATGCTGCAGGCGTGGTCGGGCCCGGGGTGGCCCGACCCGGAGGCCGAAGCCAGGTACCGGGCCGCCATGGTCATCCCTTCGGTAGCGCATTCGGCGCTTGAGTATCACCGCTGGTTCCTGCGGTCCTGGCTGCGGACCGACGGCATCCGCTACGCCCACCGCATGCGGGCCCCGATCGGGGTGCCCACCCTGCACCTGCACGGGGCGATGGACCCGTGCGTGCCCACCCGCAGCGCGCAGGCTTCGGCTCGCTACGTGGACGGGCCCTACCGGTGGCGCCTCCTGGAGGGTGCCGGGCACTTCCTGCCAGAGGAGCAGCCGGACAAGTTCGACTCCGCCCTGCACACCTGGCTGGCGGACCCCGAACCAGAGCGATGACCGGGGAGCCGCCGGAGCCCACTGCCGCGCCGCGCGACAGGGACGCGGCGGGCCGGGCACGTAACGCACGGCCGCGCGACGCCCTGGGCCGCCCACTGCCGCGCGGCGCGCCCGGGGACGAGCGCGTTCCTGACGACCTCGTGCTCCCGCCCGCACAGGCACTCAGGCTCGCCCAGCAACTGCTCGACGAGGGCCGCCCGTTCCATGCGCACGAGGTGCTCGAAGCGTCGTGGAAGACCGCGCCGCCCGCCGAGCGGGACCTGTGGCAAGGGCTTGCCCAGATCGCGGTGGGCCTCACACATGCGCAGCGGGGTAACGCTCACGGCGCCGCTGCCCTGCTCCGCCGCGGCGCGGGGCGAGTGGCCGGTTATGCCGGCTCGGCGCCGCATGACATTGACGCCGCCAGCGTCTGTCAGGAGGCGCGGGGGATGGCGGCGCGGATCGAGCGGGAGGGCCTGGCCGCCGCCGGGGCCGACCGGATGACCGTGCGCCTGATCAGCGCCTGACCCGGGTCAGCCCGGGCGCGGGCAGCCCTGGGTGGAGACCCGCCCGGTGGCGTTGCCGCCGTGGCGGACGTCGGCTCGGACCAGACTCGCCGTGAGCGCGAAACCGGTGTTCCGCGCGGTCGTCGAGGCCGCGAAGATGACCCCGTACACCTTGCCGTTCTTCGCCAGCAGCGGGCCGCCTGAGTTCCCCGGCTCCACGGTCGCCCGCACCGCGTAGATCTCCCGGGTGACCGTGGCGGTCTTGTAGATGTTGGGGCCACTGGCCGCCCACTGGGAGCCGACTCTGGCCGGGTCCGCACGGAACGGCCCGTTCTCCGGGTAGCCGACGACGACGGCGTCGCTGCCCCGGGCGGCCGTACCGGCGAAGTGCAGCGGCCGCGCGTGCAGGCCGGGCACGTAGAGGATCGCTACGTCGTTGTTCGAGTCGAAGAGCACGACCGTGGCCGGAAGGCCGTTGCTGCCGCCGAAGCTGACAAACGGGCCGTTGGTCATCCCGGCGACCACGTGCGCGTTGGTGAGCACATGCCCCGGCGACACCACGAAGCCCGAGCCTTCGAGGCTCCGGTCGCAGGTGTATTTGGCCTCGCCCCAGATCTTCACCACGCTGTTGCGGTCCTTTTGCACCGCGGGCCAGGCCAGCGCCGCTTTGTCCGGCGCTGGCACGTTCGCCGAGCCGTTGATGCCAAGCGCACCGAATACCTGGGTGTATGGGCTTTTGTCGATCAGGTGCCGGAAGTCGGAAAACATGCTCAGCGCGGTCGGCGGCATGACGTCGCTCACCCCGCGGAGCACTTCGGAACTCCTTACCTGCCTGGCCACAGCGGGGAACGGCGCGTTGATCACCGCCGAGCCGACGAACCAGGCGATGAGGAGCACCGAAAGGACGCTCACCGCGGCTCCGCCCAGGGCATCCACCATGGCCACGGGGCGCCAGGTCACCCGGGAGCGGGCCATTACGCCGAGCAGTGAGGCGAGCAACTGGCCGATCATGGCTGCGATGAACACCAGGATGATGGCCACGAGTGCCTGCTGTGAGGTCTCGTGCACCAGGAACCGGGCCACGCTGGGGGAGAACGTGGCGCCCACGGCCGCGCCGACCAGGAACCCGATGCAGCTGAGCACGCCGACGATGAAACCCTGCCGGTACCCGGCGACGGCGAAGGCCGCCGCGAGCACGATCAAGATGAGATCGAGCAGATCTCCCGGCATCCATCCACGGTATAGGGCCTGAGCAGCGCAGTGCACTGGTCGTGACCGCACTGCATCCTGGCTGCTGTCAGGCCCGGGCACGGCCTTGGAAGCGGCACAGCAGCAGTGCCCAGCAGCAGTGGCCAGCAGCAGTGGCCGGCAGTGGTGGCCGGCAGTGGTGGCTAGCTGCGCGCGGCGGCGTCGAGCACGTCCGGTGGCAGGTCCTCCTGCTGCCCGGTGTCCCAGGGCTGCTCCCATCCGCCGAGCGCGAGCAGCCGGTCCACCAGCAGCGCGGTGAAGCCCCAGACCAGCATGCCGTGCACCCGGAATGCCGGGCCCGCGGCACCTGAGGGGTGCCGCACGCTCAGCCGGTGCGCGGGGTCGGCGAGGTCGGCCAGCCGGACCCGGGCCGCCGAGACGATCTCGCCGTCGGCGGCCGCGACGAGCGGGCTTGGCTCACGCCACCAGGCCAGCACGGGCGTGACGCGGAAGCCGCTCCGGGGGATGAAGAGGTCGGGCAGTACCGCAAGGACCTCCACCCCGGCCGGGTCCACGCCCACCTCTTCCGCGGTCTCGCGCAGCGCGGCACCCACCGGCCCCTGATCGGACGGCTCGATCGCCCCTCCGGGGAAGGCCGGCTGGCCCGCGTGCCGGCGCAGATGCAGCCCCCGCTGCACGATCAGCAGATCTGGGTCGCCTGCCGCCTCCCCGAACAGGAGCAGGACCGCCGAGGACCGGCCGCCTTGCGCCGGAGCCCGCAACTGCGGTGGCACCCGCATCTCCCCTGCCCTGGCCGCCAGTTCGGTGAGCCAGGCCGGGGGCGCGCCGGACGATGCCGCCTCTGGTGGGGCGGGGCCGGGCGGGCTCGAGCCGGGCGGAGCCGGGGTCACGAGAAGGGCCCCTCCTTGACCAGCTTCCTGGCCTCTTTCTCATCCACCGGGCCGATGCCGAACGACGGGCACAGGTGCGCGATCGGGCACGCGCCGCAGGCCGGCCGCCGGGCATGGCAGATCCGCCGACCATGCCAGATCAGCCGGTGCGACAGCATGGTCCACTCCGAGCGCGGGAAGAGGGCCCCCACCTCGAACTCGATCTTGACCGGGTCCGTCTGAGTGGTCCAGCCGAGCCTGGTCGCCAGCCGGCCGAAGTGAGTGTCCACGGTGATCCCGGGCACGCCGAACGCGTTCCCCAGCACCACGTTCGCCGTCTTCCTGCCGACGCCGGGCAGCGTGACGAGGTCTTTCAGGCGGCGCGGAACCTCGCCGCCGTAGCGGTCGCACAGCGCCTGGCCCAGCGCGATGAGGTTCGCCGTCTTGGCCCGGTAGAACCCGGTCGACTGGATGATCTTTTCCATGTCTTCCCGGTCGGCCGCGGCGTAGTCGGCGGCGGACTTGTACCGCGCGAAAAGCACCGGCGTCACCATGTTGACCCGCTTGTCGGTGGTCTGCGCGGACAAGATGGTCGCGACGAGGAGTTCCAGCGGCGAGACGAAGTTGAGTTCGCAATGAGCGTCCGGGTACAGGGCGGCCAGCTCGCGGTTGACGCGCCGGGCGCGGCGGACCAGCGCGGTATGCGAAGGGGGTTCGTGCAGCTTCACCAGTCCAGCCTATTGACCGGCGGGCCCACGGCGGGCCTGCTCCGCACCGCAGGAGCCGCCGCGGACGCCGCGGACGCCGCGCGGCCCGTCACGGACGCCGCGCCGGCCGTCTGGCGGGTGGCCAGCCAGGGACCGGCGGCAGGTGACGGCCGAGCACGACCACCGCCACCCACCGGGCGCCGGCCCGCTTGAGTGCCACCGCGGCCGACTGGGCCGTGCCGCCGGAGGTCCAGGTGTCATCAAGGAGCAGGACCGCGGCCCCGTGCAGCGGCCGCGGCGCGCGGAACCGGCCGGGATCCAGAGCACGCGCCCACGGGTCGCCGCCTGGCCGCGCGACCAGCGCCACCCAGGGCAGGGTTAAGCAGCCGTGCACGAGTGCCTGGAGCGGATGCGGCCCGGGGCGCCCGCGGCCGCTGGGCACCACGCAGGCGCAGGTCGGCACCGCCGCCCCGGCCCGCCACACCCCCGGCGCCTGGTCATGCAGGAACACCAGCAGCATGGCGAGCAGGGCCGCCCCCGCCTCCCGCGAGCCGGTCCGCTCCGACTTGTACAGCCACAGGTCCGTGGCCAGGCAGCTCCCCTTCGGGGCGCAGGCCACCGGTGCCACGACGTCGGCAACCAGGCCGGGTGCGCTCTCCGCATGCAGGCCGCAGTGGAAGCAGCGGGCGAAGCCGCGCCTGGCCGGGCCGCGGCAGGACACGCACACCCCCGGGCCGGGCTCGGGAACGGCGGGAAGTCCCGCAGTGGCCGTCCGCGCGCGGGCCCGGAGGATCTCCCAGGCTCCCCGGCCGTTCGCCGCCGGCATCATGGCCGCCATGCTAGGAAGCGGCGCCGACAGGCCGCTCCGCGCGGCGGCATGAATATCCTGGACGAGGGTGGCCGGGGGCGGCCCGTGGCAGGACGGCTGGCCGGAGCACCGGCCGCGGCGGTGCCACGGCCGGCCTTCCGGGCGGGCGCGTAGCGTCGCCCGGGAAGAATGGCTACCTTGAGTTTCGCTATGCTTACTCGGTGCTGTTCGGGGAGCAGTTGTTTCCCGCGGGTCAGCCTGAGCAGGCTAGCGTGACGCAGTGTCAGCGTTCGCGGCGGGAAGAAAGGGGCCGCCCGGACGAAAGCCTCCATCGTGCCGGGATTAACGCCCATGCGAATGCCGATGACCGCCGCGGGTGACGCCGCGCCCGCATCCGGCCAGCAAGACCCGCAGGCCGGCCGGCTCGCACGGCTGCGACAGCAGGCCAGGCAGGTCCCGGCGGTTGCCCGCCAGCACTGGCTGTTCACCGTGCTGCTCACGGCCGGCCTGGTGCTGCGCGTCCTCACCCAGATCGCCTACCGCCCGGCGCTGCTGTACATCGACTCGACCAAGTACCTGCTGAACGCCTACCCGGGCGACGACCCGCCCGGCTACCAACTGGCGCTCAAGCCGGTGCTGGCGCTCGGCAACCTGGGCCTGATCGCCGTGATCCAGCACCTGCTCGGCCTGGGCATGGCCATCGCCATCTACGTGCTGTTGCTGCGCCGCGGCGTGCCGCGCTGGCTGGCGGCGCTGGCCACCGCCCCGGTCCTGCTCGACGCCTACCAGTTGCAGATCGAGCAGAACGTCATGCCCGACGTCATGTTCGAGGCGCTGATCGTGGCCGGCGTGGGCGCGCTGCTCTGGCGGGCCACCCCGTCGCCCTGGCTGGTCGTGGTGGCGGGCCTGGCCCTGGGCGCCTCGGCCACCGCACGCCAGATCGGTGAGATCTTCATCCTGCCCGCCGTGGGCTACCTGCTGATCGTGACGCCCGGCTGGCGGCTGCGGCTCAGGCAGGCAGGGCTGCTGTGCCTGGCGTTCCTGCTGCCGATCCTGGCGGCCAGCTACCGGAACTACGCCGACCCGCAACTGCACAGCTTCTCGCTCGCCCCCTACGCAACCGGCTCGATCTACGGCCGGATGGCGGAGGCCGCGAACTGCGCGACTCTGCGGCTACCCGGCTACGAGCGGCCGCTCTGCCCGGATGCCACGCAGAAGCTGCTGCTCGGCCCGGACGGCCTGGACCACAACCCCTCCTCGCCGATCCGGGGCACCTGGATCCCGCGCCTGAGCACCGCCGACTACCAGGCCCTGAAGCAGCTATGCTCCAAGTCGGTGCCGGTCACGGTGGGCGGCCAGGTGCGATACCGCGTGGTGGCCAGCATGTGCGGCCAGGTGACCAGCGACTTCGACCACCGGGTGCTGAAACAGCAACCGCTCAATGTGCTGGCTTCGATCGGCAGGGACACGGCCAAGCTGTTCGCGCTTGGGCGTGCCACAAGCACCGGAGACCCGTCGATCACCCGCTGGCAGTTCCAGACGCGATACCCCCAGTACCCGCCGTACATTGTGATCAGCCACGGGACGTTCGTCTTCGGCACCTTTAACCGCAACGGGGTCGAGGAGCAGATCGGCACCGGCGGCGGGAACCCGGCCGTGATCGGGCCACTGGCCTCGTTCCTGCGCGGGTACCAGCTCGACGGCGGTTACACCCCGGGCCCTCTGCTCGCGTTCACCGTGCTGGCCGGGCTGGCCGGGAGCCTCGCCACGCTGCGCCGCAGGGCCAGCCCGGCGCAGCGTGCCACCGCCCTCGCCTGCTTGCTGTTCTTCGCCACCGGCGTGCTGGCGCTGCTGTCCTCCGACGTGTTCGAGTTCAACTGGCGCTACCAGCTTCCCGCCCTCGTCACCCTGCCGCCCGCGGCGGCGCTGGCGATCACGCTGCTGCTGCGCCGCCACTCACCGGCCGCGGCTGGGAGTGAGATGGTCCCTGACCCACTCGAATCCGGCCACCGACGCCACGATGACCAGGCCGAGCGGCACCAGGATCACCAGCGGCACCCAGGCGCGGGCCTCCTTGAGCAGAACGCTCGCGGCGATCGCGCCGATGATGAGGGTGGCCAGGACGCCCAGGCTGCGGGCCATCCCATCCGGCTTGCTGCCGGCCACCAGCCCGGCGACGAGGGCCGTGAGGGTGCTGGTCAGGTAGGTGGTTGACATCTGGCCCAGGCGGCGGACCGCGGCCGCCTGCAGGCCCATCGCAGCGGCGAGCACCGCCACGAGCGCGAGCTGACCACCACCGGACGGGTGGGTGCCGGCCAGCTCCCAGCCGACGGTGAACGCCACCAGGATCACCAGTTCCACCGCCAGGGTGACGGTCACACTGGTTGGCCAGGCCCCGGTGGCGTGATGGTGCCACCGGTCAGCTAGCGGGGCCCCCGCCAGCACACCGGCCATGTAACCGGCCAGCGCCACACCGCTGTGCACCGCCAGTTCCGGCCTGCCGGTGCCGGCCGCCGCGCCGAGCAGCACCATGTCACCGGTGACCACGCTGCTGAAGACGTTGCCGAGGGCGAGGAAGGAGGTGACGTCCACCGCGCCCGTGGTGAGCGTGAGCAGCACCACCAGCGAGTCCCTCATGGACACATGCGAGCGGATCATGGCTGACCCTAACCTCCCGGCAGGCGATCGGCGCGGCGGAGGCCGCATTGTCGTACCCGGCTGGTAGCACGAAACCATGCTGACTGGTTTGGTATTGCCCGGCGGATCGGCCACCGAGCAGCTACAGCAGGCGGTGCTCGCCGAACAGTCCGGGTGGGACGGGGTGTTCGTGTGGGAGGCGGCCTACGGCGTCGATGCGTGGAGCCTGCTGGCCGCGATGGCCGCCCGCACCGAGCGGATCCGCCTGGGCACCCTGCTCACCCCGCTGCCGTGGCGGCGGCCGTGGAAGGTGGCCAGCCAGGTCGCCACGGTGGACCAGCTTTCCGGCGGGCGGGCAATTCTGGCGGTTGGCGTCGGCGCCGTCGATACAGGCCTGCCCGACACCGGCGAGGAGACGGACAAGCGCCTGCGTGCCATACGCATGGACGAGGGAATCGATCTCATCAGGACACTGTGGGATGGCGGGCTGAGCTACCACGGGCAGTTCTACGACTTCGAGTGCGACCGCGACGATCTCATCCGGGCAGGACGGCCGGCCTCGGCGCGAATCCCGATCTGGGTCGTCGGGGTCTGGCCGCGGCCGAAGTCGATGCGGCGGGTGCTGCGCTGCGACGGGATCATCCCGCAGTACGACCTCGGCGGACGGGCGGAGGGACCGGACGACGCCCTGGCCGTGCGGGAATGGCTGACCGGGCACGGCGCCAGGCCGGGCCTGGACGTGGTGGCCGAGGGTGAGACCCCCGCGGACGACCAGGCCGCTGCCTCGGCGCACGTCACGCCGTGGGCCCGGGCCGGATGCACCTGGTGGATAGAGAACCGCTGGCAGATGCCCGAGGGAACCACGGATCCCATGGCGGTGGTCAGGGCGCGGCTGGCTGCCGGTCCGCCCGTTGCCGCAGGTGGCTGAGCAGCGCCAGGCCCTCCGGCGTGCCGAACCAACTGCCGTGCCCGGCGAGGTAGGTGGTCAGGGCGCGGCTGGTCGCCGGTCCGCCCGTTGCCGCAGGTGGCTGAGCAGCGCCAGGCCTTCCGGCGTGCCGAACCAGCGGGCGTGCCCGACGAGGTAGGTGTGGTAGGCGAGATCGGCGTTCTCGTGTGACCGCACGACGCTGGTGAAGTATTCGACTTCCGACAGCGCGTACTCGACGTGCACGATGGGCAGCAGCAGCGGGAGCGCCCCGAGTTCAGCCTCTCTGAGCGGGCGGACGGACTGGTAGCCGTCGAGGAGCGCGGCGACGGCGGGGATGTCCGGGTGCGCCTGCCCGGATTCGGCGAGGTCCAGCCACGGCACCGCGCTGCGCTCGATCGCCACCGCGAGATCATGGGCCGCGAACGTGCGGTTGGCCAGCCCGAGGTCGATCACGGCGGCCACGTCGGCGTCCGGGGCGGGCGAGGTCCAGGTGAGGTTGGACGGGTGCCAGTCCCCGTGTCCCCAGAGCCGCCCCAGGTCAGGAAGCAGTGGCGCGAGCCGGCCGATCGCGGGCAGGTGGTAGGAGGTGAAGTCGTCCTGCCAGGGCCGTTTGTCCAGGTAGCTGGCCAGGCCTGGCCGGCGGGCGGCCAGGCGGGCCACCGCCGCGAGCGGGTCGGGGGCCGTGATGACCGCGCAGGAGTTGGTAAGCACCCCCGGAGGGCGGGCCGGCAGGCCGAAGCTCGCGCTGCCCCGGTGGAAACGTGCCAGCGCGGCTCCCGCCGCCCAGGCGTGCTGCGCGCTGGTGAACGGTTCCCACGACAGCACATCCCGGTACACATCGATCCCCGCGGCCCGCGCGTGTACCTCGTAGCGGTAGTCGCCGGACCGCAGCGTGGTCCCGCCGCCCGGTAGCCGCAGCACCGCCGGCACGGCCACTCCGAGGGCGCGCAGGTGGCCAGCCAGGGCATGCTCGGCATCCAGTTGCGCGGCGGTGCGCACGAGCACGTGGTGGCGCTTGACGAACACCTCCCCGCCATCGCAGCCGACCAGGGCCGCCGCGGACATGGGCCGCGGACTGCGCCACTTGACCGCCGCGGGACCGGCGGTCCGCCCGTACCGGGCCAGCACGCCGCTCACCTCCGCATCGGTGAGCGGCGGCCAGTCGGGCTCGACGAGGTCCCTGCCCATGCCGTGACCGCGGATCACGTCCGCGGCCATGCCGGGCAGGCGGCGCACGGCGCCGGGTGCCTGCACGGGACCAGGCGCGTCCCCGGCGGCCCAGGGAGACTCGGTCATCGCGCCCCGGGTCACCGGCCCGCCGGCCCGCCGGGCGGTGCGCCGCCGCTTCGGCGGCGGGCGGCGGAGGTGAGGCGGCCGACCAGCAGGGTGGCCACCGCGGCGACCGCGAACGAGCAGATCGACGCGGACATCCACACCTGGGGCGTGAACCCGATCGCCTGGGCCACGTGCGTCCACGCCGACACCCACCAGGAGATGTAACCGGGGTTGATGAGCTGGTAGGTGACGAACCCGGCAGCCCAGGGCAGCAGCATCAGCCAGCGGGTGGGGGCCTGCGGCGACAGGTCCCAGTGGCCCTTGGCGAGGATGAAGAAGTCCACGATGAGCACGGCGGACATTGGCACGAACACCGAGCCGAGCAGGATCAGGAAGTTCTCGTAGTCGCTGATGTTGAGGAACAGCGCCCCGGCCGTGGTCGCCGCGGAGATGGCGATGGCCAGCACCCGGCGGTCCCAGAGCGGGCGCAGGTTCTGCGTCGACGCGGCGGTCGAGTACACGTTGGCGAACGACTGGTCCAGTTCGCGCAGGGCGAGGATGCCGAAACCGATCGCGCCGAGGGGCAGCGCGATGAACGCGCCGTAGATGTCGCTGGAATTGCCGTGGGCCACGGTGACCAGCGCGAGCAGGCCGATGACGTAGCAGAGCACCTGGGTCGCGCTGTAGCCGAGGAACGTGCCGTTGAAGGCCGCCGCCTGGCTGCGCGAGTGCCGGGTGTAGTCCGCGGCCAGCGGCGCGAACGAGATGGCGGCCGCGACCACCGTGTCGGTGGCCACCCAGAAGCCCGCTCCCCAGGTCCCGTGGGTGAACGGGGGCAGCGGGTGCCGCAGTAGCTGGACGAACAGGTAGATCAGGACGATCACCACAGCGGTGGTCACGTACCGGCGCAGGATCCTGATCGCGCCCAGCGGCCGGATCGTGAGCAGCGCGGTCGCCACCCCGGCGAACAGGATGTACGCCCACCTGGGCAGCGACGGGGCCACAATGTGCGCCGCGGTCGCGATCGTGACCAGCTCGAAGACCCCCCAGCCGAGGCATTGGAGGATGTTGAGCGCGGTGGGCAGGTAGGAGAGCCTGGCCCCGAACAGGCCACGAAGCAGCACCATGGCCGGTGCCCCGGTGCGGGTACCGGAGAGCCCGGCCAGCGCGACCGGCAGGGTCCCGAGCACCGTGCCAACCACGATGGCGGTCAGGGCCGCGGCGAGCGACAGCTCCGGGGTGCCGGTGCCGCCCGGCTGGAGCACGAAGATTGCGCCGGTGAAGCCGAGCAGGCTCACCCCCAGGTTGCCCCAGAGCCCCAGCTGGTCGAGGGCGCTGAGCGCCTGTGGGACCGGTTCGGCGAGGGTGTGCCCCACCTCGGAGTGCCGGTCCCCGGGGACGGTGACGAACGCCTCGGGCACCGAGGTGGAAGTGGATGTGGCCGTCACGGCTGCCTCCCTACGCCGGCATTACCCGGTCAGGTTCAGACGGTCGGCGGCGCGGGCCTTGTGGCCAGCCACCCTCTCAGCCCGGTTAGCCCGAGCTCCCGTGTGGATGCCTTCGATGTTACCTCGCAGCGTCGATCCGGCGACAGAGCCGTTGCAGGCGGTGGGCAGCAGGCGGGCCGGCTGGCAAACTGGGCGCAAGCGGCGGTGCAGCGGCCCGTAATGGGCGGCCCGCCGCCAGGTCAGGATCGGCGGCGGACGCTCCTGGCCGGGCCTGGAGGTGCCATGCCGGGAAAGGGGGCTCGCGGTGGTGCGGACATGCGCAGGGCGGCGGCCGCCCTGCTGCTTGTCGCCGTCGCCGCGGTAGGGCTACGGGCCGGCGGGGCGTTCTCTGCGGCCGGCAGCCAGGAGATCCTTGGCCTGAGCGGGCAGGCCGTGTACTGGACACTTGCCGGCGCGGAGGTGATCCTGGGGGTGGCCGGGATCGTGCTGCTGATCCTCCGGATGATCTGGGGCCGCAGGAGCGGGAAGCCACTGCGGCGCCAGCGGCGATCGCTGTGGTGGCTGCTGCTGCTCCCGCTGATGGTGTTCGCGCTGGCCCGCATCCTGCGGCGGGCCCACCAGCACGCGGCCGCGGCCGCAGCCGCGCATGGGGCCAGCGTCAAGGCGGGGCCCGCCGGGCATTTGCGACTGGGGAACCCATGGCCGCTGCTTGTGCTGTTCGCCTTTGTGGCCCTCGCGGCGGCAGCGCTGACCGTCTACCGTCGCCGCCGGGCTGTCCCTCCACCGCCGGAGCCCGACCCGGAGCCGGACGCCGAGCCGCTGGTGGCGGCCCTCGCGGCCGGGGCCCGGGTACTGCACGAGGACCCCGATCCGCGAACCGCCATCATCGGCTGCTACGCGGCGATGGAACGCAGCCTGGCCGACGCCGGCTCGCCACCGCGGATGGCGGACACGCCCGCAGAAGTGCTCAGCCGCGCCACCGCGAGCGGCCTGGTGCGGTCCGCACCGGCCACCACGCTGACCAGCCTGTTCCGGCGGGCCCGCTACAGCAGCCATCCGATGACCGAGGCCGACCGCGCCGCGGCGATCGACGCGCTGGCGCAGGTGCGGGCCGACCTGGACAGCGGGGCGCTGGCCCGGGCGGACGTGGGCGGTGACCCATGAACCGCGGCAACCTGACGGTCGCGCGGCGGGCCGCGGCGATGGCGCTGGTGGCACTCGCGGCGCTGGCGGTCGCCCTCGCGGTCGGCGGGCCGTTCACCCTGGTCGTCACGGCCGAATGCCTGGCCGCCCTGGTCCTGGTCGTTGTCTTGGCCCGCACCCCGGGCGGCGTCCGCGAGCGCCGCGTGCCCAGGGCCGCGGCCTGGGCAGGCGGCGCGTGGGCCCGGCTCAGGCGGCGGCGCAGCCCGCCTGCTGAGGTTCGCTCCGCCGACTTCCCCGCCTACGCCAAGATCAGTTCCGACCTCAGCTGGGCACCGGTCTCCCAATGGCACTATGACCACGGCATCCGCCCACTGTTCGGCCGCCTGCTTGAATCGGTGCTGGCCGAGCGCCACCGGGTGGACCTGGCCAGGGATCCGGCCCGTGCCCGCGACCTGGTCGGAGACGACATCTGGCCGCTCGTCGACCCGTCCCGGCCGCCTTCGTTCGACAGCAAGGCACGCGGGGCTGACCTGCGCACCCTGACCCGTATCGTGGACCGGCTGGAGCAGCTATGACCGGGACCCTGGCCCCCTCGGTCACCGCAACGGCGCAACGCTGCGCCCAGGTGCTCGCCGAGGTCGAGCGGGTAATCGTGGGTAAGCGCGAAGCGGTCTCCCAGGTGCTGCTGGGCATCCTCGCCTCGGGGCACCTGCTCATCGAAGACCTGCCGGGGCTGGGCAAGACCCTGCTCGCCCGCACCTTCGCCGCCACCCTGGGGCTGGAGTTCACCCGGGTCCAGTTCACGCCGGATCTGCTGCCGTCCGACCTCACCGGCGCGCCGGTGCTCGACCCGCGCACCGGCGAGGTGGTCTTCCGGCCGGGGCCGGTGTTCACCAACCTGTTGCTCGGCGATGAGATCAACCGCACGCCGCCGAAGACGCAGGCCGCCCTGCTCGAGGCCATGGCCGAGGGCCAGGTCAGCGTGGATGGCCGGACCCACCTGCTGCCGCAGCCGTTCATCGTGCTCGCGACCGACAACCCGATCGAGTACGAGGGCACCTACCCGCTCCCCGAGGCGCAGCTTGACCGGTTCGTGGCCCGGATCCGGCT
>DASXKD010000172.1:0-2046 GCA_036497045.1 Streptosporangiaceae bacterium | reverse complement strand
AACGACTTTTACCGGCGCACCGGACAGCCGCCCGCCTCCATCGCGTCCAGCAGCGCCGCCGCCTGGTCCGGGCGGACCGACAGTTCGGCCACGCCGACCGGCAGGCCCGGCGAGTGCTCGATACGCACGTCCTCGATGTTCACTCCGGCGGCACCCGCGGCGTTGAACAGCCTGGCTAGTTCGCCCGGCTGGTCGGGGATGACGACCTGCACCACGGTGAAGTTGCGCGGCTGGCCGCCATGCTTCCCTGGGATCCGCGCCACCCCGGCCCGTCCCCGCTCGAGCAGGTCAGTGACGCCGGCGGCCGGCGTTTCCGCGGAAACGCCGGGCCCGCGGGCGCTCAGCGCGCGCGCTGTCTCGTTGAGGTCCGCGGCCACAGCGGCGATAACCTCGGCAACCGGCCCCGGGTTGGCGGCGAGGATCTCTGTCCATAGCACGCTGTCGCCCGCCGCGACGCGGGTGACGTCACGCAGTCCCTGTCCAGCCAGTTTCAAGGCGTCCGCCGACACCGAGGACGGTGCCAGCCGTGCGGCCATCGCGGCCGCCACCACATGCGGCGCGTGCGAGATCAGCGCCACCCACCGATCGTGCGTCCCCGGGTCAACAGTCACCGGATCCCCGCCGCAGGCCACCACCAGCCAGGTCACGGCCTCGACCGCATCGGGCGATGTCTCAGGCAGCGGACACAGCGCCCAGGTCCGCCCGAGAAACAGGTCAGCCTGAGCCGCCGCCGGGCCATGACGTTCGCGCCCGGCAAGCGGATGCCCAGGCACGTAGCTGGAGAGATCGCAGCCAAGCTCACGAGCACGCCGAACCGGCAGCTCCTTGACGCTGGCCACATCGGTGTAGACGTCGGCGACGCCATACTCCTGCCCGAAGGCGAGCGCCGCCGCGACAGCGGCCGGCGGCATGGCGAGCACCGCCACGTCCGCGATCCCCTTGGCGTCCCGCAGATCCGGCACGACGGTGCCTGCCCCTAGGTCAGCCGCCAGTTGGGCCGTCGCCTCATCGCGGTCACTCAGCCAGACGTTGGCGCCCTTCGCGCGCAGCGCGAGGGCGACCGACGTCCCGATGAGGCCAGCTCCGGAAACGAGAACCGTCATCGCGATACCCCCGCGAGAGGGAGGGGGGCGCAGGGGAGATTCCCAGCGGCGTTCCGAAGGACTGGCCGCTGGAATCTTCCCCTCGTCCCCTGATTCACTGCGCGATGTCCAGCCGCAGCGCCGCGGCGCCGCGCAGGTAGACGTGCTGGATCGCCGACCGCGGCCGGTCGGTGTCCACGTGTGCCATCAGCCGGACCACGCGGGGCATGGCCCCCGGCACCGGGATCTCGGTCGCGCACATCAGCGGGACCGCGTGGAAGCCGGTCTTGCGGGCCGCCAGCGCCGGGAATTCGGCGGTCAGGTCCGGGGTGACGGTGAACAAGCAGCTGATCACATCGTCCGTGGTCAGGTCGTTGCGGTTCATGACCGCGGTCACTAGTTCCGCGGTGCCCTCGAGGATGGCGTCGCGGTCGGTCGCGTCCAGCTGGATCGCGCCTCGGATCGCCCGGACTGTCAACGTGCTCAACTCCTTTCCCTGGCCCGCAAGGCTACCGGCTGGTGCCTACAGGCCGACGGCGGCGTACAGCTCGCCGATTTCCTTCGTGGTGAGGTCGCGGGTCGTGCCGGGCCGCAGGCCGCCGAGCTTGACCGGTCCCACCGTGGTGCGGACGAGGCGGGTGACCGGGTGCCCGACCTCGGCGAGCATCCGGCGGACGATGTGCTTGCGGCCCTCGTGCAGGGTGATCTCCACGAGGGCGTGCGAGCCGGCCTGCTCAAGCACCCGGAACCGGTCGGCGACCGCCACCCCGTCCTCGAGCTCGACGCCGGTGGCCAGCCGCCGTCCCAGGTCCCTGGGGACCGGGCCCGGCACGTCCGCCAGGTAGGTCTTCGCGACCTCGTAGCTCGGGTGCGCGAGCCGGTGCGCCAGCTCACCGTCGTTGGTGAGCAGCATCAGGCCCTCGGTGTCGTAGTCGAGCCTGCCCACGTGGAACAGCCGCTCGGC
>DASXKD010000171.1:0-12232 GCA_036497045.1 Streptosporangiaceae bacterium | reverse complement strand
ACCCGGCCGACGAGGGCCAGGCGTACAAGGGTGAGGAACTGGAGCGCGCCGACGCCCAGTTGCTCGGCCGGGTCTCCTACGAAGGCTTCGCCGCCGCGTGGCCGGCGATGGAGGACACCACCGGCGAGTTCGGCAAGAAGATGAACGCGATGCCGAAGGTGGTCGTCTCGACCACCCTCACCGAGGCGGCGTGGAACAACACCACGATCATCTCGGGCAACCTGGCCGACGAGGTCGGCCGGATGAAGGAGCAGTACCAGGGCGACATCCTGGTCGCGGGCAGCGCGACCCTGGTGCATGCGCTGACCAAGCTTGGCCTGGTCGACGAGTACCGCCTGATGGTCCACCCGGTCGTGCTCGGCAAGGGCAAGCGGCTGTTCGGCGAGGACAACGGCGGCACGGACCTGGAACTGGCCGAGTCGCGCAAGGCTGGCCCGGATGTGCTGCTGCTGATCTACCGCCCGGCGAAGTCCGCGGCAGAGTAAGGCGATGACCCCGGTCAACCGGCCGGTGCGGCGTGCCGCCCGGCCGGTTTCGCCTTGGCGCCGTCCGGATGCTGGGCCGCGGCCTTGGCCAGCAGTTCCAGCTCGTCGACCAGGTAACTGGCGAGCGTGTCGATGTCGGGAACCAGTTCGCGGCAGCTCGTCAGCCCGAAATGCAGCTTGCCGAGATAGCCCACCACCGTCATGTTCAGCCCCTGCCCGGCGGTGATCACCGACACCGGGTAGTGGGCAAGCAGCTTGGCCCCGCACAGGTAGACCGGCACGTTCGGGCCGGGGACGTTGGAGATGGTCACGTTGAACGGCGGCAGCCGGTGCAGCAGCCCCGTGGCGAACACCACCCGCGCGGCCCGGGCGGTGAGCGCGGGCATCGCGAAGTCGGAGATCTGGTCGACCAGCCCCTGCGGGATGGCCGCGTGCTGTGCCTTGGCGGCCCGCGTCGCGGCGTGCGCAAGCTCCAGCCGGTTCTCCGGGTCCGCGGTGTTGGTGGGCAGGGCGGCCAGCATGGCCGACACCTTGTTACCCAGCGCGCCCTTGCTGGCCGGGTCCCGGACGGACACCGGGATCATCGCGATCAGCGGCGCCTCTGGCAGCGCCTCGTGGTCGGCGAGCCAGTGCCGCAGCGCGCCCGCGCACATCGCGAGTACGACGTCGTTGACCGAGACCCCATAGGTGTTCTTGACCGCCTTCACGACGTCCAGGTCCACGCTGCGGAACGCCACCCGGCGGTGCGGCGTGATCGGCTGGTTGAACGGCGTGGCCGGGGCCCGGCCCGGCGCGGTCGCGATGACCTCGCCATCGCCGCGGTTCAGGCCCAGGATGCCGCCGACGAGGCCGCCGGCCACCGGCGCCAGGGTCGGCAGCACGCGCACCATTTCATTGGCAATACGGACGCTCTGCACGGGCCACCATGCCAGCCGCGCAGCGGCGAGCGCGGCCAGTGTGGCCGGGCCGGGCGGCCTGCCCGGCGTGAACGGCTCGCTGGGCGGCACCTCGCGCCCGGCCGGGCTCAGGTCAAGCAGCACGGTCAGCAACTCCGAGCCGGACACGCCGTCGATCGCGGCGTGGTGGATCTTCGTGTACACGGCGGCCCGCCGCCTGGCCAGCCCAGTGATCAGGTAGATCTCCCACAGCGGCCGGCTTCGGTCGAGCGGCCGGGCGTGCAGCCGGGCGATCTGCTCGGTGAGCTGGGCATCCGAGCCCGGCCGCGGCAGCGCGATCTCGCGGATGTGGTACTCGATGTCGAAGTCCGGATCGTCGATCCAGTACGGCTGGTCCAGGCCGAGTGGCACGTTGAGCAGCTTGCGGCGCAGCACGGGAACCAGCGGCAGCCGGCCCGCCAGCACGTCGGTGAGCCGGGCCAGGGTCAGCGGCTGTGGCGCGTCCTTGGGATCAAGCACGCACATCCCGCCGACGTGACCGGTGGCGTTGGCCGTCTCCAGGGCGAGGAAGGCGGCGTCAAGGCCGGTCAGTTGCTGCATCGCGAACCTCCTCGGCGAGACCCCGGTTCTGCCGCTTGGCTCCACCCTGGCACCGGACGGATCGACCGGGCAATCTTCCCCGGGCGGAGAAGCCTCAGAGATCGTCCTCGTTGTTGCCTGGGCCGTCCCGGCGGAAGTACTTGCGGTCCTCCGCCTCCATGGCGGCCACGTCCTCGGCGGCCGCCTCCTGGATCTCTTCGAGCTTCCGGTCCGGCGGATGGCCCCGCGGAATGACCAGGCGTTCGAACAAGCTCGGCCCGCCGGAATTCCGGCGGTCACGGAACCTGGAGAAGACACCCATCGTTGCTCCTCGATCGATACCTTCGGCGTTCCCGTATCAGCGGCATTCATGCCGTGAGTAGCTGGGCCGGCTTACCGCCACGACGCCAGGGTGAGGTAGAGCAGGTACCCGTTCAGCAGCACGATGATGGCGGTCACGCCGACGGCCGCGGCGCTGGTCGGGCGCCGGTTCACCAGCGGGCCCATGATGTCGGCGCGCCGGGTCAGCAGGACCAGCGGCACCAATGCGAACGGGATACCGAACGAGAGCACCACCTGCGAAATCACCAGGCTGGCCGTGGGCGGCAGCCCGGCGGCGAGCACAATCAGGGCCGGCAGCATGGTCAGCCCGCGGCGCAGGAACAGCGGGATGCGCCGGCCGAGGAAGCCCTGCATGACCACCTGGCCCGCATAGGTGCCGACGCTGGAGGAGGACAGCCCGGAGGCCAGCAGCGCGACCGCGAACGCGAGCGCGGCACCGCCGCCGGCGAGCCGGCCGAGCGCGTCGTGCGCCGCGGGGATCGTGCCGCCGCCCTGCCCGCCCGGCCGGTGCGCCAGCGACGCGGCGACGAACAGCATCGCCAGGTTGACCAGCCCGGCGGCACCGAGGGCGATGACCACGTCGAGTCGCTGGAAGCGCAGCACCCGGAGGCGCTCGGCGTCGTCCCGGCAGGGCACCCGCGACTTGGTCAGCGCCGAATGCAGGTAGACCACATGCGGCATCACGGTGGCCCCGATGATGCCTACGGCCAGCAGCAGGCGGCCGCCGCCCAGGGCGGGGGCCAGGCCGTGGCCCGCGGCGGCCGGGCTGGCCCCGACGGCCGCCAGGTCGTAGGCGAAGCCGAGCAGGACCAGGCCGAGCAGGGCGGCGATGGCCAGTTCGAACCGCCGGTAGCCGCGCTGCTCCATCGCCAGGATCCCGAACGCCACCACCGCGGTGACCAGCCCCGCGGCCAGCAGGGGCATTCGGAACAGCAGGTTCAGCCCGATCGCCGCGCCGACGAACTCGGCCAGGTCGGTGGCCATCGCGACCAGTTCGGCCTGGGCCCACAGGCCGCGGGACACCGCGCGGGGCAGGTGGCCGCGGCACAGTTCGGGCAGGTCCTGGCCGGTCGCGACGCCGATCTTCGCCGACAGGTACTGCACCAGCATGGCCATCAGGTTGGCCAGCAGGATGACCCAGACCAGGCTGTAGCCGAACCGGGCACCCGCCGAGAAGTTGGTCGCGAAGTTGCCCGGATCCACGTAGGCCACCGCGGCCACGAACGCGGGGCCGAGCAGCGTGAGTACACCGCGCAGCCGGCCCGGGGCACGCACCGGGCGCAGCACGCGCCCCTCGCCGGGGGCGCGGGCACGCCGCCTGACCTGGGTGCCTGCCGGCGGCGCACGCCGCGCGGCCGGCAGGTCCAGGGCAGGGTCGGCGGCCACCGGCCGTTAACCGACCGAGGGACCGAGGCCGAGCGACTGGGGCGTGCTGGCGTCGGGTGAGGGCTGGTGCAGCCCCTCATCGAGGGGGCCGAACTCGGTCATCAGCGCGCGGCTGCCGCCCCACGGGGTCTGTTCCTCGGCGACCAGCGTGTTCGTGGTGAGCAGCAGGCCGGCCACGGATGCGCCGTTCTGCAGCGCGGACCTGGCCACCCGGAGCGGGTCGATGATGCCCATCTCGATCATGTTGCCGAACCGGCCCACCAGCGCGTCGAAGCCCTCGTCTCGGCCAAGCCCGGTGATCCGGGCTACCACCTCCTCACCGGAGTAGCCGGCGTTCGCGGCGATCAGGTAGGCGGGCGCGGACAGCACCTTCCTGACGATCTCGACGCCGGTCGCGTAGTCGTCCTTGACCTCCAGGTCGTTCAGCACGGGCTCGGCGTGCAGCAGCGCTACGCCGCCGCCGGCCACGATCCCCTCGGCCATCGCCGCCCGGGTGGCCGCGAGCGCGTCCTCGACCCGGTGCTGCAACTCCTTGAGTTCCGCGGGCGTGGGCGCGCCGACCTTGATCACCGCGACCTTGCCGGACAGCGCCCCGATCCGCTCGGTCAGCACGTCCTCGTCCACGCCGAACGTGGCCCGGTCCAGCTCGGCACGGAGCTGGCCGAGCCGGAACTCCACGTCGGCGGCCGAGCCGCCGCCGTCGATGATCGTGGTCCGCTCGGCGTTCGCCCGCACCTGCCTGGCCCGGCCGAGCTGGTCCAGCGTCATCGTCTCCAGGGTGAACCCGGACTGCCTGCTGTACACGGCACCGCCGGTGATCGCGGCGATGTCCTCCAGCTTGTGCAGGCGGCGGTCACCGAAGCCGGGCGCGCGCACGGCCAGGCACTGGAACACCCCGTTCACATGGTTGTGCACCAGCATGGAAAGCGCGGTGCCCTCGACGGTCTCCGCCATGATCACCAGCGGCCGCGGTGCCCGCATGATCTTGTCGAGCAGCGGCATGAGCTGCTGCACCTTGGTGATCTTCTCGCTGCACAGCAGGATGTAGGGGTCGTCGACCACGGCTTCCAGGCTGGCCGGGTTCGTCACCAGGTACGGCGACAGGTACCCGTTGTCGAGCTCGAAGCCCTCGACGAAGTCGACGGTCATCCCGTGCGCGGCGGACTCCTCCACGGTGACGATGCCGCCGTCGCCCACCGTGTGCAGCGCCTTGGCGATCACCGCGCCGACCGCCTCGTCGTCGTTCGCGGAGATCGCGGCCACCCGCGAGTAGTCGTGCTCGGTCTGCACCGGGTAGGCGACGCTCTGCAGATGCTCCACCAGGCGCGCCACGGCCATGTCGATGCCGCGCTTGACCAGCACGGGGTTGGCGCCGTCGCCAATGGCCCGCACTCCCTCCTGGACGATCGCCTGGGCGATGACCGTCGCCGTGGTAGTCCCGTCGCCGACGATGTCGTTGGTCTTGATCGCCGCTTCCTTGACCAGCTGCGCGCCCATGTTCTCGAACTGGTCCCGCAGGTGGATCTCCCTGGCGATCGTCACGCCGTCGTTGGTGACCACCGGGGAGCCGGTGATCTTCTCCAGGATCGCGTTGCGGCCCTTGGGCCCAAGCGTCGACTTGACCGCCTCCGCCAGCTGGTCCACACCGGCCAGCAGCAAGGCGCGCGCCTCGGCGCCGAAACGCAGTTCCTTGGCCATAGCCCCTCCAAGGGAATGTCGTAGCTATCACGCGGGCTGCCCCTGGGCCGCCAAGGACCGGGCCGGCCCAGGGCGCCCGGCTAGGGAACGAGGATCGCCCGGCCCCGGACGCGGCCGGCGTCCAGATCGGCGAACGCGTCAGCGGCGGCATCGAGCGGGTACGTCCGGGTGTGCAGGGTCACCCGGCCGGCCTCGGCCAGGGCCATCAGCTCGGCAAGGTCGTTGTAGGTGCCCACGATGTTCCCGATGATGTTGCGCTCGGTGGAGATGATGTCGAGCGTGGGGACCTGCAGGGTGCCGCCGTAACCGATGACGAAGTAGGAGCCGCCGCCGCCGGTCATGGCCCACCCGTCGGCCTCGGCGCCCTGCTCGGCCACGAAGTCGAGCACGACATGCGCGCCGCGCCCGCCGGTAAGCTCGCGGACCGCCTCGACCTGCGTACCGTCGGCCACCACGGTGTGGTGCGCGCCGATCTGGGCGGCCAGCTTGAGCGCGTCGGGGTTGCGGTCCACCACGATGATCGTGGTGGCGGTGAGCGCGGCCAGGCACTGGACGCCGATATGGCCCAGGCCCCCCGCCCCTATCACGACCGCCGTCGTGCCCGGGTACAACAGGCCGATGGCCTTGCGTACCGCATGATAAGCAGTGATGCCGGCGTCGGCGAGCGCAGCGACGTCGGCGGGCTGGGTCTTCGGGTCGAGCTTCACGCAGGTGCGTGCCGAGGTGAGCAGGTACTCGGCCATTCCGCCGTCGTGCGACAAGCCGGGGAAGGAACTGTTGGTGCAGTGCATGTCGTCGCCGGCCCGGCAGGCGCGGCACAGCCCGCAGGTCGGCGTCGGGTGCAGGATCACCGTGTCGCCGACGGCCACGTTGGTGACCGCGGAGCCGATCTTGTGCACCCAGCCTGCGTTCTCGTGGCCGAGCGTGTAGGGCAGGGCGGGGTGCATCGCCGCGTCCCACTGCCCCTCGATGATGTGCAGGTCGGTCCGGCAGACGCCGGCCCCGCCGATCTTGACGACGACGTCGAGCGGGCCCATGACGCTCGGCTCGGGTACCTCGTCGACGACGGGCTGTTGATGGTAACCGTGGATCCGGACAGCCTTCACTGGGCTCTCCTCTCCTCCTCGGGGGCCTGTCCCAGGCCCGCGGAGTCATATCGGTGCCGCAGCATGCCGCGGCAGATGCTGCTGTTCGCCTCGATGCTGATGCGCGTGGACCTGGCCCGCCGCAGGTGCAGCGGGGCCGCTTCCTCGTGGATACGTTCTCCTGTGGCCGGATCTATCAGCAGCGGTGCCCCCGGCCCGGCGGGCAGGCCCAGCTCGGCGCGCCGCTGCCGCAGTCGGTCCAGCGCGGCGGACGCGGGCACCTCGCCCAGCGTCATCGCCAGCAGGCCGGCCCGGCTGGTCCCGGCGGCCAGCAGCGGCCGGCACACCTGGTCGGTGCCGGCCAGCACGGCCTTGCGCAGGAAATCCGCGCGCAGCCCGTGCAGCTCGCCGACCGCCTCGCCGTCGAACGACGCGGTGAAGCCCGCGTGCGCGGCCACGCCGCCGTTGATCGCATCCGAGGCGAAGTGGTCCTCAAGGACCACCTCGGTGCTGCGCACCCCCGGTACCACGCTGACCGCGTCATAGGCGTCGGCCACCATGAGGAAGGCGAAGTTGGGCGCGCAGAAGTAGGTGGGCAGGCGAAGCCTGACCCGCGCGTCTCCGTCGGCCGAGACGGTGCACGACGTGACGAAGCCGAGTGCGGTGATCGGCTCGTCAAGCTCCGGGTCGCGCACCGTGGCCAGCGCTGCAAGAGCAGTGTTGGCCTGGGGGGGCGACCCCCCTGGAACCCCCCGGGGCGCCGATGGCGCCTGGCCGGCAAGCCGGCAGGCCCCATCGCGCGTGCTGGCCTGGGGGGGCGACCCCCCTGGAACCCCCCCGGGCGTACCGGCCGCCGGAGAGGAGGCCCTGGAGGAGGAGCCGCCAGGGCCTCCCGCGCGGCTGGTTGCCGGGACCGTCATGCCCCCGCAACCAGCTGGGCGTCATCCTGTGCGGCCGGGGTGCCCGCGTCAGCCGGGAGCCGGAACTCCGCGGGCACCTCGATGCCGTACAGCTTGGCCGCATTCAGGCCGAGGATCTTCTTCTTGCCCGCAACGCCCAGCCGCGGGTAGTCGGCGAAGTCTTCGGAGTCAGGGAAGTCCCAGTCCACGAAGCCCTCGATCTGCCACTTGGGTTCCCAGATGGCGTAGTCGCTGCCGAACAGCATCTTGTCTTCGCCCACCCAGAACAGCAGCTCGCCCATGACCCGGGCGAAGAACCGGGGCCGGGCGTGCATCAGCGCGCCGATCGCCACGGCCAGGCCCGCGTACACGTTCGGTTCCTGCGTGGCCATGTAGCAGAAGTCGTCGATGCGGGGCAGCCCCACGTGCTCGACGATGAAGTTCAGCTCGGGGAAGTCGGTCGCCGCGTGGTCCACGTCGGCCACGTCGAACGCGTCCTTGTCCAGGGGCCAGATCGTCGGGCCCTTGTGCACGTGGACGTTCTTGATGCCGAGTTCCTGGCACTTCTCCAGGTACCGGTAGGCGCCCGGGTCGGTGAGCTTCCAGCCGCGGGAGCCGTTGTTCCACTCGGCGGTGTACAGCTTGCAGCCCTTGGAGCCGAACCGTTCCACGTTGCGCCGGAGCGTCTCGAGCCCCTCGTCCCCGTCCCGCGGATCCCAGCGGGTGTTGTAGACGAATTTGCCCGGGTGCTTCTCGCCCATCAGCGCGTTGCGCTCGGTGGTGTTGAAGCCCTCCTTGTACCACTCCTTCAGGTAGGTCGGCTGGAACACGGCCACGTCCACATAGCCGTCCTCGAAGACGTCCTTCATCAGGTCTTCCTCGGAGTACTTCTGGAAGTGCTCCAGGCTCCAGTGCGTCTCCGGCGGGCCCAGGCCCATGTAGGCGTGGAAACATTCGATCCAGCCCTTGGCGTACTGCTCAGCCCCGGGCACCCAGTTGTCCGGGGCGGCATTCCAGTAGTGCATGTGGCCGTCTACCACGAAGTACTTCTCGCCGTTCTTCTCGTACACCGTGTCTCCTCCTTGCCAGGTGTATCTCGGCCGGTGCCGCGCCGCGGTGAAGTGCCGCTACGCGGAGGTGGGGGTGAGGTCGAAGCCCAGGTAGTCGGCCGCGTCCTCCGGATTGGCGAACATGATGGTCCGGTCGTCCAGGTGGATCATCCGGCCGTAGTGCGTGGACATGCTCTCCTCGAACTCGGCCGCGTCGAAGTAGCCGGGCTCCTCGCCCAGGGCCTCGGAGACGTCGTCGTAGACGAGGTCAAACCTGCCGGCCCCGTCCACCCGGATCATGGAAGGCAGATACGTCACCCGGACGTTGCCCAGCTTGGAAAGCACCTGAGCGACGACCACGCCGACCTGGTTGTTCATGAGCGTGAAGCCGCACATGTTGGACGCGGTGTTGTCGGACTTGTACGGGCTTTCGGTCGTCTTGAATGTCGTCACTGTGCCAGCTCCTTCGGTGCTTCCAGGCTGAGCTCGGACAGGATTGCGGCGAAGCGGCTCTTCGCCGCGTCCAGGCCGTCCTCGAACCGGGGCGGCTTGGCGTCCGGCTGCGACCACAGCGGCTGGAGCTTGCGGGCGGCGGCGATGGCCCGGGGCACCCAGAGCCCCAGCCACTCGTCCAGGTACCGCTTGTTGTGGCCGGCGAACTCACGGTCGGCGGTGAGCAGCTCGAACATGGCGATCGTGTAGCGCAGGTCCCGCTCGGCGAAGTCGTACTCCGCGGCGCCGACGATGGTGGGCGTGACGAAGTCGCCGTTGCGCGGCGCGGCGTGCTGGACCAGGTGGCTGCGGAACAGCTCGCCGACCAGCGGCTCGAACACCACGTTGGCGGCGAAGATGGCCTCGCACCAGTCGTCGATCCCGGTGAGCTGCTCGGCCACCTCACGCACGCCCTGCCAGGCGGGGTCGGAGTTCCACGCCTCCAGGTGCGCGGCGCCGTCGAAGCCGTCGATCTCCTCGGTCAGTGTCAGGTTGTACAGGGCCAGGTCCTGCGCCGCCCGGATCCGGTGCATGCTGTTCACCGAGATCGCGTTGTTGTGCATGTTCGTGGGGGCTCGCCGGTTCGCATTCGCGTACAGGTAGAGGCCGAGGCCGTGGTCCACGTGCATCCAGGCGCCGACGTTGTGCTCGACGAAGTGGACCCAGTTCTGGCTCCACTGCTCGAACGCTTTGGTCTGCCGCGCGTTGTCGATGTTCTGGTTGACCTGCCGGACGACGTTGGCGTTGTACCGGTAGAGGGTGAGTTCCCACTCCTCGTTCGGATCGCGGAACTCGTGCCAGCCGTGCGCGGGCCAGTCGTAGCCTCTCCCGCCGGAACCCGGGTAGCGCTCGGGCTCGGGCCGGTCCGAGCCCCATGCCTTGAGCACCGTCCAGTCCAGCGGGTAGCCACCGCGGCCGTCGGAGAACCCGTACAGCCAGCCCTGCGCGAGGTAGTGCCGCGGGTCCGGCTGGACCTCCACGGTCACGTCCTCATACTTCGACTGCTTGCGCTTGGCCGGGGTGTAGTAGTTGAACTGGCGGGCGGTGGAGTCGGGAAACTCCTTGGCACCGGCTTCCGCGTCAGTGAAGACCGGCTTGGGAACACTGCGCTCAGGAGCGGTTGTCATTGGGTTCTCTCCTTTAGTGCGATACGAGGGCCGTGGAGCTGCCGGCCGACGGCGGGTCTGGCACGGGCCTCACCCCTCCTCGGGATCACCGGTCGTGGTGAACTTGTCGTAGTAGATGCGCTTCTCCGGCACGCCAAGCTGGGCGAGCAGCGGAATCGCCGCTTCGACCATGGGCGGCGGACCGCAGACGTAGGCGTGTGCCTTCGACAGGCCGGCTTCGTGCCGCCGGACCACGTCGGTGATCAGGCCGGTCTCGCCGTCCCACCCGTCGCCGGCGGCGGGCTCGGACAGCGCGGGGACGTAGCGGAACCCGGGGATGGCCTCCGTCAGGGCCTGCAGCTCGGCCTCGAAGCACAGGTCCCGCTTGCCGCGGGCGCCGTAGTAGTAGGTGGCCTTGCGGGTGAGGCCGCGCTCGGCCATGGACCGCAGCAGCGACAGGATCGGCGCCATCCCGGCCCCGCCGCCGACGAAGATCAGGTCGACGTCGTCACCCTCGCGCAGCGTGAACACCCCGTAAGGACCGCTGAGGTTGAGCCGGTCGCCCACCTGCAACGTGGTGTCGAGGAAGTGGGAGAACAGCCCGTCCGGGTAGACCTTGATCACGAACTCGAGCTGGCCGCTGTCCCTGGCCGAGGTGTTGGCCATGGAGAACGAGCGGGTCGCCCCGGACCCGGGGATCTCGATGTCCATGTACTGCCCCGGGAAGAACTTGACGTCCGCGGGCTCGATCAGCCGCAGCACCAGGTGCCGCATGTCGTGGGTGACCGCGTCCTTGGACACCACCTCCGCCACGGCCTGCGTGATCGGCAGGCCGGAACGGATCATGTCCTCGTCGTAGTTGAGCAGCTCGATGGTGAGGTCCTCGTAGGCGTGCGCCCGGCACAGCAGCGTGTAGCCCTCGTCCTTTTCGAAGTCGGGCAGCGCGAACGTCGAGTACCTGTCGAGTTCGATGTCGTCGCCGTCGAGCACGAACGACTTGCAGGAGGAGCACTGCCCCTCCTTGCAGCCGTGCATGAGCATGACGCCCTGCTCGAAGGCGGCGCGCAGGATCGTCTGCTCCTCGCCGACCTCGATCTCGATGCCGACGGGCTCGAAGCGCACCACATGCTTGTCCCCCATGACTCCCTCGACGGCTGCCTGAAGTGACGGTGGCCTGCCGGGCACGGCCGGAACGCGCCGGCTGGGTGGGGGGGCCGCGCCCATGGCCGTGGCCCGCCCCGGTGCCCCGGCTAGGTGTCCGTACGCGCGAACCGGCCGGCCGGGCCGCCGCGCACATAGCTGGCGTGGAACGCCGCGCGCTCCTCGTCGGACATCTGGTTGAGCAGGACGTTCGGGCTCTGCACCGGCCCCATCCGGCGCAGGTGGTCCAGCGTCCACATCTTCTTCGGGTCGCCCAGGTCCAGGTGCGGCTGCGCCACCATGGTCTTGCCGTCGTCGCGGACGTAGCCCATGTCCGACACCACGTCGGCCCAGTTCCAGCCGTGGTAGAGCGTCTCCCACTCGCGGTGCCCGATGAGCTGGCCCATGTTCGGGGTGGCCCGGCCCTGGTAGGTCGGCCGGAACGCGACCGCGTCGGTCCACCGGCACTCTTCGTGGCAGTAGGTGCGCCATTGCCCGTCGACCTGGTCGATGACCATGTCCTCGCGGACCAGGCAGGGGACCATGCAGGTCCAGCAGCGGTGCGGGTACTGGTAGTCCACGTCCTCGGCGACGATCGGGTGGTGCCCGTTCGGCCGGGACAGGCGGTTGTAGTTCTCCCACCACTTGCCGTACCGGTCATACCAGCCGGGGTACTTGTACTCGAACCACTCGAAGTCCTTGTCGGTCATCGGGTCGATCCGCCAGTAGTTGGCCAGCCAGCCGGTGGCGAAGAACTGCGCGACCTCGTGCACGTAGCCCTTGTTCCAGATCTGGTTCCACGCTTCCTCGATGAGGTCGTGCGGGATGACCAGGCCGTACTTCTCCAGCGGCACCAGGTAGCTGCGGTAGTAGTCGTCGTAGATCCACCGCCGCCACATCTCGGCATAGGACTCGCGGTCCTTGCGCCGGTCCTTGGTGCCGTACTCGATGAACGTGCCGATGGCCGCGTCCACCACGCGGTGGTTGTTCCACCAGGCGTAGCGCAGGTCGCGCTGGAGAAGCTGGTGGTTGCTCTCGTCGGCGAGCGCCATCAGCAGCGTCGCGTAGCCGTTGC
>DASXKD010000170.1:0-4871 GCA_036497045.1 Streptosporangiaceae bacterium | reverse complement strand
AGCGCCTGGGCGGGGTCGGCGTCGAGGAAGTGAAAGGTGGTACCACCGTCCATCTCGACGGAAGGCCGGGGATGGTGGGTGAGGACAAAGACCGGGGTGTGGAACGGCGGGGTGTCTCCCCACCATCCGTTCCACTCCTGGTCTGGCCAGGGGCCGTGGTGGGGGCCGAACTTGCCGCGCCCCATGATCTCAGCGCCGATGCCCGGGGCCCAGGCGCTGGCGAAAGCGTCGTCGATGCCGGTGCTGCCGCCGGGCTGGCCCTGCATGGCGCGGAAGGTACGGGTCGGGAAGAACCACTCGTGCAGCCGGGTTCCCGCATGTCCAAACGGGGCATCCAGGCTTTGCCCCTCGCCGGTGCCGAATCCATCCAGCGACACCGAGAAGTTGTGCACCCGGACTTGCGACACGATGACCTCCTGACAGGTTGCTTCACAGCGACTGGGACCGGTTTGCCGCGGCCCGACACGCCCCAGTGAGGACGATCCACTGGCCAAAGCCATCGCCAGCGCGTGGCCGCTGAGCATCATACCCGGGGAGCACCGGGTGTTTCTGCTCACGGTGCGTAACCGACCCTGGACTCAGATACGGCGCGCATCGCGCCGATATGCTCGGACGCTCCACGGGTGGCATGGCTGCCTCAACTGCGCCCGAATGGGTGATCTGCGTGCTCATATGGATCCCGGCACGGTAACGGCCGGTGCTCGTAGCTGTCGGCTCGGTGGCGGAGGGCGAAGATCGCTGCCTGGACGCGGTCTTGCAGGCCGAGTTTGGTCAGGATGCTGCGGACGTGGGTCTTGACGGTCTGGTCGCCGATCGCCAGGTCCCGGGCGATCTGCCGGTTGCTGTGACCGCGGGCGATCAGCTGGAGTACTTCGCGTTCGCGCGGTGAGAGCGGCTGTAGCGGGTCCGGCGGCGGTGGCCGGCGCAGCGCTTGGGTGAGCCTGGTCAGCAGCTCGGGGCTGAGGCTGGCGGTACCGGCGGCGGCATCGCGGACGGCGGCGATCACTTCCTCTGCCGAGGCGGTCTTGAGCAGGTAGGAGGTCGCGCCGGCGTGCACGGCGCGGACGAGGTGCTCGTCGTCGGTCGCGGAGGTGAGCATGACGACGGCAGGCCGGTGCGGCGCGTCGTGCAGTGCGGCGAGCACGGCGTGCCCGTCCAGTCCGGGCATGTACAGGTCGAGCAGCAGCACGTCCGGGCGGGTGGCGGCGACGATGTCTACCGTCTGCCGGCCGTCTCCGGCTTCGCCGGCGACCTCAACATCTGGTTCCTCGCCGAGCAGGTAGCACAGCCCGTCCCGGACGACGCGATGGTCGTCGGCGATCACTACGCGGATCGTCACGGCACCGGCACCCGGACGGTGAGCGCCGCGCCGCTCCCGGGCGCGCTGTCGATGTCCACGGTGCCGCCGAGTTCGGCGACTCGGTCCCGGATGTGGGCCAGCCCGGACCCGGCGTGCGGGGCGGCCGGGTCGAAGCCGGTGCCGGTGTCGCGGACGGCAAGCTCGACGTGCCCGTCCTGGCGGGTCATGGACACCGCCAGCCGGCGGGCGTTGCCGTGCCGGACGGCATTGGCGCACGCCTCCTGGGTGATGCGCAGTAGGGCGTGCTCGACGGGCGCGGGGACGGTGACGTCGTCCAGGCTGGCGTCGACTGTGACGCCGAGCCGGTCGTGGTAGGCCGCGCAGATCTCCTGCAGCGCCGGGGCGAGCCCGGCACCGTCCGGGCTGGCCGGGCGCAACTCGGTCAGCAGCACCTGCATGTCGCGCAGTGCCTCTTCGCTGATCTGCTCGATCGCGCGGGCCTGCTGATTGCCCGGGTCGGCCCGGCGCATCCCGGCGGCGATCATCCGCAGGCCGAACAGGTGCTGGGAGATCGCGTCGTGGATCTCCCGCGCGATCCGGGCCCGTTCCGCGGCGCGCGCGTCGCCGGTGGCGTGCTGCCGTTCGGCGGCCAGCGCGGAGCCGAGCTGGCGGGTCATGGTGGTGAAGTTCGCCTCCAGCCGGCCGACCTCGTCCCGGCCGGAGACGGGCAGGGTGACGGTATAGTCGCCGTCAGCGACCGCGAGAGTGGCTCGTTCCAGGCGGCGTACCCGGCGGACGAGGCGGCGTGAGGCCAGCAGCCCGAACAGCACGCCGACCGGCACGATGACGAACAGCAGCGCGAAGGGGCCCGCCAGCAGCGAGCCGGCGTCGCCGAACTGACGCAGCTCGCTCCAGGCTCGGATGGGGTTGACGAACCCGGGCGACGATGGCGCCTGGACATAGACGTAGGCGACCCGTCCCGGCGCGCTGGCCGGCGGCTTGCTGATGCCCGCCCGGCCCGCCCGCCAGACCACCTGGACCACGCTGCCGTACAGCGTGGGCACGCTGCCGCCCTTGTCGATGCCGCCTGGGATTGCCCAGGTCGCCTGGACGGGGAGTTCGCTGGCCGCCGCCCGGCCGGGCGGGTACCGGGCTGGCGCCGAGGACGCGACGACCATGCCGTTGGCGGCGATCGCCACGACCGCGGTGATCGCCTGGCCGCTGTGAACCGGGCCGGTGATCGCCGGAACGGCCAGCGTGCCGTCCGGCGCCGTCCGGGCCAGGCCCGGCTGCGCCAGCTGGCCGGGGTCGCCGAGCACGGTTCCGGCCGGCATGCCGGCGGGATAGCGCTGGGAGAGTTGCTGGCCGTAGCTCTTCGCGGCGGCGTCCACCTGGGCCTGCAGCTGGGCGCCGTTCACCAGCTGGGGTACCTGGAAGCCGAGCACGAGCGCCTCGACCAGCACCACGACGGCGAGCGTGACAACAATGTAGGAGGCGATCAGCCGGCCCGACAGCCCCCACGCCCAGCGTCGCACGTGGTCCAGCACACCTGCACGTTACCTGCGCGCAACCCCCGGCGTATCCCTCCAAGGAGGGACCCGCGCTACCTCCGCCGCGTGATGCACCCGCCGCCGGCGGCCGGGACGCTTGCTGCCATGAATTCACAGTCACCCTGTCCAGCCGCGAACAGGCACGAGATGAGCAACTGTCCCCCCGCCTGCGGGCACGGCCCTCGGCCGCCCTGGCCCCGGCGGGCGCGCGTCGCGGTCGTCATCACCGTCATGGCCGCCGCTGCCGTGCTGGCGGCAGCATGCGGCGGCAGCCCATCATCGGCCGGTTCCGGCGGCTCACCGAATGCGCGAGGGTCAGTGAACTCATCGTCAGCGGTCGCCTACTCCCGGTGTGTGCGCTCCAACGGCGTGCCGGACTTCCCCGACCCCGACAGCAGCGGGCAGATCCCTAAGGAAGCTGCTGTGCGCGCGTTGCGCGCGGTCAGCGATTCCCAGGCCAGGGCGGCCACGTATGCTTGCGCGAACCTGAACCCCGCCGGGCAGGCAAGCCCCGTTCTCACAGCCCAAGAGCAGCAGGACTACCTGAGGGCAGCCGCCTGCATGCGCTCACACGGCATCACCAACTTCCCCGACCCGACCTTCCCCGCCGGGCACGTCAACCTCCCCAGCCTCTCAAGCATCGATACCAAGTCACGGCAGTTCACCCAGGCCGCGCAGACCTGCATAAAGCTCATCCCCGCAGGACTCCCCGGCACCAGGCCGGGTGGCTGAAGACGATGGCCGGGTCAAAGGCAGGTGGCGGTTCGTGAGCGGGGCGGTTTCCCGCCGCCGGGCGGCCGGGCGGCAGGCGGAGGCCCTGGGGGCCGCGGGGGCAAGGGGATCGCGCGGGCGCCGCCGGGGCCGCTGGGTTGCGCTGGGCGTCGTGGTGGTTGTGGTGGCCGGTGCGGTGTCGGCTTGGCGGGCGGGGGTGTTTATCCCGGCCGCGTCGTCCGGGTCCGGGCAGCAGGGGGCGGCCGCGCCGGCGACGGCCGCGGTGATCCGGCAAGACCTGTCGGCAACCACGCCGGTGACCGCGACGCTGGGGTATGCCAGGTCCTATACGGTGCGGGGGCAGGGCGGCGGGACGCTGACCTGGCTGCCGTCGGCCGGGCAGGTGATCCGGCAGGGGCAGGTGCTGTACAAGACCGGCAACGGCTCCCCGGTGGTGCTGCTCTACGGCAGTGTTCCCGCGTGGCGGACCCTGGATGAGGGGATCGCTGGCCAGGACGTGACCCAGCTCAACCACGACCTGGTGAAGCTTGGCTATGCCGTCCGTCCGGATATCGTCGCGCCGGGCTGGGATTACTACTCGTGGGAGACGGCGTACGGGGTGCAGCGGCTTGAAGAGCACCTGGGGGTCTCCAGCCCGCCGGGGAGTCTGGCTTTGGGGCAGGTGGTGTTCGAGCCGACCGCGCTGCGGGTCGCCGCGGTGACGGGGAGCCTCGGCGACCCGGCGTCCGGGCCGGTGCTGACCGCGACATCGGACCGGCACGTGGTGACGATCCCGCTGGACGCCTCGCAGCAGTCGGAGGTGAAGGCGGGCGACACGGTGAGCATCACGCTGCCGGACGGGACGACGACGCCGGGGGTGGTCTCCTCGGTCGGCACGGTGGCGACCACGTCCGGGTCGGGGGCGAACCCGGCCACGACGATCCCGGTGCAGGTGACGCTGACCGATCCCAAGGCGGCGGGGACGCTGGACCAGGCGCCGGTGACGGTGAACATCACTTCCGCGAGCGTCAAGAACGTCCTGACGGTGCCCGTGGGGGCGCTGCTGGCCCGGTCGCCGGGCGGGTACGTCGTGGAGGTCGCCGGCCCGGGGAACACCCGGCGCTACGTGCCGGTGAGGCCCGGGATCTTCGACGACACCTCCGGGCTGGTGCAGGTGACCGGGGCGCTGGCCCCCGGGCAGCGCGTCGTGGTGCCGGCGACATGACCGCCGGGCAGACGACCCCGGCCCGCCGGGAAGGTCCGGGTGGGATGCCGGTGCTGGAGCTGGACCAGGTGACCAAGCAGTATCC
>DASXKD010000169.1:0-3918 GCA_036497045.1 Streptosporangiaceae bacterium | reverse complement strand
CGAGCTGCACCAACGAGGACATCTACATCGTCGGTGGCGCCAACTCCGCAGGCCAGGCGGCGGTCTATCTCGCCAAGGGCGCGCGGTCGGTGTCCATCCTCGTGCGCGCCAGCTCGCTGACCAACTCGATGTCGCACTACCTGATCGAGCAGGTCGAGAATATCCCGGCGATCAAGGTCCGGGCCTGCACCGAGGTGGTCGAGGCGCACGGCGCCGACCACCTGGAGCGGCTCACGCTGCGCGACAGCAATACCGGCGAGACACAGACCGTGGACGCCCAGTACCTGTTCGTTTTCATCGGCGCGGCCCCGTTGACGGACTGGCTGAAGGACGTCGTCGTTCGCGACGATCACGGTTTCGTCCTGACGGGGCCCGACCTGGTCGTCGGCGGGGAGCTGCCGAGCGGCTGGCCGCTGGATCGCGCGCCGTATCACCTGGAGAGCAGCGTGCCGGGTGTCTTCGTCGCGGGCGACGTCCGCGCCGAGTCGGCCAAGCGGGTCGCGTCCGCGGTCGGCGAAGGCGCCATGGCGGTCATGCTGGTGCACCGATACCTGGAGAAGCTATGAGCGCCGACGCAGCATCCGGCTCGCCTGTGACTAACGCGCCCGTGACCGGCACGCCAGTGACCGGTATGCCCGGGACCGGAGCGCCGGTGACGGGTGTGCCCGCGACCGGAGCGTCCGTGACTGACGCCGCCGTGCCGAGCTCCGCCGTGCCGAGCGCTGCCGTATCGAGCACGGACGCCCGCTGCAGCACCGACGATCTGCGTGGGCTTTTCCTGTTTGAGAAGCTGGCCGACGACCAGCTCGCATGGCTCTGCCGCGAAGGCCGGGTGATCGTCGCCGAGCCCGGCCGCGTCTACGCCGAAGGCGAGCCGGCCGTGGCGTTCTACGTGCTGCTGTCCGGCACTGTCGTCCTGTCCCGCCAGATTGGCGCCGACGACGTCGAGACGACCAGGTCATCGAACCCCGGCGTCTACGCTGGCGCGTTCATGGCATACCTCGGGGACCGGGTCCCCCAGGTGTACAACAACTCCATGCGGGTGACCGAGCGCTCCCGGTTCTTCGTGCTGGACGCCGCTAAATTCGCCGAGCTGATGACCGACTGGTTCCCGATGGCAAAGCACCTGCTGGAGGGCTTGTTCTTCGGCACAAAGAACGCGATGGAGCTCGTCGGGCAGCGCGAGCGGCTGCTGGCGCTCGGCGCGCTGTCGGCAGGCCTGACACACGAGCTGAACAACCCGGCCGCAGCGGCCGTACGTGCGACCGCGGGCCTGCGGGAGAAGGTTGTCACGCTGCGGCACAAGCTCCCGGAAGTCGCATCGGGCCGTCATGACGGCGAGGTCCTGGCGCTGCTCGTCAAGCTGCTCGACGACGCGGCCGGACGTGTCGCGAGCGCGCCCGCGCTCGGCCCGATGGAGACCGCGGACCTGGAGGACGCGGTCACCGACTGGCTCGACGCGCACGACATCGGCACGAGCTGGGAGCTTGCGCCCTCATTCGTGCAGGCCGGCATCGGCCCGGACAAGCTGGACCGGGTCGCCGCGGCCGTGACGGACGTGGCGAAGGACAGCGGCACCGGCGCTGAGCTGGCGGGCGCTGTGCGCTGGCTCGCCGACACCATCGAGACCGAGCTGCTGCTGACCGAGATCACTGACTCGGTAGCGCGCATCTCCAGCCTTGTCGGGGCGGCGAAGCAGTACTCTCAGCTCGACCGCGCGCCGTATCAGGTGGTCGACATCCACGAACTGCTGGACAGCACGCTGGCCATGCTCGCCGCCAAAATCGGCAACGGCATCAAGGTTGTCCGCGACTACGGCCGCGACCTGCCGCGCGTCCCGGCGTTCCCCGGCGAGCTGAACCAGGTCTGGACGAACCTCATCGACAACGCCGTGTCGGCCATGAACGGGTCCGGCACGCTCACTGTCCGCACGGCCCTCGAACGCGACCGGCTGCTGGTCGAGTTCGCCGACACCGGGCCCGGCGTGCCGCCGGAGATTCGCGACCGCATCTTCGAGCCGTTCTTCACGACCAAGCCGGTGGGCCAGGGAACCGGTCTCGGGCTCGACATCTCCTACCGCATCATCGTCGGCCGACATCACGGGGACCTGCGCGTGGAATCTGTGCCCGGTGACACCCGGTTCCGGGTCTGGCTGCCGCTCTCCGCGCCAGAAAACGGCTCATAACGGGCAGGCAGGGCGCGGCCGACTCGGCCGTCGCAGCAACGTTTGTACCGTCGGTACGAAATTTTCGGGTGGATTCAAGGGGTGGTTGCAACGGTTTCCTGATTGTGGAGGTCGTTGTGGGGAAGATTGCGGGGCGGCTGGCGCCGCGGGCGGTGCGGGTGGCGTTCTGGGATGCGGTGCGGTCAGGTCTGGATGTGCGTGAGGCGCTGGTGGTGTCGGGCGCGGGCCGGTCGGGGTGGCGGTGGTTTGAGCGGGCCGGCGGGGTGAAGGGCCTGGGCCCGGCGGGGCCGGTCAGCGGCCGGTGCCTGTCGGTGGCCGAGCGGGAGGAGATCGCGGTGGGGCTGGCGGCGGGTCAGTCGGTGCGGGTGATCGCGGCCGGGCTGGGGCGGGCGGCGTCGACGGTGAGCCGGGAGGTGCGGCGGAACGCGACCGGGCGGGGGTACCGGGCGGTACCGGCGCAGATAAAGGCGGATGTGGCCGCGCGGCGGCCGAAGACCGCCAAGCTGGCCGGCAACCCGGAGCTGCACGGGTGGGTGCAGGGCAAGCTGGAGCGGCGGTGGTCGCCGGAGCAGATCAGCGTCATGCTGAAGGCCGAGTTCCCTGCTGATCTGGAGATGCGGGTGTCCCACGAGTCGATCTACCAGTCGATTTACGTGCAGGGCCGGGGGGCGCTGCGGCGGGAGCTGGCGGGGTGCCTGCGGACCGGGCGGGCGCTGCGCAAGCCGCGGCGCAGCACCGGGCAGCGCCGCGGCCGGATCCCGGCGATGGTGATGATCAGCGACCGGCCGGCCGAGGCCGCGGACCGGGCGGTGCCCGGCCACTGGGAGGGGGACCTGATCACCGGCGCCGGTAACAGGTCGGCGATCGGCACCCTGGTGGAGCGGTCCACCCGGTTCGTGCTGCTGCTGCACCTGCCCGGCGGGCATGACGCGGCCGCCGTCGCGGCGGCGATGACCGAGGCGATGGCCGGCCTGCCCGCGGCGCTGCGCCGGTCCCTGGCCTGGGACCAGGGCCGGGAGATGGCGCTGCACCACCAGGTCACGATGGGCACCGGCCTGCAGGTCTACTTCTGTGATCCGCACTCGCCGTGGCAGCGGGGCAGCAACGAGAACACCAACGGGCTGCTGCGCCAGTACTTCCCCAAGCGCAGCAACCTGTCGGTCCATGACAAGCCCCGGCTGGCGGAGGTGGCCGCGGAACTGAACGCCCGGCCCCGCAAGACCCTGGGCTGGAAAACCCCGGCGCAGGCGCTGCGCGAAGTGCTGGACCAGGGCGCGGCCTGACAGCGGAGGCGGCTGCGCCGCCGCTGCATCCCTGTTCCGGGAGCCGTGCACGCTACGGGCCCGCCCCTCCGGGGTCAAGGCTGCTGCGCCCCGCTGCGCGGCGGCCTGCGGCCGGCCCGGACCCCGGAGCCTCTGCGGGCCCTGGATGGCAGCCAACCACAGGCCAGGCCACCAGGCCTGCCCCCGCGCCGCGCACGGCTCCCGCGCCGGAAGCGGCCAGCTAAGGTTGGACACGCAAAGGGCGTATCTGCCAGCAGTGTTGCAACGACCCCTTGAACCCGCGTCGTACCGCAGGTACAAGCGTTGTGATGATCACCAGCTGAAAGCCCAGGCGGTGCCCGTTACATCCGATTTATGCCCACCGAGGCGCGCCGAAGCGCGTCTGCGCGGGGGGTTCCGGCGGGCACGGCTGAGCGGCGGGCCCGCCTGAGGCGGAGGTCCGCCTGAGGC
>DASXKD010000168.1:0-5945 GCA_036497045.1 Streptosporangiaceae bacterium | reverse complement strand
GTGCCGCCGCCGTTCTCGGCGATGACCCGCTGGGTCTGGTACACATTGACCCCGGGCGACCACCTACGGCCACCCGGGGCGTCGGGTTAGCCGACCTGGCTGTAGACCTGCGACCAGGTGTCGGAGCTGTTGCCGGTCGGGTCCACCGGGGGGATGGTTACCGAGGGCTTGTAGCTGAACGAATAGTGTGTGCTGACCGCGGGGGCCGTGATGCCGTTATTGAACAGCTTCTTGAGGGTCGCGACCAGGCCGGTGTTCGGGGCCAGGATGGCCGGGAGCTCCTGCGGCGGGTTGGACGACGTGATGTCGTTGTAGTGGATCGAGCCGCTGATAGAGCCCTGGCTGAACAGCGGGCCGCCAGAGTTAGTACCGTTGCTGCCGGCCTCGCCATTGGCGCGGGGGTCCGCGAAGCCCTGGAACGAGGAGCCGCCGACCGCGATGGTCACGTTGTAGTGGCCGGGAGCTCCGGCCGAGGCGACGGTGACGGACTCCTTGAGGTGGTCGTTCGCCCAGATCGGGCCGCCAGGGCCCTGCAGGCACGCCGGGCAGGTGACCCCGGTGGTGTCGGGATGCTCCGGCGAGATGGTAGTGGTCTTGAACGCGGTGCCCGCGCTGGCCGCGGTGGCCGCCGAGGCAGCGATCCCGAGCGCCAGGGCCGGTCCGGCAACGAGGGCCACGATTGCTGACTTGCGCATGTAAGCGCCTTTCTGTCCTCCCCGTGAGGGTCCGGGGTCTACTGTTCCCTCGTGCCCGGTGAGGCCTACGACGACCTCCACGCCTAGCGTCCGGGCTCCGCGCACTTGCGGTGATTACCTCCCGCCGCACCGGTCAAGATTCGCCCCGCGGCATCACCGAGGTCCTTCTTGACGCTGCCGATGATGTCCTGGTCTTGACGAATGGCCGTCTCCCAGCACTCTTCGCACGCGCCGGGGAATCCTGCCTCTTGATTCCCCTCCCTTGTTGGCCCGGCCCGGGGCCCGAATTACCCCGGATCTGGATGGATGAGCGTCATCCGCTAGTTCAAATGGCCGCATAAGACGGCAGGTGGTGCCGAGGGCATGGTTGATGATGACGCGCTCGCGCGCGGTGGTGATGACCGGCCTGGCCGGTGTGTGCGGCCGGTCGTGAGGTAACTCCCGCAGGCCTGCCGGCGCAGCCTGGGTGAGTACTAATGAGGGTTTTGAGTGGTGCTAACACGCTGACACCACGCAACTGGCGCCCCGTATCGGCCGTGCTCGCAGCAGGCACCCAGGCCTGCGGCAGCCTACGTACACGGATCCCCCCCGGGGTCATGATCGGACCGCTCGTGAGCAGCCTCGACTTACGATCATATGCGCTAAGGATGACGTTATGGCGATTGCCGGTTAACAGTTTCGCCACCTCTTTCGGCGGCACCTGGGCCGGCTTGGGACGGGCAGCCCGGGCGCCACGCTGCTGCCAGCGCGTTTGCCCGTCAGCGCCGTCTGCGCCGACCGTCGCGGCCCACTGTGACGTCCATCACAGTTATGTCGTGTCACGAGATGAACGGAAGAAGAACTGCCTCGTCAAGCCCATGGCGTGAATAAGCTACGCCGTTCAACTACTAATTGCATGAGAGAGATCTCCTAACTTTTTCGTGCATCCCGTAACTTTTTCGTGCATCCCGCTCGGATATCGCGTAAGCAAAAGATTGAGCCTAATGAACCCACGGGAGGGAAATACAGTGAGGCTTCGGGCAAAACTGGGCATATCAGTAATAATTTCCGGCTGCATGGCGGCCGGAGCGGGCGCCGGCCTGGCGGCCGTGCCCGCCGCGGCCGCGGTAGCGGCCGCGAAACCGGCGATGAGCGTGCATCACGTCTCGCCCTTCGGGACCGGCGCCCGCCGCGCCGCCCACCACGCGCAGCGGCGCGCCGCGGCGCCCACCCCCAGCACGGCCACCACCCGCTGGGTCTCCAACACCGCGCCCCTGGGCACCGCGCCCGGCACGAGTTGTGCCGACCCCGGGTACGCCACCATCACCGGCGCACTGAACGCGGCGAGCTCCGGCGACACCATCAAGGTGTGCGCGGGTACCTACGACGAGCAGCTCGCCATCACCCAGGGGGTCATCCTCCAGGCGCAGGGCCCGGTGACCGTGGCCGGCCCCGCCACCCCGTCCAACACCCTCACCCCCTGTGACGCGGACGGCGGCTCCGACCCCGACCAGGCGGTGGTGGACATCTGCGGACCGGACGGCACCACCCCCAATTCGATGAAGGTGACCATCAGCGGGTTCACCATCCAGGGCGGCTGGCCGTCTAACGTGTGCGACAACTCGCTCTACGGGGTGACCGTCCTGGGCGGGGCCAACCTGGTCATGTCCAACAGCACGGTCGAAAACATCGGCGGCAACCCGCAGACCGACGGCTGCCAGGGCGGCGTCGGCATCCAGGTCGGCTTCGCCCTGTCTGGCACGACGGCTGACATCGGCACGGCCACGCTGAGCAACGATGTGGTGACCGCCTACCAGAAGAACGGCATCACGGTGGACGGGAACGGCAGTGGCGCCACCATCAACAACGCCACCGTGACCGGCACCGGGGAGACCCCGGCCATCGCCCAGAACGGGATCCAGATCAGCGATTTTGCCACCGCGAAGATCAACAGTGGCAGCGTCAGCGGGAACGAGTGCGACGTTAGCGGCGTCTGCGGCCCCAACGGGTTCACCCAGACACAATCCACCGGCATCCTGCTGTTCGACGCGGGCCTGGTGACCGTGAACGCGACCAGCGCCTCGGCCAACGACATCGGCATCGACAACATCGAGGACTTCGCCTGGGCCTTCTACACCCCGCCGTCGCCGTTCACCGCGACCAACGACGTCCTGACCAGCATGCGGCTGAACAACCGCTATGAGAACGCCTTCCTCGACGAGGGCAAGACCACCATCAGCAACTCCAGGCTGTCCAACGGCGAGGTCGGCATCGAGACGGACCAGGGAAGCTATCAGACGACCCCGGCCGTGTCCGTCGCCAACGGCGACACCATCACCGGCGCGAGCGAGGACGCCATCCTGATCGCCTCGGACCACACCACCGGCGACAAGGCGCCGAAGCTGACGGTCGCCACCAGCAGTTTCGACACGACCAACGCCGGCGGCATCGAGAACGACAGCACCTCGGTGGCCACGGCGAAGAGAAACTGGTGGGGAGACGCGAGCGGTCCGGGCGACTGGAGCTTCGGCACCGGTTCTACGGTGTCCGCCGACGTGAACTTCTTCCCGTGGTTCACCAGCGCCGCAATGAGCGCTACCGAGACGTGCAAGTCGGGCACGACGGTCACCTCGAACGCCAATGACCAGGTGCTCTGCGCCACGGCAGGTAACTCCAACGCGTTCCTGGCCAACGGCGGCACCGGCAACGTGCTGCTGATCGGCAACGCGGGCAACGACCAGCTGGTCGGCACCACCGCTGCCGGGGGCGAGACCTGGATCATCAGCGGCACGGGCGGCGCGAACGCGATCAACGGCAGGGGCGGCGACGGCTTCATCCAGAAGCGCGGCGACGCCCATGACACGATCACCAACGCCGCGAACTACACGAAGGCTCTCAGGTAACTGACGGCCCCGAGGGTAGTGGTCTCCCAGTACCCTCGGGGCGCCAGCGCGGTCCCGGGTGAGCGATCTCACCCCGGGCCCCGGGGCCGGGGCGGCCTATCCTTGCTCCATGGGACGCCAGTCGGAATCCGGGCTGCCGGTCGAGCCGGTGTACGGCCCGGGGCAGCCGCCGGGATTCGATCCCGCCACGCAGCTCGGCAGCCCCGGCGAGTTTCCGTTCACCCGTGGCATCTACCCCGGCATGTACACGACCCGGCCGTGGACCATCCGCCAGTACGCGGGGTTCGCCACCGCGCGCGAGTCCAACGAGCGCTACCACCAGCTCATCGCGGCCGGGACCACCGGGCTTTCGGTCGCGTTCGACCTGCCCACCCAGATGGGCTACGACTCCGATGCGCCGGCCGCGCACGGGGAGGTCGGCAAGGTGGGCGTGGCCATCGACTCGGTGGCGGACATGGCCGCGCTGTTCGACCGGATTCCGCTGGACCAGGTCTCCACGTCGATGACGATCAACGCGCCCGCGGCCGTGCTGCTGCTGCTCTACCAGCTCGTCGCGGAGCGGCAGAACGTCGCGCCCGCCGTGCTGTCCGGGACCATACAGAACGACGTGCTCAAGGAGTACATCGCCCGCGGCACCTATATCTATCCGCCGGAGCCGTCGCTGCGGCTGGTCGCCGACACCCTTGCCTACTGCGGCCGCGAGATGCCCCGCTGGCACCCCATCTCGATCTCCGGGTACCACATGGCGGAGGCGGGGGCCACCCCTGTGCAGGAGATCGCGTTCACGCTGGCCAACGCGAAGGAGTACGTCCGGGCCGCGCTCGGCGCGGGCCTGGCGTTGGACGACTTCGCCCCGCGCCTGTCGTTCTTCTTCGTGGCCAGGACCACCCTTCTCGAAGAGGTCGCCAAGTTCCGCGCCGCACGCCGGATGTGGGCCACGATCATGCGGGACGAGTTCGGCGCGGCCGACCCGCGCTCGCAGATGCTGCGGTTCCACACCCAGACCGCTGGCGTGCAACTGACGGCGCAGCAGCCGGAGGTCAACCTCGCCCGGGTCACCGTCCAGGCGCTCGCGGCCGTGCTCGGCGGCACCCAGTCCCTGCACACCAACGCCTACGACGAGGCGATCGCGCTGCCGTCCGCCCAGGCGGCCAGGCTGGCGCTGCGGACCCAGCAGGTGCTCGCGCACGAGACCGACCTCACCGCGACCGCGGATCCGTTCGCCGGCTCGTACGCGGTGGAGTCGATGACCGACGACGTCGAGGCCGCGGCAGCGGAACTGATGACCACCATTGGCGAAATGGGCGGCGCGGTCGCGGCGATCGAGCGGGGTTTCCAGAAGGGCGAGATCGAGCGGTCCGCCTACCGGGTGGCGCGCCAGATTGACTCGGGTGAGCGCGTTGTGGTGGGGGTTAACAAGTTCATTTCCGAGGCCGGGCCCGGCTACCAGCCACTGCGGGATGACCCGGCCCTCGAAGAAGAGCAGGCGAAACGGCTGGCGCAGTTGCGCGCGGGCCGCGACGGGGACGAGTGGCGCCGCCGGATCGATGACCTGAAGCGGGTCGCGGCAGGCCAGGAGAACGTCCTGGTCCCGCTGCGCGGCGCGCTGGCGGCCCAGGCCACGGTCGGCGAGGTGTGCGACGCACTGCGGGATGTCTGGGGAACCTACCGGCCGCCGGATATCTCCTGATAGACCGCGCCCGCCTGGACCAGCCGGGTCACGGAGCGTGAGCTAAAAGGCAACAATCGCGCATCCGCAGCGGATCACCTGAGTCTCGCGATACCATAATTACCTGCGCCGGAACGTGCCCCACGCGGTAGCGCGGAGCACGAGGAAGGCGCCCGTTCAGCACTATCCGAACTCGCCGAGCACATGCGGTGACTTGCACGCTGCTAATCGGCGGCGTGTGGGTTAACAGGGTCCATGACGGGGGCAAAGGCGATGGTTCTCGCCATAATGCCCTCGCTGGGTCCCTGTCGTGTTTCCAGGCGCTGAAACCACGCCCGCCTGATCCGGCGTGGGGCCCGCCAGCGGGCCGGGTGGTCATCGGGGGCCGGCGTGCGGTCACAGCACGGCTGCTCAGGACAGAACTCAGGTTCGAGGAGAAGATGGACACGCAGGCGGCGCCGGTCACGTGCCGGCTGCCGGTCGGCTCCGTGGTCGTCCGGCTCAGGGAGGCCGTCCATGCTCGGGCATGATCTTCCTGAGGAACTCGACCAGTTCCTGGCTGCGCGTGCCGACGAACTGATCGCGTTCCGCCGGGACCTGCACGCGCACCCGGAACTGGGGTACCACGAGCACCGGACCACCAGCCGGGTGTCACTCCGGCTCGCCGCGGCAGGGCTGCGGCCGGTCATCATGCCCAAG
>DASXKD010000167.1:0-14914 GCA_036497045.1 Streptosporangiaceae bacterium | reverse complement strand
GTGACCAGCCCGTTGCTCGGCGTCGCGTTCCTCGCCCTCGCGGCGGGCTCGATCCTCTACGTCGTCATCGAACTGCTCGCCGTGGCCCGGGCTTCCAGGCTCAAGGAACTGGTCACCTGGGCGATCCTGCTCGGGATCGTGCTCGGCTTCATCACCGACGCGATCGTCACCGCGGCCGGCGCCTGACCATCCCGCGGCACCATCCCGCGGCGGCTCCTGCCGTCCGCGCACCGCCGCGCAGCCCGTACCGCCCTCCCGCAGCCGCCGCGATCTCCCGCGCCTGACAGGCAGCCTCCAGCGCACCTGCAGCCCGCCTTGCACTGGTGCCCAGCCTTAGCTAATAGAGTCCTGGGGTGAATTCCGGGGTTCCGACTACTCTCCCGCCGCTGACCAGGCGACTGCTCGGCTGGGAGATCATCATTGTCTTCGCCTTGTCACTCGGCGCCAGTGCGCTGTACGCGGTCATCAACCTGATCGGCTCGCTCACCGCCCCGAAGGCGCTGCGACAGCAGCAGGCCCTGCTGGTCGGGTCGCTCGCGCCCGGCCGGCCGCTGCTTGACCTGACCCTGCAACTGGCCAACATCCTCACCACGCTCGCCCCGGTCGCGCTGGTCTTCTACCTGCTGGCCAGGGAGGGCGAGGGGCCCTCGGCGCTGGGCATCGACACCACCCGCCCGGCCAGCGACCTCGCGAGGGGCGCCGTCCTCGCCGCGGTCATCGGCGGGTCCGGGCTTGCCCTGTACATAGCGGCCTTCCACCTCGGAATCAGCCTGAACGTGGTGCCGGAGAACCTGCCCGCCATCTGGTGGCGCGTACCGGTGCTGATTTTGGACGCGGCGCAGAACGGCATCCTCGAGGAGGTCCTGGTCCTCGGCTACCTGCTGCGCCGCCTGGACCAGCTCGGCTGGGCGCCGGGCAAGGCGATCGCCCTGGCCGCGGTGGTGCGCGGCTCGTACCACCTGTACCAGGGGTTCGGTGGCTTCATCGGCAACGCGATCCTCGGCGTCATCTTCGGCGTGCTGTACAAGCGGTGGGGCCGGGTGACCCCGATGATCATCGCGCACACGCTGATCGACACCGGCGCCTTCGTGGGCTACGCGGTGCTGCACGGCCACGTGTCCTGGCTCCCCTGAGCCAGGCCTGTCCTCGCGCTGGCACCACCTGTTTGCCGTCGTTGTGACAACCACGACACTCTGGGGTGTTGTGGAGAATGGCCCCATCCGGCCGGGCCGGTGGCGGCTGGTGCAGCGGGGGCTCGCTGTTGGCGATGATGGCGGCGAGGGCTGCCAGGGGTGGCTTGGGTGATGGTGGCGTAGATGGTGACTTGGTCGTCTTGTTTGTTGTAGATCCGGCCTAGCGACCAAGGATCGCTCCTAGGCCGAACGCTTGGAATAGCCGGGCTTGGATGCTGGCGGGAAGCCCGGGCATCCCCCGTCCCTCCTCGGTCATTTGCGGACGAGCATCACTTCGGTATCACCGGGCCAGTCCCAGAAAACGCCTTCGGGAGATCGCTCCCTCAGCAGCTCTCGAACCTCGCCGGCGAATTCTTCGACTCGGTCGCCAAACAGGTGCGGCGCGGCATAAGACATGGAGAAGTAATTGGACAATACGCCCTCGATATCCTGCACGTGGTAAGGGATGCCGGGGGCGAAGATCACCCGTGGCGCGCCGAACCGGGTACTGGCAAGGGCGTTCTGAAGGCTGAGGGCCTGAACCGGCGCGGTGCTCTGGCCCGCTCGCCTCGTTGGTCCGAGATACTTCCGCACCAGCTCCCTGATCTCATCGTGCGGAATCCGCGGCGGCCCGGGGCTCGGCGGGACGGCCCGCCCTTCGGCCTTATGCCCGACAAGGGCCAGGGCTCCGCCCGGCGCCACCATGTCGTACACCGCCTCGGCCACCGGAACCTCGTCGGTCCAGTAGAACGACTGGCCGAACGTGACGAGCCGGTACGGCCCGGGCGCCACCGTGGGAAGCTCCTCGGCCCGGCCCTGGATCCAGGTGATGTTCGCTATGTCGCGCTCCTGGGCGGCCCGGCGACCCTCGGCGATCATCGCCGGATCGGGGTCGATGCCGACGGCGGCCTCAAAGAGGTGGGCCAGTCGTACGGTGAGGATGCCGGGACCGCACCCGACGTCCAGGAGCCTTCCGCTGCGCTCCAGGCCGAGTTCCTCAGCGAGCAGAGCCTCGAGCTGGGGCGAGTACGGGGGCCTACCGCACCGGTAGTGGACAGCCGCGCCACCATAGAACGAAGGGTCGTATCGCACCGCAGAACATTACCCGGCATCTCGCACCGCCGCTGATGAGCTTGGCACTCCCCCTAAATTTGGCTTCCGGGTTGCCGGGAATGAAAACGTGTCACCCTCTTATTTCGTTGTTGTGGCAACCATGACAAACGGTCGGCCGACGCCGGGCCAGTCCCGGGACCACGCTGGCGTGCGGTCAGCGGGCCAGGCCGTCGATCACCCGCGCGCCGGGCATGCTGGCCAGCAGTATCCCGGCCAGGAGCAGCTTGGAATGCCGGACGCCGCTGCCGATCACCACGTACGGGGTGTCCGCCACGGCCGCGTCCACCAGCACGGGCCAGCCCGCGGGCAGGCCAAGCGGGGTGATCCCGCCGTACTCCATCCCGCTCTCGGCGACCGCGGCGTCCATCGGCGCGAACGAGGCCTTGCGCACGTCAAGCTCGCGGCGAGCCACGTTGTTCACGTCCGCCCTGGTCGTGGCGAGTATCACGCAGGCGGCGTACCTGACCTCACCCTCGCGCTTGCCGGAGATCACCACGCAGTTGGCCGACTCGGCCAGGCTCACCCCGTACCGCTCGCAGAACGCCGCGGTGTCGGCGGCCGCCGGGTCGATCTCGACGACGCCGACCTCGCCCGCTACGGCATCGCCCAGCGCGGCCAGCGCGGCGGCCACGGGCGCGGCCAGCAGGTCTGGCCTGCTCAGCGCCGGGACGGCGGCCAGCGAACCGATAGATACTTCCACGCCGTTATCCTCCTACCATGTCTGAGCCCAGCACATCGTCGCGGGTAAGCCAGACGCTCGGCGGGACCGGGCTCGATCCGGACACCGCGCCGGTCGCGGCGTTGCGGCAGGCCCTCGCCGACGGTGCTCTCACCGCCGCGGAACTGACAGCTTTTTACTCCAGCAGGATCGAACGCCTCAACCCAGCGCTGCACGCGGTCATCAGCGTCAGCCCGCAAGCTGCCGCCGAGGCGCGGGCCAGCGACGAGGCCCGGGCGGGCGGCGCGGCGCCCGGGCCGCTGGCCGGCATCCCGGTGCTGATCAAGGACAACATCGCCGTGGCGCTGATGCCCGCCACGGCCGGTTCACCGGCCCTCGCCGAGGCCGACCAGGACGAGGCCTTCCTGGTCACCCGATTGCGCGAGGCAGGCGCGGTGATCCTCGGCAAGGCCAACCTGTCCGAGTGGGCGAACTTCCGCTCCAGGCACTCCACCAGCGGGTGGAGCACGCTCGGCGGGCAGGCCGTCAACCCGCACGGGACCGGGCGCAACCCGTCCGGATCGAGTTCAGGGTCCGGGGTCGCGGTCGCCGCGGGCCTGGCACCGCTCGCGGTGGGCACGGAGACCGACGGCAGCATCGTCTGCCCCGCGAGCGCGTGCGGGATCGTCGGCATCAAGCCGACCCTGGGCCTGGTCAGCCGCACCGGGATCGTGCCGATCTCGCTGGCGCAGGACACCGCGGGCCCGATGACCCGGTCAGTGGCGGACGCCGCCGCGCTGCTGTCCGTGCTCGCTGGTGCGGACCCGGCCGACCCCGCGACCGCGCCGGCGGCCGCGGCGGCCCGCGACTACACGGCCTACCTCGACGGCTCCGCGCTGGCGGGCGCGCGCCTTGGCGTGTGGCGGGACGGCTCCAGGGACGCGGACGCGGGTACCGCCGCGGTGCTGGAGCACGCGCTCGCCCTGCTGCGCGAGGCGGGTGCCGAGCTGGTCGACCCGGTGGAACTGCCCCGGGCGGCCGAGATCAGCGAACCGGAATACGCGGCGCTGACGCACGAGTTCAAGCACGATCTCAACGCCTACCTGGCCGATCTGGGCGGAACGCACCCGGCAGACCTGGCCGGGCTCATTAAATACAACGCGCAATACGCCGGCACGGTGCTGGCCCATTTCGGCCAGGACCTGTTGGAGCGTGCCGAGGCAACCACGGGCGACCCCGGGGAGCCCGGCTACCAGGCGGCACGCGCCGAAGCGTCCCGCCGGGCACGGGAGGCGCTGGACGGGCCGCTCGCCGCGCACCGGCTCGACGCCATTGTCACGTTGACCGCGAGCCCCGCCTGGCTCACCGATTACGTGCTCGGCGACCACGACATTTTCCACACCTCGTCGCCGTCTGCGGTGGCCGGTTACCCGGCGGTGTGCGTAATGGCGGGAAATGTGTCCGGCCTGCCGGTGGCCCTTTCCTTCCTCGGCCCGGCGTGGAGCGAGCCCGCGCTGATCGCGTTCGGGTACGCCTTCGAGCAGGCCGCGCCCCCGCGCCTGGTGCCTGGTCACCGGTCCGCCGGCGGGCCCGCTGACCAGAGATAGCCTGCGCACATGGAGACCTGGCACGCCGCGAATGTTCCTTCCCTGCCTGGACCCGGCGCGGAGCCGTACCTGGCCAACACGGCCACCGGTGAGCTGACGCGCGCCGCCACCGGACAGCGGGCGAGCCTGTACGCGTGCGGGATCACTCCTTATGATGCGACCCACATCGGGCACGCGGCGACCTACGTGGCCTGGGACCTGCTGGTCCGGGCTTGGCTGGACAGCGGCTACGACGTGACCTACGTGCAGAACGTCACCGACGTGGACGATCCACTCCTGGAGCGGGCCGGCCGCGACGGCGAGGACTGGCGTGACCTGGCTGACCGGGAGATCGCCAGGTACCGGGGCGACATGGAGGCGCTGCGGGTGCTGCCGCCCGCCCGGCTGGTCGGGGCGGTGGAGGCGCTGCCGCTGATCGAGCGGATGAACCAGGTGCTGGCCGACCGTGGTGCCCTGTACGAGGTCGAGCGGGACATCTACTTCTCCCGGGCCGCCGACCCGGAGTTCGGGGCCGTGTCACACCTGGACCCGGCGACCATGACGGCGCTGTGCGCCGAGCGAGGCGGTGACCCGGCCAGGCCGGGCAAGAAGGACCCGCTGGATCCCATGGTCTGGCTCACCGCCCGGCCGGGGGAGCCGTCCTGGGACTCTGGCTTCGGGCCCGGCCGGCCGGGCTGGCATGTGGAGTGCGCGGCGATCGCCACGTCCTACCTGGGCGAGCAGTTCGACGTCCAGGCCGGCGGGTCCGACCTGATCTTCCCGCATCACGAGTTCAGTGCGTCGCATGCGCGGGTGGCCTTCGCCGACGGGGTGCCAGGGCACAGGGTGTTCGCACGCTGTTACGCGCATGCTGGGATGGTCCGCCTGGACGGCGAGAAGATGTCCAAGTCCTTGGGCAACCTGGTGTTCGTATCCCGGCTGGTGGCCGACGGCGTGGATCCGATGGCGGTGCGCCTGGCCATCATGGCCCATCACTACCGGGGCGACTGGGACTGGACCGCAGCCGGGCTGGCCGCCGCCCAGGACCGGCTGGCCCGCTGGCGGGCGGCCCTGAACCGGGCGGTTTCCGGCGCAGGCTTGTCCTCAGCGGAACCGGGCCCCGGGGCAATCGGGGAGGGCATGCCCACGGCGGAGAGCGTGCTGGCCGCGGTGCGGGAGCGCATCGCCGACGACCTCGACGCCCCGGGCGCGCTGGCCGCGGTGGACCGCTGGGCGTCGGCGGTCACCAGCGCGCCCGAACTGCCCGCGGGGACGGCCGCGGCGGCCGCGCTTGTCCGCCATACCGTGGACGCCCTTCTCGGCATCGCGCTCTGAGGCGATGCCCGGCCGGGAAGGCGGTGCCCGGCCGGGAAGGCAGTGCCCCGGCCGATGCGCGGCCTGTCAAGGGCACGGGGTTTGGGCTGTGGACAAGCTGCGCCAACGATCCGCGGGTTACGCACAGGCGGCCGGTGCCCCTCGTTTCCCTCACCCCTGCCACGCAGCCTGGATGCATGGAAACCGAGAAGCCATCACGCAGTCCCGCTCCCCGTGCCCACCGTGAACATCACCGTAGTGACCCTGGCGACGTGGAGCCAGGCCTCGGTGGGCCTGGCGACCGGGAGCCGGGCCTTGGTGGGCCGGGTCCCGCTGAGCCGCACCGCCGGGAGCCGGGCTTTGGTGGGCCGGGTCCCGTGGAGCCGCACCGTCGACGGCCGGGCTCCGGCGAGCCGGGCGCGCAGGAACCTGGCCTCGGTGAGGCCGACCCCGGCGGCCCCGGCGGCCCCGGCGACCGCGGGCCTGGCCCGGCGCGGCATCACAAGCCGCACGCGGCCGGGCCGGTCGGCTCGCCATCCCGGCCGCCGGACTCATCCCTGCCCAGCCAGCGTCCCTTAGCCGGGGGTGCCACTCCGCGCGACCCGCTTCCCCCGCCAGTCACGGACGCCCCGGCAACCGCCCCCGCGGACACGAGGCCGCCACTGGAATCGGGGGAATCCGCGCTGCGGCTCCAGGCAGACATGACCCTGCCCAGAGTCCGGGTCAGCGGCCCGGCCGACATCCTGGCAGTGGTGCCGCACCTGATCGGCTTCCACCCGCGGCTGAGCTTCGTGGTGATCGGCGCCGCGGGCCCGCGCCGGCGGGTCGAACTCGGGTTCCGCTACGACCTGCCTGACCCGCCAGGCGCCGCAGCAGCGGCCGAGATCGCAGACCACGCAGTGGCCGTGCTCGCCCAGCGCGATGCCAGCACGGTGATCGGCATCGGTTACGGTCCCGGGCGGCTCGTCACCCCGGTGGCGGACGCGTTCGCCGCAGCGGTCAACCGGCGGCGCTTGCAGCTACGTGAGCTACTCCGGGTCGAGGACGGCCGGTACTGGTCCTACCTCTGCGCCAACGCGGCATGCTGCCCAGCGGAGGGCACGGCCTTCGACTACAGCTCCCACCCGGCGGCCGCTGCTATGACCGTCGCGGGGCTGGCCGCCTACCCGGACCGCGACGCCGTCGCCGCCACCCTTGCCCCGCCGGCCGGCGCGGCGGCCCGCGTCATGGACGAGGCCATCGAGCGGGCCTGCGTGCGGGCGCAGGCCCTGGTGGACCGCGCGCAGCGCAGCGGGACCGGCAACCCGGTGCGGCTGGCGATCAGCCAAGGCCGCAGGGCGGTGCGGGAAGCGATCCGCGTGTACCGCGGCGGCGGCCGGATCACCAGCGAGGACAGGATCGCCTGGCTGGCGGTCAGCCTGGTCCACCTCGCCGTTCGTGATGATGCGTGGGCGAGGATGGTCCCCGAGCACCGCCAGGCGCACCTGTCGCTGTGGGCGGACATCGTGCGCCGGACCGATGGCCGGTGGCTGCCCGCGCCCGCCTCGCTGCTCGCCTTCACCGCTTGGCAGGCCGGTGACGGGACGCTCGCGAACATCGCCCTGGACCGGGCTCTGGCTGCCGACCCGGACTACTCCATGGCGCTGCTGTTACGGGACATCCTCACGGCGGGAGTGCCGCCATCGCAGGCACGCCTGCCGATGACTCCCGAAGAGGTGGCGGAGAGCTACGCGCGGTCATCCCCTCCGCGCAAGCCGGGGCAGCCCCAGTCGCGCCGAGATGGTTCGCGCAGGAAGGGGCGCTGAGCGCGAAGTTACCTAAGGGTAGACTCGGTCCGCCTTTCGCCCGGACAACCAGTACTTGCCGCACCGGGCCCGCGCAGTCATCCTCAATGCAAGGCCGAGCCTGTGACAAAGGAAGGGGTGGGTCAGTGACGGACGCCACAGTGGAAGGCGGGCGTTCCGGCCTGACGGTGCCGGGCACGGCTCCGCCAGTGGTGCAACTGCCCCCCGTGGTGGCCGCGGAGCACCACGCCGCGGTCGCCGCCTTCCGCGAGTCCTATGCCGCCCTGCCCGCCGGATCGCCGGTCCGGCTGGCCAAGCGCACCTCGAATCTGTTCCGGTTCCGCGAACCGGCGCCCCGGGCCGGGGGCCGCCGCGGGCGCCAAGGGCCAGACACCGCGGGCGGGCTCGACGCGTCCGCGTTCACCAGCGTGCTGCACGTGGACCCGGTCGCCCGGGCCGCCGTGGTGGGCGGCATGACCACCTACGAGGATCTCGCGGACGCCACCCTGCGCCACGGCCTGATGCCGCTGGTGGTGCCGCAACTGAAGACGATCACGCTCGGCGGCGCGGTCACCGGTCTCGGCATCGAATCGACTTCCTTGCGCAACGGCCTGCCCCACGAGTCGGTCATCGCCATGGAGATCCTCACCGGGGACGGGAGGGTGGTGACGGCTACCGCCGAGGGCGAGCACGCAGACCTGTTCCACGGCTTCCCGAACTCCTACGGAACGCTCGGCTACGCCTTGTCGCTCACCATCGAGCTTGAGCCGGTGGCGTCCTTTGTCCACCTGCGCCACTTCCGCTACACCAGCCCGCAGGAGTGCATGGAGGCGATCGCCCAGATCGCCGCGGAGGGAAGCCTGCACGGGCACCGGGCCGATTTCGTGGACGGCACCGTGTTCGGCCTGGATGAGATCTACCTGACCGTCGGCGCCTACAGTGACGCAGCCCCCTGGCGCAGCGACTACACCGGCCAGCAGATCTACTACCAGTCGGTGCGCGGGCCGCGCGAGGACTTCCTCACCATCCGCGACTACCTGTGGCGCTGGGACACCGATTGGTTCTGGTGCTCGCGGCCGTTCGGCGTGCAGCAGCCGGTGGTCCGCAAGTTGTGGCCGCGCCGCTACCGGCGGTCCGATGTCTACCGGTCGCTGGTCGCCTTCGACCGCCGCCACCACCTGTCCGACACGCTCAACGCCAACCGCGGGCGGCCACCGCGCGAAGCGGTGATCCAGGACGTGGAGATCCCCGTGGACCGCGGGGCTGAGTTCCTGCGCTTCTTCTCGGCCGACGTAGGCATGAGCCCGGTGTGGCTGTGCCCGCTGCGGCTGCGCAGCGCCACCTCCTGGCCGCTTTACCCGCTGCGGCCGGGCGAGGTCTATGTGAACTTCGGCTTCTGGGGCACGGTGCCGCTGCCACCCGGCCGGCCCGACAGCTACCACAACCGCCTGATCGAGGCCGAGGTGGCCGCCCTCGGCGGTTCCAAGGGCCTGTATTCGACGTCGTTCTATTCCGAGGAGGATTTCTGGGCCACCTATAACGGCCCCGCTTATGCCCGGCTCAAGAGCGCCTACGACGGAGGCGGCAGGCTGTCCGGGCTGTACGAGAAGTGCGTGCGCGGAAGCTAGCAGGCGCACGGCAGGTAGTGAAGGGATGACGGTCATGGCGCTGGCCAAGGTGTTCGAGCGGATCGCGGGCCCCGATGCCCCGGTGGAATTCCGCGTCTACGACGGAAGCGAGGCGGGGGTCGCGGGCGCACCGGTGCGGATCACGGTCCGCTCCCCGGTCGCTTTGTCCTACATCGCGCAGGCGCCGGGCGCGCTTGGCCTGGCGCGCGCCTATGTCACCGGCCATGTGGATGTGGACGGCGACATGTACACGGCGCTCGCACGGATGGCCCACGCGCAGCGGGTCGACCTGAGCATGTCCGAACGGCTCCGTGTCCTCGGCGAACTCGGCGGGCCGAAGCTGCTCTACCCGCGGGTGCCGCTGCCGCCCCAGGAGGTGCGGGTGCACCGCCGCTGGATGAGCGGGCAGCGGCACTCCAAGGACAGGGATGCCTCGGCCATCTCCCACCACTACGACGTGTCCAACACGTTCTACGAGTGGGTGCTCGGGCCGTCGATGGCCTACACCTGTGCCTGCTACCCGGACGAGGACGCGACGCTGGAGCAGGCGCAGGCCTACAAGCATGAACTGGTGGCCAGGAAGCTGGCGCTCCAGCCCGGAATGCGGCTGCTGGACGTCGGCTGCGGCTGGGGCGGCATGGTCCGGCACGCTGCACGCGAGCACGGGGTCAAGGCCCTTGGGGTCACGCTGTCGGCGCAGCAGGCGGCGTGGGCGCAGCAGGCCATCATCCGCGAGGGGCTGTCCGGCCTCGCGGAAGTGCGCCACCTGGACTACCGGAATGTGCCCGAGACCGAGTTCGACGCGGTCAGCTCCGTCGGCCTGACCGAGCACATCGGCAAGGCCAAGCTCCCGGCGTACTTCTCGTTCCTGTTCGGCAAGCTCAAGCCGGGCGGCAGGCTGCTCAACCACTGCATCACCCGGCCGGACAACGCCGAGCCCGCACGCCGGGCCGGGGGCTTCATCAACAGGTATGTGTTCCCCGACGGGGAACTGGAGGGCCCGGGCCACCTGGTGTCGGAGATGAACAGTGCGGGGTTCGAGATCAGGCACGAGGAGAACCTGCGCGAGCACTATGCGCGGACCCTGGCGGCCTGGTCCGCGAACCTGGACGCGCACTGGGATGAGGCGGTCGCCGAGGTCGGCCAGGGAACGGCCAGGGTGTGGCGGCTGTACATGGCGGGCTCCCGACTCGGGTTCGACCACAACGTAGTGGAATTGCACCAGATCCTGGGCGTCCGGCTGGAGGCCGACGGCAAGTCCCACATGCCGCTGCGCCCCGACTGGGAGAGCGCGCCAGCACGGGTCGCCGGATAGCCCGTCGACTGTAGTGGCGGATCCGTTCGAAGCCGATGAGGAACTGGTGCGGGAGGTGACGGAGATCCTGACGTCCTTGTGTGTGCGTCGGCGTGGGCTCTGGGCCGTGGCGGACCGTGCGTGCCGTGCGGTGGCGGTCGCGGTCGGCGCGGGATGAAGGCCGTCCAGGCGTATCGGTTCGCGCTGGATCTGACCCCGCGCCACGAGCGTGCGTGCCGCTCGCATGCGGGCGCGGCGCGGTTTGCGTGGAACTGGGGCCTGGCCAAATGTAAAGAGCGCTACCAGGCTCAGGGACGGTGGTACTCGGCGGCCGAGCTGCACAAGCTGTGGAATGCTCGGAAGAAGGCTGATCCGGCACTGGCGTGGTGGGCGGAGAATTCCAAATGTGCCTACCAGGAGGCTTTCCGCGACCTGGACCGGGCGCTTCGGGATTTCGTGAGGTCGCGCAACGGTCAGCGGGCCGGCAGGCGTCTTGGGTTCCCGAGGTTCAAGAAGCGGGGCCGGTGCCGCGACTCGTTCCGGTTCGGAACGGGCGTGATGCGGTGCACAGGCAAGACCGTCACCTTGCCGCGGCTCGGCACCATCGCCACGCACGAATCGACACGCAAACTCGCCAGGCGTTTGTACAACGGAACCGCGCGCATTCTGTCGGCCACGGTCTCGCGCACGGCTCAGCGGTGGTTCGTGTCGTTCACCGTGGAGGTGGAGCGGGCGGTCCCAGGCCGCTCTGGCCGGCCCGGCAGCGCCATCGGCGTTGACCTGGGCATCAAGACTTTGCTGACCGGCGTGGACGACACCGGGACCGTGATCATCGTGCCAGGCCCCAAGCCGTTGCGCACGGCGCTGCGGCGACTGCGCCGGGCCAGCCGGGCGCACGCCCGCAAGCGCCTGCACTCGGCAAACCGGGCCAAGGCTGCCGCCCGGTTGGCGCGGATGCATGCCCGCGTGGCAAATGTCCGGGCCGACGCCCTGCACAAGGCCACCAGTGCGCTCGCGCGGCGATACGGGACGGTCGTGGCCGAGGATCTGAACGTGGCCGGGATGGCCCGCAACCGGCGGCTGGGCCGGGCTATCAATGACGCCGGGTTCGGTCAGGCGCTGCGCATGCTGGACTACAAGACCGCCCGGAACGGCGGCCACCTCATCAAAGCTGGCCGCTGGTTCCCTAGTTCCAGAACCTGTTCGGGCTGTGGTGCGGTGAAAGCCAAACTAACCCTGTCCGAGCGGACGTACGTGTGTGGGGCCTGCGGCCTTGTCCTGGACCGGGACGTGAACGCCGCAGTGAACCTGCTCAAGCTCGCGGCCAGTGGGGCCGAGAGCCTGAACGCCTGTGGAGGGACGGTAAGACCCGGCTGCGCCGGGCACGTCCCGGTGAAGCAGGAACCCGGCGCCTCGTATGAGGGTGAGACCGGGACCGCCGCCGGGCAGCCGGCGGCTGCGATTACGGAGCCTGCTCATGCTCACTGACTCGCAACGGCAGAATGACGAGGTGGAATCCTCGCGCTCGCGGCCACGGGATGTGGTGCTGCTCGGCTCCACCGGCTCGGTGGGAACCCAGGCGGCCGACGTGATCCGGCGGAACCCGGGCCGGTTCCGGGTCACCGGGCTGGCGGCCGGGGGAGGCAATCCCGGCCTGTTGGCGGCGCAGGCCATCGAGTTCGGGGCCGCCGTCGTCGCCGTCGAACGGGAGTCGGCAGCCGCCGAGGTGCGGGAAGCCCTGCAGGCACACGCGGCCCGGGCAGGCCGGGCGGCCACGAGCGGCCAGATGCCGGGACCGCTCACCGGGCAGCGGCTGGCGCCGCCCGCGCCGCACGGACCGCCCCCGCCACACGAACCGCCTGCATCGCACGCACCGGCGCCTGCGCCGACGATGCGGCCGGGTGCCGGCGGGCGGATGCCGTTGCCCACCGTCCTGGCCGGCCCGGACGCCGTGGCCGAGGTCGCAGCCTGGCCGGCCGATGTGGTGCTGAACGCGGTGACCGGGTTCAGTGGCCTCGCCGCCACGCTGGCTGCGCTCCGCGCGGGCCGGGTGCTGGCGCTGGCGAACAAGGAGTCCCTGATCGTCGGCGGGCCGCTGGTCGCGGGACTGGCTGCCCCGGGCCAGATCGTGCCGGTGGATTCCGAGCACTCCGCGATCGCGCAGTGCCTGCGCTCCGGGAGCGGATCCGAGGTCGCGCAGCTGGTCCTGACCGCGAGCGGCGGCCCGTTCCGTGGCCGTAGCCGGGCGGAACTCGACGGCATCACGCCCGAGCAGGCGCTCGCGCACCCCACCTGGAACATGGGCCCGGTGATCACCATCAACTCGGCCACCTTGGTGAACAAGGGGCTTGAGGTGATCGAGGCCCACCTGCTGTTCGGCCTCGGGTTCGACAAGATCAAGGTGGTCGTGCACCCGCAGTCGGTCATCCACTCGATGGTCGAGTTCACCGACGGATCCACGATCGCCCAGGCCAGCCCGCCGGATATGCGCATCCCGATCGCGCTGGCCCTGGGCTGGCCGGATCGGGTGCCCGGCGCCGCTCCGGCCATCGACTGGTCCGCGGCGCACACGTGGACCTTCGAGCCGCTGGATGAGAGCGCTTTCCCCGCGGTGGCCATCGCCCGCCAGGCCGGGCATACGGGCGGGACCGCGCCGGCCGCCTACAACGGCGCCAATGAGGTCTGCGTGGACGCCTTCATGGCGGGCACCCTCCCGTTCGCCGCGATCGTGGACACCGTGGCGCAGGTAGTCTCGGAACATGACGGCCGCGCGAAAGATGCGGTGAGCCTTGCCGATGTGCGAGCGGCTGACCGCTGGGCGCGCGCCAGGGCGGCGGAACTGGCCGCCGCCTGGGGGCAACGCACGCATCATGCCGTGGGCACGGCGCTGAAGAGGGGAGAGACCGCCGGATGAGCTTCCTGCTCGGCGTTGCCATCTTCGTCGTGGCCCTGCTCGCGTCCATCATGCTGCATGAGGCGGGCCACTTCGCGACGGCCAAGATGTTCGGCATGAAGGCCACCCAGTTCTTCGTCGGGTTCGGGCGGACCGTCTGGTCGCGCCAGAAGGGCGAGACTGAGTACGGCGTCAAGGCCATCCCGGCCGGTGGCTTCGTCAAGATCGTCGGGATGACCGACCTGGAGGACGTGGACCCGGCAGACGAGCCGCGATCGTTCCGCAGGCAGCCTGGCTGGCAGCGGATCATCGTCTTGGCGGCCGGCTCGTTCATGCACTTCATGCTGGCCCTGGTGCTGCTGTTCATCGTCGCCGCGGGCATTGGCCTGGAGACCGCCGGCGCCGGGACCACGGTCGGCACCGTCGAGTCCTGCGTCCCCGCCAACATGAAGTCGGGCTGCGTCAAGGGTGACCCGGCGTCGCCGGCCACCCAGGCAGGCGTCAAGGTCGGCGACCGGATTGTCAGCATCGCGGGGATCAGGGTGAACTCCTGGTCGCAGATGGGCAAGGCCATCCGCAGCCAGCAGGTCGGCCATGAAGTCCCGGTGGTGGTGGACCGGCACGGCCGGCTCGTCACCCTGCACGCGACGCTGGCCAGCCTCACCGGCCACGGCTCCTACCTGGGAGTCTCGCCGCCGGCGGTGTTCCAGCGCATAGGTCCGATCGGCGCTGCCTCCTACGCCGGCCACGAGTTCTGGACAATGCTCTCCGGGTCCGCAAGCGTGGTCGCCAGCCTGCCCAGGGCCATCCCCGACCTGTTTGCGAAGAATCGCGCCGACACCCCGGGCGGGCAGGTCACCAGCGTGGTCGGCGCGGGTGACGTGACCGGTCAGGTGCTGGAGGCCCGGATCGGCTGGCAGCCCAAGGTCGCCCTGGTGCTGCTTATCATCGCCTCGCTGAACATCTTCGTGGGAGCCTTCAACCTGCTCCCGCTGCTCCCCCTGGACGGCGGCCACCTCGCGGTGGTGATCTACGAACGGATCCGGGCCTGGTTCGCCAGGCTGTTCGGGCGGCCTGATCCCGGCCCGGTCGACTACCGGCGCCTGGTGCCGTTGAGCGTCGGAGTGTTCGCGCTTCTGGTCGGTGTAGGTTTGCTTCTGATCATGGCTGATCTCGTCAACCCAATTCACCTCCAGTGAGGCATTGAGCAGATGACGACAGAGCTTGGTATGCCCGGACTTCCCGTGCAGCCGGTAGCCGAACGCCGCAAGTCCCGCCAGATCATGGTGGGCAAGGACAAGCACGCGGTGCCGGTGGGCGGTGGCGCACCGGTGTCGGTCCAGTCCATGACCACGACGCTGACCGCCGATGTGAACGCGACGCTGCAGCAGATCGCCGAGCTCACCGCGACCGGCTGCCAGATCGTCCGGGTGGCCGTGCCGTCGCAGGACGACGCGGACGCCCTGCCCGAC
>DASXKD010000166.1:0-5148 GCA_036497045.1 Streptosporangiaceae bacterium | reverse complement strand
GTCCGGGCCGTAGCGGCGCACCAGGTCGCCGAACTTCTGGTTGGACAGCGCCTTGATCGGCGTGGTGTAGAAGCACTTGCGCCCCGCGGCCAGGGCCAGGTGCACGGCGTACTCCCCGATCACGGTCTTGCCTGACCCGGTCGGAGCGGCCACAAGCACCCCGTGGCCCTCGTTCAGCGCCTGGCACGCCCGGAGCTGGTAGTCGTCGAAGGTGAAGTCGTAGAGCGCCTGGAACTCGGCCAGAGCGGGACCGTCCTGCGCCCGCCGCCGGCGGGATTCGGCATACCGCTGCGCAGGGCTCGCGTGGGTGGACACGCGCTCCAGCCTAGGCGACGCCTTCCGCGCCGCCCCGGAGGCTAGGCGCGGGAGTCAGTGTCCTCGCTGATCTCGGCAAGGCCCTCCGACGCCAGCAGCGTAGCCTCACGGCGCGCCCGGCGGCGATCGTTCAGCCAGACGAACAACTCGGCAAGCTCCACCAGGATGACGCAGGGGACGGCCAGCAGCAGCATCGAGAACGGGTCCGGGCTCGGGGTCGCTGCGCCGGCGAACACGAATACCAGGAAGATCATTATCCGCCGGTACTTGCGGATGAAGGCATGGCTGACCGCCCCGGCGAGGTTCAGCATGACCAGGACCAGCGGCAGCTCAAAGGCGAGCCCGAAGATGAACAGCATCGCCATCGCGTAGCCGAAGTAGGTGTCGATGGTGATCAGCGCCCGGACGTCGGGCGGGGTCAGGCTGAGCAGGAAGCGCAGCCCTCGGCTCATGGCCAGGTAGGCAAACACGCCGCCGAGCGCGAACAGCGGTACCGCCGTGCCCACGAACGCGAACGTCCAGCGCTTCTCGCGGCGGTAGAGCCCCGGCGCGATGAACGCCCACAACTGGTAGAACCAGATGGGGGACGACACGATGATGCCGACCACGAAAGCGACCTTCAGCTTCACGAAGAACGGGTCGAACACGCCGGTGACGATGAGCGGGTGCCCGTCCGGGCCGCAACCCACCTTGCCCTGGATGGGGATCCGGCAGAACGGGCCGGCGATGAAGCTGAAGGCCGGCCCGTACAGGAACCAGCCGATGACCATGCCGAGGATGATCCCGAGAACAGCCTTGATCAGCCGGTTGCGGAACTCCCGGATGTGCTCCATGAGCGGCATCCGGCCCTCGGGATCACGCGCTGGCCTGCCCGGGCGCGGCAACCGGGAGCCGCGCCCGGATGTGGGCGCGGCTGTGTCCGGCGGTGAGCTCATATTTCAGGGCCCGGACGTCAGCCGGACTGGTTGGTGTGCTGCGTCTCCGGCAGCGTCGCGCCGGAGACGGTGCCCGGGGCTGGCTGAGGCGCGGTCGGCGGCGGGGCGGAGGCCATCTGCTGCTGCAGGGCATCCATCTGCTGCTTCAGGGCGGCCATCTGCTCCTGGCTCGCCTGCTGCGGCGCCACCTGCTGCGGGGCTACCTGCGGCTGCGGAGCGACGACCTGCTGCGGGGCGGACGCCGGAACCTCAGTCTTAGACGAGTCCTCCTCGTGCAGCTTCGCCGATTCCTTCTTGAAGATCCGCATGGCTTCGCCCATTGACTTGGCGGCCTTGGGCAGCTTCGCGGAACCGAAGAGCACGACAAGTACCACCAGGATGATGAGCAAATGCGTCGGGCTGTCAAAGAGTCCCATAGTCCCTTTTGTTCCTTTTCAGCGAGGCTGCTGCCCCCGCTCCATAGGGAGTCCCGTCAGGCACATGGTACGCCCAGGTCGTCCCAATCTCACCCCTGGTTCGGCGCCGGGCCGCTATCGGATGGGTCCGTAGCGTACTGAGCTAGCGCGGTGGCGGCGTCCGCGCGAACCGCCGCCGCCAGCGCGGCCGGCTCCACCACCCGCCCGTCTTCGCCCAGGCCGAGCGCCAGCCGACGCGCCCAGGCACCGTCGGGGGTGCGCAGCGTCACCTTGAGCCGGCCATCACCCAGCTCGGTCACGTCTTCACACGGGTAGTACTCGGCCACCCAGCGGCCGCGCGGGGTGAGTTCAAGCACCACGCGCATGTCGTCGGGCGAGGGCCGGAACAGCCCTTGGTCCACGTCCACCGGCTCCGCCTGGTGCGGTACCTCCGCGGCCACCTCGAGCACCTCGATCCGCAGCACCCGGTCCAGCCGGAATATCCGGACCGCCTCCGCCCGGCGGCACCAGCCCTCCAGGTAGGTGCGGCCCTCCACGACGAGCAGCCGCATCGGATCCACGTCCCGCTCGGTGGCCTCGTCGCGGCCCGGCACGTAGTAGGACAGGTGCAGCCGGCGCCCGCTGTCCAGCGCCTCGCTTACCCGGGCCAGGACGCTCCGCTCGGCGTGCTGGTCGACCTCCACCGCCACCTGAGCACTGGGTGCCCCGGCCTCCCCCGCCGCCGCCTCCAGCTTCGCGATGGTGCGGCTGAGCGCGGAGCCCTCCGCCAGGTCCGGCGCCGAGGTCAGCTCGCCGACCTCGGCCAGCATCCGCAGCGCCACCAGCAGCGCGCTCGCCTCGTCCACACCAAGCCGCAACGGCCGGTCCACCGGCTCGGCCTGGCTGATCACGATCTCGCCGCCCTCGTAGGACAGGTCGATCGGACAATAAGGGTCGGGCGTGCGCAGCTCCACGCACCACAGCATGTTCAGGTCGTCGGTGAGTTCCCGCTCACTGATACCGAACGCGGCCGCCGTCTCGGTCAGCCCGACCACCTTCCGGCTGATCACATAGGGCACCAGGGCGAGCAGCCGCTGTAGCCGGTCCGAACTGGTGCCAGGGCCGCCGTGCTCGGCCGCTCTTGCCGCCGTCATGCCAGCGCTCCCTTGAGCCTGGTGATGACCGCGTCCCGCAGGTCGGCGGGCTCGCGGACGATCACGTCAGGGCCGAACGAGGCGAGGTGCTCGGAGAACCAGGCGACCTCGGCGAACGGCGTCTCCACCTCATCCCAGCCGTCGGGGCCGGCCACCTCCCTGGCGGCCTGGCGCCGGATGCCGAGCCCGGCCCCGGCCCGGACACTCAGCACCGCGGACCGCGGCGCCACCGGCCGATCGTCCCAGGATTTGACCAGTTCCCGCACGTCGGCATCGGCCGGCACGGTCACCGAGCCGGGCGGCCCGCTGAAGCCCACCCCGCCATCGATCCGGCTCAGCCGGAACGCGCGCACCGCCTGCCTGGCTCTGTCGTGCCCGGCCACATACCACCGGCCGTGCCGGTTTACCACGCCCCAGGGCTCCAGTTCACGCTGCTGCGCCTCGCTGCGGCCCGCCGCGCGGTAGCGGAAGGTGACCGGCCGCCGGTCCCGCACCGCCTCCCACAGCGGCGCGAACGCGGCCTCGCCGGCCTGCAGCCGCGGCTCGATCCCCGGCTGTGCGGTCTCTTCTGCGTCCACCCCGGCGGCGCGCAGCTTCAGCAGCGCACCAGCCGCGGCGCCGGCCAGCTCGGCCCGGTGCCATACCCGGGCCGCCACGGCGAGCACCGCCGCCTCATCCGGCTCCAGCCTGATGTCGGGCAGCTCGTAGGCCTGCCGGGGAATCCGGTAGCCGACCTCGTCGTCGAGCGCGGCGTTGGTGCCCATGTCGAGCGGGATGCCCAGCTCGCGGAGCTCCTCCTTGTCCCGCTCGAACATCCGCTTGAACGCGTCGAAGGACTCCGGGTAACCGGGCACCGCGGCGCGGATCTGGGTCGCGGTCAGATAGCGCTGGCTGGACAGCAGGCAGACCACCAGGCTGAGCAGCCGCTCGGTCTTCCGCCGTGACATCGCCGCCCTCTCCCGCATGCTTGGCCGATAACCATTGTCCCCCGTCTGCCCGGCGCAACGTACGAGGTTATGGTGACCAGGCAAGGCGCCGATGCCGGCCAGGTTACCCTGCCTGGGTGATTCGTTGGCGGAGCGCCGTGGTGACGCACGTGCTGCGGGAATGGCCGGGCGCGGTCGAGCTGGAAGTCACCTCCGGCGACGGGCCGTTGCGCGCGCTCGCTTACCCGGCGCTGACCGGCCGGCCGCAGGCTGGCGATCGAGTTTTGCTGAACGCAACGGCCGTGGAACTGGGGCTCGGCACCGGCGGGTATGCCCTGGTAATCGCCGTGCCTGACCGGCTTCCCGAGGACCTGCCCGGCCCGGGCCATCTGGTGAAGGCGCGGTACACGCCGCTGCAGGTGTGCGTCCTTGGCGCCGACGAGCAGGGCTCACCGCACCACGAGGTGCTCCGCGATGCCGACGACCTGGACGGGATGCCGGTCGTCGTGGCGGATCTGCACTCGGCGCTCCCGGCCATCCTCGCCGGGCTCCGCGAGACGGGCCCGCGGGTCGCCGCGTACGTGATGCTGGACGGCGGCACGCTGCCTGCCTGGTTCTCCCGTACCGCGGCGGGGCTGCGCGAGGCCGGGTGGCTTGCGGGCACGATCAGCACGGGCCAGTCGTTCGGCGGCGACCTGGAGACGGTCACCGTGCACACCGGCCTGCTCGCGGCGCGGCACGTGCTGGGCGCCGAGGTGGCCGTGGTGACACAGGGGCCGGGCAACCTGGGCACCGGCACCCGTTGGGGGTTCTCCGGTGTGGCCTGCGGCGAGGCGGTGAACGCGGCCGCGGTGCTCGGCGCCCGCCCGGTCGCGTCGCTGCGGATCAGCGAGGCCGACCCCAGGCAGCGTCACCGCGGCATCTCACACCACAGCCTCACCGCGTACGGCCGGGTGGCCCTGGCCAGTGCCGACGTCGTGGTGCCCGCGCTCGGCGGCGATCTCGGCGCCCAGGTCGCGGCCCAGGCACAGCAACTGGCGCAGCGGCACCGCCTGGTCAGCGTGGCGACCGACGGGCTGTTGGACACCCTGGCGGCATGCCCGGTCCAGCTCGCCACGATGGGCCGTGGCCTGGCCGAGGACCGGGCCTACTTCCTGGCCGCGGCCGCGGCCGGCCGCCACGCCGCGGCCCTGCTGGCCTGAGCACCGGCCCCCGGGGTCATTCCCGGGTGAGCCAGCGGGGGTTCCGGGGGTCGCCCCCCAGGGCAGCACGGCCAAGGCCCCGCAACGAAGTCGCAGGGCCACAGGCCACCGGGGGTCGCTCCCCCGGGCTAGTACTACCCTTGCGCCCCGGGGAAGGCGCCCAGGATGTCCACCGCGAAGACGAGGGTGTCGGTCCCCTTGATGTGCGCCTGCGGGCTGCC
>DASXKD010000165.1:0-8668 GCA_036497045.1 Streptosporangiaceae bacterium | reverse complement strand
TCGATCTTGGCCTCGACCAGTTCCTCCACCGCCTCCCGGTAATGGTCGGTGTACTGGGACGGGTCGAAGTCCACGGTCATCGAGTCGATCAGGGACGTGGCCATCTTGAGTTCCTGGGACCGCACCTCGACGTCTTCCTCGAGGAACTCGAAATCGGGCAGCCGTACCTCGTCCGGCCACATCAGGGTGACCAGCACGAGCACCCCGTCGCGGGTGCGCATCGCGGCCAGCGTCTCCCGGTTACGCAACGCCACCTTCGCCACCGCCACCATGCCCGACCGGTCAAGCGCGTCCCGCAGCAGCGCGTAGGCACGTACTCCCTGGGGCTCCGGCTCGGTGTAGTAACTGCGCTCCCACATGATCGGGTCGACCTGGTCGACCGGGGAGAAGTGCAGCACCTCGATGCTGTGCGCGGTGGGCAGCGGCAGTTCGGCCAGATCCTCGTCGGTGAGCACCACCATCTCGCCGTTGGGCAGCTCGTACCCCTTGGCCACGTCGGAGTAGGGGACCTCCTCGCCGTCGACCGAGCAGACCCGGCGAAACCGGATCCGCCCCCCGTCCTCCTTGTGGACCTGGCGGAACGAGACGTCCCGGTGCTCGGTCGCGGCATAGAGCCGGATGGGAATCATGACGAGCCCGAACGAGATCTCGCCTCTCCACATGGCACGCATGATGCTTGTGTACCCCAATTAGCCAGATTGCGCTCTTCGGCGGCCAGGACTGTCACGATGAAACACCCGTGGCGCCGTGATACGACGTTACGCGAGAGAATAAAGAGCAGAGTCGGCCGGATACGCAAAGGGGATCACTGATGAGCGAGCGCGATCTGGGACAGTCAGCGCCCGATCTCGCGGAACAGCGGCGTGAGGCGATCGACGAACCGGAGGATCTCCCGGCCCCGCTGCCCTCAGTTGGCGCCGACCTTCCGCTTGACGTGGATGAGGCCGACGCGATGGAGCAGTATCGGGAAGTGGAACTCGATGAAGACGACTACCGGTGAGAGGGAGGCAGAGGGCTCATTGGAGGCACAGGTGACTACGACACCCCAGGCCCGCCAGGCCGGGAACCGGCTGCCCAAGCCCGCCAGGCGCAGGCAACTGCTCGCCGCCGCGCAGGAAGTCTTTGTGGCGCAGGGCTACCACGCGGCCGCGATGGACGAGATCGCCGAGCGGGCCGGGGTGAGCAAGCCCGTTCTGTACCAGCATTTTCCCGGCAAACTGGACCTCTACCTGGCGTTGCTGGACGAGAGTGTGGCAGCCCTCACCGCAACGGTCCGGGCTGCGCTGGAGTCCACGACCGACAACAAGCAGCGGGTCACCGCCACGTTCACCGCCTTCTTCGACTTCGTCGGGAGCACCGGCCAGGCGTTCCGCCTGGTGTTCGAGTCTGACCTGCGCAACGAGCCCGCGGTACGCGCCCGGCTGGATGAGTCAAGCCGGGACTGCGCGGAGATGATCAGCGAGATCATCTCCGAGGACGCCGGCATCGGCGACGAGGAGGCGCACCTGCTGGGCATAGGCCTGGTCGGAATGGCCCAGGTCAGCGCCACCTACTGGCTGGGCACCGACCGGGCGATCCCGAAGGGCGCCGCGGAGCAGCTCATGGCCAGGCTGGCCTGGCGCGGAATCAGCGGCTGGCCGCGGGCCAGCGACCCTGTTGCTGCAGACCAGTGAAAGGATCACCGTGGAAGTCAAGATAGGCATCCAGTCCATCCAGAGAGAACTCGTGCTCGACACGTCGTCCTCCCCGGACGAGGTCGAGCGCTCCCTGGCTACGGCATTGAGCAACGGCGGCATGTTCGTCGTCCGCGACGACAAGGGCGGGAAAGTCCTGATCCCGGCCGAGAAGATCGGCTACGTGGAACTCAACGGCTCCGAGCAGCGAAGGATCGGCTTCGGGGGCCTGTGACTAACGCAGCAGGCCCCTCATAGTCCCAGCGCCGCCAGTCGCTGATCGTGGGCATCGGTGATGCGCGCGAACATCCGCCCGATATCGCCCTGCCTGCCCGTCTCACCATCCGCGCCAGCGACCAGATTGGCCATCGACGGCCGCTCCGCCACCACCCGGTGCGCCTGCGCCAGCGCCTCGCCGACCAGCCGCCGCGCCCACAGCGCGAGCCGCCCGGCCAGCGTCGGATCGGCCTCGATGGCGGCACGCACCCGGGAGATCACGAAGTCGGCGTGGCCGGTGTCCGCGAGGACCTCCAGGACCAGCGCCCGTGCCTGTGGCTCAAGACGTTCGGCCACCGCGCTGTAGAAGTCGGCCGCGAGCCCGTCTCCCACATAAGCCTTGACCAGGCTTTCGAGCCAGTCCGCGGGGGCCGTCCTGGCATGGAAGGCGTCCAGCGGCGCCACAAACGGCTCCATGGCCTGCTCCGGCACGGCCCCCCTCTTGGTGAGCTCGTCGTGCAGCGCGCGGAAGTGGCCGAACTCGGCGACAGCCATCTCGCCGAGGGCCGCCTTGTCCGCCAGCGACGAGGCGAGCTCGGCGTCGCCGGACAGATTGAAGAAGGCCACGAGTTCGGCGTAGGCGAGCAAGCCGAACAGATCAGTCAGTGCGTCCATCCCCGGCGCGCCCGTGCCTGCCACCAGCGCAGCCTACATCCGCTGATACACTGGCCTGCGGTCTCACGGGAATGCAGGTGGGGGTATGCCGCGTTTCACGTGGTAAAACGCACTGAGAGCTGGAACTCTGACAACATATATGCCTGCCGCCCGGGAACAGGGCGACGACCTGACCGCCGGCGCAGGGAAAGCGGAAAGCATCGCCGGCCCACTGTTTACCGACCTGGGCGTCGCCGCGCCGATCTGCGAGAGCCTGGCGGCCCAGGGGATCACCGCTTCTTTCCCGATCCAAGCGCTGACCCTCCCCATCGCGCTGACCGGCCAGGACGTCATCGGCCAGGCCAGGACCGGAACGGGCAAGACGCTGGCGTTCGGCATCCCGCTGCTGCAGCGGCTGGACGGTCAGCCGCCCGCACGCTCGGGCCACACACGGGCCTTGGTCGTCGTCCCCACCCGGGAACTGGCGATTCAGGTCTCCTATGACCTGGAGGCGGCCGGCAAGGCCAGCAAGGCGCGGGTGATCACGCTGTACGGCGGGCGCGCCTACGAGCCGCAGATCGACGCGCTGCGCGCTGGCGTGGACGTGGTGGTGGGGACCCCCGGGCGCCTCCTCGACCTGGTCCGCCAAGGGCATCTGAGCCTGTCGGACGTGGGCACGCTGGTGCTCGACGAAGCCGACAAGATGCTCGACCTCGGCTTCCTGCCCGACGTCGAGCGGATCCTGGAGCTCACCCCGGCAGGCCGGCAGACCATGCTGTTCTCGGCCACCATGCCCGGAGAGGTGGTCACCCTGGCCCGGCGGTACCTGAGCCGCCCGATGCACGTGCGGGCCGAACAGCACGACGAGCCCGAGCTTGTGCCGCTGACCGAGCAGCACGTCTTCCGCGCCCACCAGATGGACAAGATCGAGATGCTGGTCCGGGTGCTGCAGGCCGACGGGCGCGGGCTGACCATGGTGTTCTGCCGCACCAAGCGGACCGCCGACCAGGTCGCGGGCGCGCTGACCACCCGCGGCTTCGCCACCGCGGCGGTGCATGGTGACCTGGGCCAGGCACAGCGGGAACGGGCCCTGCGCGCGTTCAGGCACGGCAAGGTGGACGTGCTCGTCGCCACCGAGGTGGCCGCGCGTGGCCTGGACGTCGAAGACGTCACCCATGTCGTGAACTACGAATGCCCCGAGGACGCCAAGGCGTACCTGCACCGGATCGGCCGGACCGGCCGGGCGGGCCGGTCCGGGGTGGCCGTCACCTTCGTGGACTGGAACGACCTGCAGCGCTGGAAGCTCATCAACGAGGCGCTCGGCCTGGGGCACCCCGAGCCGCCCGAGACCTACTCCACCTCCGAGCATCTGTTCAGCGCGCTGGGCATCCCGGCGGGCGCGGGCAACCGGCTGGCGCCCGAGGCCAGCGGCCGCCAGGGGCTGGAGGCCGAGGACCTAGAAGACCTCGGCGAGACCGGCAAGCACCGCTCGACGGCCCACCGGTCCGACGAGGCCGAGCGCACCCGCACCCGGGGCTCCCGGCCCCGGCGGCGGACCAGGGGCGGCGTGCCGATCGCGCGCGAGGGCAGTGCCGCCGAACACCCGGCGGGCCCCACACAGGGCCATCCCGCGGGCCACGCCGACACCCCGCGACGGCGCAGGCGCCGCCGCGGCAAGGGGCGCACCGGGTCCGCGGATCACTGAGCTCCACTCCCGGCCAGCACTGGTCCCTAGCGCCATCAGGGCGCGAGCCCGCGTGATGGGGTCACGCGGGCTGGATGCCATCGGGGGGGGCCGGGGTCGCTCCCCCGAGCTAACACTGGGGGGTCCCGGGAGGTCACTCCCCCGGGCTAACACTGGGGGGTCCCGGGGATTCGCTCCCCCGGGCTAACACTGCTAGGCCATCCCATGGGCGGTGCGCTGGCCCTGCCGCGGACCCCTCCGGGCACAGCGCGCGGAAGTCACACCACCCGCAGCCGGGACCCGGCCGCGGCGCAAAGACCTCGTCCGCTTGCCCGGCGGGCAACCCGGCGCGGAACCGCTCGTCGGCGTCACGGCACTCCGCCGCGATTCCCTCGGCGCGCCGCACATGCCGGTCCAGGGTCGCCGCCGTGTGCTCCCACACGTGGATCTCGCCGGTGGGCAGATGGTGCAGTTCCACCCGCTGGCACGGCGCATGAAAGATCCGCGCCGCGGCCAGCGCGTAAAGCGCAAGCGCCAGCGACGTCCTGGCGTCGTCGGTGGACAGTCGCCGGCGCCCGGTCTTGTAGTCCACCACGGCAAGCTGGGTCTCCCCTGCTGGGCCGCGCCGGGCGTCCAGCCGGTCGATTCGGCCGCTCACCACGATGTGCTCGGTGTGGGTGCCGACGGTTCGCTCCACGCCCAGCGGCTCGGCTCCCGGATCCAGTGTGGCCGTGTAGCGCTCGACCATGTCGCGCGCCTTGGCGCGCTGCTCCGCGGACTGCCCGGGATCCGCGTACCCCTCCTCGATCCAGCCGCCCTCCAGCAGGTCACCCGCGGCCGTCACGGTGCGCTCCGGCCGCCGCAGCCGCCACCAGCCAGCCAGCGCGTTGTGCACGCTCGCGCCGAAGCTGTTGTGCGCCCATGGCGGGCCCTTGGCCGGGGCGGGCCGGTCCAGGTAGGCCATCCGGTACCGGCGCGGGCAGTCCAGCCACCTGCTCAGCCGGGTCGGCGTGCACGGGTACAGCCGCCGGGGCATGCCGTCCAGGACAGGCTGGTTAGTCTCCGCTAGCACTGAAATCCACTGGTCCCGCCGTCACCCACGAGTCGAAACTCTTCTCCGCCGCCGCGATCGTGGTCTCCTCACCGTGGCCAGGGAGCGCCCTGGTCGTGCCCGGCAGCGTGAGCAGCTCTGCCCCGATCGCCGACAACTGCCCGGCGAAATCGGGATAGCTGCCCTCGTGCGCGCACGGCCCGCCGACCAGCAGCGCATCCCCGGTGAACACCACACCCAGATCTTCGCAGTAGAGACTGACAGAACCGGGCGTGTGCCCGGGGGTGTACAGCACCTCCAGCGTCACGTCGGCCACCTCGAAGGAACCGCCCGCTTCCATCTCGATCTCGGGCATCTCGTCGCGGTGCGCCTCGCGCCAGTGCAGGCGGTCCTTGGGATGCAGGGCCACCGGGGACTCATCCCGCTCGGCCACCGCCGGCGCCCCCGCAGTGTGGGCCGCGTGGCCGTGCGTGCAGATCACCGCGATGATCTCCCGGTCACCGATCGCCTCGAACACCAGATCCGTGTCCTCGCCCGGGTCGACGACGATCACCTCTTCGTCGTCGCCGATCACCCAGGCATTGCCATCGGCCTTGCCGGTCTCAATCCGCTGGACTCGCGCCTTCATCGACAGGCCCTTCTGCTTGTCCGCCAAATACAACGGCCCGGATCGCGCCGGCGGCGAGCTGGACGGCGATGGCCGAGAGCAGCAGGCCGGCGGTCCGGGTGAGCAATTCCACGCCGCTGGGCCGCAGCAGCCGGTGAATCACCCCGGAGAATCGCATGGTAAGCCACCGGGTGGCCTCGCAGGGCGACCGTACCGAGCCGTGAGCCGCTCGTAAGACTCCGGCGGGCAGGTTTCCTGGCCGATCCGGTAGCCGGTCAGGCTCCCGTGATCGTCGCTGCCTCCGGTGGGAACCAGGTCCAGGTCCGCGGCCAGGGCACCGAGGCGCGATCGTTCCGCTTGATCATGATCGGGATGCTGCACCTCCAGGCCGGCCAGCCCCGCGGCGGCCAGCGCGGAGATCGTCTGGCCGGGTATTTTCCAGCCGCGCGAGACCGCACCGGGATGGGCGAGCACCGCGGCCCCGCCGGCCTCGGCGATGAGCCTGATCGCCCGCATCGGGTCCAGCGCGTACCTGCTCACGTAGGCCCGGCCGCCGGCGCCGATCCACTCCGGCGTGAACGCCTGCTCCGGCCGGGAGATGGCCCCGGCAGCCACCATCGCCCTGGCCACGTGCGGGCGGCCGACCACTCCGCCCTCGGCGAGCGCCTCTACCTGCGGCCAGGTGATGTCTACCCCAAGCTCGCGGAGCCGGTCCACCATGTGCCGGGCGCGGCTGCGCCGGGCGACCACGATCGCCGCGCACTCCGCGGCGAGTTCCGAGCCCTCGGCCGCCTCGAGGCCGTAGGCGAGCATGTGCACGCTGTGGCCCTCCAGGCGGCAGGACAGTTCCATGCCGGTGACCAGGGTCAGGCCGGGCGGCAGCGCCTGCCGCGCCGCGGCGTGGCCGGCCAGGGTGTCATGGTCGGTGAGCGCGAGGATGTCGAGGCCGGCCTGCCCGGCGCGGCGCACCACCTCGGCCGGCGGATCCGTGCCGTCCGAGGCCGTGCTGTGGCTGTGCAGGTCGATGCGCACGAGCGTTCATGCTAGGGCTAAGCGCCTGCCCCCGGCAGGCGGGGCGAGGCGGCGCCGAACGGCAGGTCCAGGTCCAGTCCGGGATCGCGCAGGTCACGCAGTGGCAGGGCCTCGACGAGGAGGACTCCCGCCGTGTCGGGCCACAGCACCACCCACACCCAGTTGCCCAGCACCTCGCCGGCGAACGCAGCCCGGTCCGGCGCGTCCACGTGCCACAGCGGGAACTCGTGGAGGCCGAAACCGACCAGGGCGTGCGGTGGCCCGGCGGCGAAGCCCTCCCCCGGGTCCGGGCCGGGCAGACCGGCCAGGTGCGCACCCAGGCCCACGCCGGGCTCCTCGGAGACAAGCAGCATCTCACCCGGGCCGCCGACCGGGTTGGGCCCGGACAGAGCCACCACGCACGCGCGGGTCCCGGTCCGGTCGTCGCCAGCGCCGGCGAACCCGGTGACCAGCCAGCCGGCCGGCAGCGGCCAGGGCACCCAGACCGGGACCCTGACGCCCCGCAGCAGGCCGCGCAGCCCGTCGCCGGACGGCGAGTACGGGGACCGCAGCGGGTACACCTCGCCGTGCAGCGCGCAGTGCCAGCCACTGGCCCACGGGCTGGGCTCGGTCAGCGGCCCCCCGCAGCGCGGGCAGATGGGAGCCATCTTCATGGACACCGACGTTGAAGGGTGCGAGCGCGCACGTCAAGCACCTTGGCGCTGGTGGCGTGGATACTTGGGCCATGCGGCAGCAGCGCATCCCCTGTGTCGGCGCCATTCTCACCGACGGCGAGCAGATCCTGCTCATCAGGCGGGGCCACGAGCCGGACGTGGGCCGGTGGTCGATACCCGGGGGCAGGGTCGAGCCGGGCGAGACCGACCAGCAGGCGCTGGTCCGCGAGGTTCGCGAGGAAACCGGTCTTGAGGTGACTGCGGGCCCGCTCGTGGGCGCTGTCCACCGGGCCGCGCCCGGTGGCCGGGTACTGGTAATCCGGGACTACATGGCCAGTATCACTGGCGGCACGCTCGCGGCCGGGGACGACGCGGACGATGCGCGCTGGTTCAGCGTGCACGAACTGCACAGCCTGCCCCTCAGCACAGGACTGCTTGAGGCACTTAACGATTGGGGCGTGGCCGGTCCGGTTCCTTCGCGTGCACTGGCCGCCGAGGCGACCAGGCGCGCGGGCCTGGTTTGGCTGACCGTGCCGGGACGAGACCGGGCCTACCCGGCCTGGCATCTGTGGCGGGATCCGCCGGGCGCCGTGTACCTGGCGACCGGGCCGGGCGAGCAGCCGCTGCCGGGGCTCGCCGATGCCGAACGGGTGGCGGTCACCGTGCCGAGCAAGGACTCACGCGGCACGCTGGTCACCTGGACCGCCGAGGTGTCCCGGGTGGAGCCGGAGTCGCCGGAGTGGGCCGAGGTGGCCGGGCCGCTGGCCGCGGCGCGACTCAACGCCGAGCTTTGCCCGGACGCCGTTTACCGGCTGTCGCCCGTGGCCCATCGGGGGGTCGCTCCCCCGGATTAGCACGGGCCGCGGTCTCCCCGTGATTGACCCGCTCCAGGGCTTCTGCCGATCGATTGTTCACTAGGGGACCTCATCCCGGCCGTGTTGCGTTCACCCGGCTGGCCGCCGGGCCGGCCATTGTCGCGTCCGGACGGTAATCGATGGGAGATGAAGGGACATCACCTTGCACAGACTGCCGAAAGCAGGGCCTGCCGTGGTGCTCACGGCGGCCACGGCCCTGAGCATGGGCATCGCGCTGAGCGTC
>DASXKD010000164.1:0-5698 GCA_036497045.1 Streptosporangiaceae bacterium | reverse complement strand
GCTGGCCTCCACCGAGGCGCTGCGCCAGCTGGAACTGCTGGTGATGCGCGCGCCGGCCGAGCTGCGGTTCGTGCTCGCCACCCGGCATGACCTGCGGCTGGGGCTGCACCGGCTGCGGCTGGAAGGACAGCTCACCGAGATCCGCCCCGCCGACCTGCGGTTCACCCTGGCCGAGGCGCGGGCGCTGTTCCACGTAGCCGGGGTCCAGCTGCCGGACACGGTGCTGGCGTCGTTGCACCAGCGGGCCGAGGGCTGGGCGGCCGGGCTGCGCCTGGCCGCGCTGTCGCTTTCCGGGCACCCGGACCCGGAGCGGTTCGCCGAAGAGTTTTCCGGCAGCGAGCGAACGGTGGCCGACTACCTGCTGGCCGAGGTGCTGGAACGGCAGAGCGAGGAGGTCAGGCGGCTGCTGCTGCGCACCTCGGTGGCCGAGCGGGTCAGCGGCGAGCTGGCCGACCTGCTGACCGGGGGCAGCGGCGGGGAGCGGGTGCTGCAGGAGCTGGAACAGGCCGGCGCGTTCGTGGTCTCCCTGGATGCGCGGCGGTCCTGGTTCCGCTACCACCAGATGTTCGCTGACCTGCTGCAGCTGGAGCTGCGGGGTACCGCACCCGCCGAGGTTCCCGCGCTGCACCGCGCCGCCGCCGGGTGGTTCGCCGGGCACGGGTACCCGGCGGAGGCGGTCCGGCACGCCCAGGCGGCGCAAGACTGGGGCCTGGCGGCCCGGCTGCTGGCCGATCACTGGCTCGGCCTGGTGCTTAACGGGCAGGGCGCTACCGCGCACGCGCTGCTCACCGCGTTCCCGGCCGGCGCGGTGGCGGCCGATGCGGAGCTCGCCGCGCTGATGGCGGCCAGCGAACTGACCTGGGGATCGCCGGATGAGGCCGAGCGTTACCTCGCGCGGGCAGCGCGGCGGTTCGAAGGGGGCGAGGGGCTGGTGCCGGTGCCCGCGGAGCGGCGCGGGCGCTTGCAGGTCTTGCTCGCCATCGTGCGGCTCGGGCTTGCCCGGCAGCGCGGCGACCTGCCGGCCGTCGCCGAGGTGGCGGACCGGCTGCTCGCCCCCGCCGAGGCCGCGGACGCCGCGCAGCTAGGCCTGGGCGAGGACCTGCAGGCGCTGGCCGTGATCAACCTCAGCATCGCCGAGGTCTACGCCGCGCGGCCGGAGGACGCGGACCGGCACCTGGAGCAGGGCGTGGCCCTGGCCCGCCGGATCGGGCGGCCCTACCTCGAGCTCCTCGGCCTGGCGCACGGGGCGGTAGTCGCGGCCTTCCGGTCCTGGGCGCTGGGAGAACAGCGGAGCAGACAGGCGGTTGAGCTGGCGCGGCGGCACGGCTGGGGCGAAGACCAGGCCGCCGGCGTCGCCTACGCCATACTCGGCGGCGTGATGGTCGGCCAGGGGCGGCTGGAGGAGGCAGAGCGGTGGCTTGAGCGCGCCGGGCAGACCCTGCGGACCGAAGCCGAACCCGCCACCGGGATGTACGTCCACTACGCCCGCGGCCTGCTCGGGCTCGCTCGTGGCCGTAACGATGAGGCGCTGGCTGACATCCAGGCCGCCAACCGGCTGGCCGCCACGCTCGTCACGCCGCACATCCTCGCGACGTCGACGCAGGCGGACATGCTGCAGGCCCTCGTAGGGCTGGGTGAAACCGGCCGCGCCGAAGCCGCCCTGGCCGGGCTGGACGCCCGCGAGCGCGGGGGCGTAGAGATGCGCATCGCCCTGGCGTCGCTGCGACTCGCCCAGCACGACCCGCAGGCGGCGACGGCCGCGCTCGCGCCCGTCCTGGACGGCTCGGTCTCCCGGGTCGGGGTCCATCCGTCCTGGCTGGTGGCGGCCCAGCTGCTGGAGGCGATCGCCCGCGACGCGCTCGGCGACCCGGCCGCCGCCGGGCGCGCCCTCGAGCGCGCCCTCGATCTCGCCGAACCCGGCCGCGCGCTCATCTCGTTCCTGGTCTACCCGGCACCGGGGCTGCTCGAGCGCCACGCCCGGCAGCGCACCGCGCACGCCGCCCTGATCGCCGACATCCTGAGCCTGCTCGCCGGGACGAGCCCGCCGGGGGCGGACAGCTCCGCCGCACCACCCGGCCAGCCGCGAACACTGCGCGAACCGCTCAGCCGGGCCGAGACCCGCGTCCTGCGCTACCTACCCACCAACCTGACCGCGACAGAGATCGCCGGCCAGCTCTACCTGTCGGCGAACACCGTCCGGACGCACATACGCCACCTCTACGACAAGCTCGGCGCCCACCGCCGCCACGAGGCCGTCGACCGGGCCCGCACTCTCGGCCTGCTCGCACCCTCCGGGAGTGTCCGATCAACCAACGGTGTAGTTGGCCATGATCGGTTAGTTGGTGGTGCTGGGGACAAGGCGGCCTTCGAAGGTGATCGCGAAGGCGTTGAGGGCCGGCTTCCACCTGGCTACCCATCGTGCCCTGCCCCGGCCGGCCGGGTCCAGGGACCACAGGCACTTGAGCGGCCTGCTTATCAGTCACTGGCGCCCCCCGGGGACGCCGTGATGGCGTGTAAGTCCGCCTCGCTGCGTTGCGCTTGTGTCGGAATCCGGTGTCAGGCGTGGTTCATGTGCTGGAATCCGTCTACTTACGGACCAGCTGGGCCCGGGGACCGTTGTTCCTGTCGGAGTCGCGCCCCAACTATGGCCAGCCGCTGACTTGTGGACCTGGTCGAAGGTGGTGCGCCGGATCGCCGTCACTGCCGGGGTGCCGAGGTTCTCCACCCGCACGACCCGGCATCTGTGCCTGACGGACCTGGCCCGGATGGGCTGGGAGGTGCACGCGATCGCTACCTTCGCCGGCCATCGCTCGACCGAGTCCACTCTCACCCACATTCACCTGTCCGGCCGGGATCTGGCCGACAAGCTCAACCGGAGCATGCAGCGCATCCACGGCTGGAGGGTGGAGACGCTGGCCGGTCTCGTGAGCAGGCGGCGGCGAGCAGGGCATGACCGCGGCGTCATCGGCGGCCGCCGGTAACGCGGCCGCATCTTAGTCCTGGCCTTGGCCTGTGGGTCGGAGCGCTACTGCCGGCTCGGGTCCAGCCGGCGCTGCGGCAGTCGGCTGCTTCCGTCCGGGAAGATCAAGAACATCAGCCAGAACGGACGCGTGGTTCCCCCGGTGCCTCAGTCTTGCTGTACTGCCTCCCCGCATTCCGGGCAGAGGTACGGCTTGCGCCTGGCCCTGGACCGCAGGTAGGCGTAGAGGATGAACGGGAACCCCATCTTGGGGATGTCGCGGGTGGCCTGGACTGTGCCGTGGACGGCGCATTGCCCGGTCAGGGTTTCGGTTTCTGTCGCCATGAGCTTCCTCCGGTGCAGGTGACGCGGCTGGGCGGGTTAGCGTCCGAGCGGCTGCCAGCTGAACGAGCGAGGCGGTCGCGTAGCCGAGGCAGCAGAAGGAGGCGGCGCCGGTCACCACGGTGACCGCGAGGCCAGCGCGGTGCGTTGCTTGAAGCCTTCGAGGATCTCGACCGTCGTGGTCTTGCCCGCGCCGTTCGGGCCGAGGAAGGCGAAGATCTCCCCCCGCCGCACCTCGAGATCGATGCCCGCGACCGCCTGGTGGCTGCCGTAGCGCTTGACCAGGCCGCGCACGCTGACCACCGGCTCGGGCTCGGCCGCGCTGGTGGCCGCCTGAGCTAGGCCGTGTTCCTCGCTGATGCTGTTCATCTCCCTCCTCACACCAGGCCCGACTGGGTGCCGCGGAGGGGCAGGGCGACGGCGAGCGTCAGCCCTCCGCAGAGCAGGCCGACGGTGTCCACGACGATGAGCGGAGACGTCATGCGATGTACGGTGGGCGAGCATCCGCCGCGTCTGCAAGAGCGATTTAAGGGCGCCGAGCACGCCATAGACGGTCGCTGCGGTGCCGAGGAACTGGCTGAACATCTAGGCTCCTCGCGCTTAGTGGAACGCCGCCAGCAACAGCGCGACGAGGATCCTGGGCTTGGATCGCGTAGGTTCGCCTCCAGGGCGGATCATTCTTGCCACGGTCACCGGGCGGTGGAGCGTGACTGCCTGGCTGTGCTTCGGCCGGCGCGATCACCGGTACGGGCGAGCGCCTTGGCCCGGGCCACATCGGGGTCCCGCGGGTCGGGCGGAAGGGCCTCATGCCAGGGGCGCTCGCGCCGGACCCTGTCCCGATGGATATGGATCTGCTGCACGGTTTCTCATCTCCCCGGTCAGCCACCCATTCCGGGTGGCCGATGGCGGCAGCCCGGCCCTGTTGGCCTGGCTCTTCGGGAAACGGTACGGATTCCCGCCTGGTGGGGCGTCAGCGAAGGTGCCTGCCGGGTGGAATATCGCGGTGCGGCGGTCGGTCACCCGAAGGTGCTACCGGGCAGACTGGGGGCTGTCCGTGCCGGGAGGCCCCGGGAGAAGCCGCAGGTTCATCACCTGGGATGCGTCGGCATGCTGTGGGGTGCGGGAGAGGGGCACGTCGTTCCCATTGACTGGATGCAGCCCTTGTGGCCGCTGGTGGTAAGGACCAGCGCGGCGGCGAGCAGCCCGGTTGAGATGACGACCCATAGCAACAGCATGGCCTGCTGCAAGCCCAGGCGCGGGTACAGCCGGCGCGCTTGCGGGAGGGCTATGTCCCGGCGCGGGTGCCGCCGGGCGCGGCGCGGGCGGTGGGCAGCCGGCTGCCCGCGCCGGACGGGGATCTTCTCGCGTGCCGGCATGTCCTCGCCTGCGGCCAGCCGGCTGAAGATGCTCAGCATGGAAGCCAGCCTGGGGTCAGAACCAGCCAGGCCGTCCTCAATCCAGCCCAGGGCCTGCTTCTGTGGTTCGTTAAGGCTCATCATCATCACGTCCGAGGCTGGGGCATGAGCGGTGTCGGCTTTGGGTGCATGTGGCTGGTCAAGACCGTGCTTGGTGGCTAGTGCCGGCGGCGGGCCGAGATGGGGTCAGCCGCGGGCTTCGGTCAGGCCGATGCGGGTCTGTAGCTGGCGCAGAGGTGCGGGCGCGTACCACGCGGCACGACCGAGTATCCGCTGGAAGGCCGGCACCAGCACGGCGCGTACGAGCGTCGCGTCGACGATCACCGCGAACCCTGCGCCGATGCCGAACAGCTGCAGGAAGCTGACTGTCGCGGTGCCGAAGGCGAAGAAGCTCACCGCAATCAGCGCTGCGGCGGTGGTGACGATGCGTCCGCTGCGAGTCAGCCCGTCGGTGACTGCAGTGCGGTTGTCGCGACCCTGATCGTGCAGCTCCTTGATGCGGCTGAGCACGATGACCTCGTAGTCCATGGACAGGCCGAAAGCGATGCAGAACAGCAGCACCAGCATGCTGGTGTCCGGTGGACTGGCCGATCTGCGCGGCGGTGACGGGGGCTCCGCCTGTTATCAGCGCGGCACGAATGTCGGTGATCACAGGTCCTTCTTTCGCGCGGGTGAGGTGCCATCGTTGCGGTCCCCGCGTCGTGGGCCATGGGGGCGGTCGCCCTGCCGTGCTTGGTCTGCTCCTTGCAGATCGGTCAGGTCCGGGCCGGACGGCGGGTGCTTGCCCGGCGTGAGAGGCGTGCCGTTCGCTGCGGCCTGGCGCGCGGGCTGCTGCTGGGCTGCCTGGTCTGCGTTCGGGTCGCCGAAGAGGTGCTTGTACGCGAGCCGCTTGGGATTGAGGTCCTCGATCTCGAAGTCGGCGAACTCCGGGCCCAGTCCGTCCCGCAGGTCGTTCTTTGCGCCCTCGGCGATCTGGCGCAGG
>DASXKD010000163.1:0-3605 GCA_036497045.1 Streptosporangiaceae bacterium | reverse complement strand
GGTCCAGCCACTCGGCATGAGCGGGCCCAACGAGCTGCGGCGCGGCCGCCTCGGCCAGCGCCACGTAGTAATCTCGGTGGGCTACCCGGGCGGCGTTGGCCGCCGCCGGGCCCGCCGCGTCGAGCCGCCCGGTCGCGTACTGCCGGACGGTGTCCAGCAGCCGGTACCGGCCCGGGCCGGCCCCGGTGTCATCGAACTGGACCAGGCTCTTGTCCACCAGCGCGCCCAGATGCCCGGCGACCTCGCCCGCGTGCACGTCCGGGTCTGCGGCGACCGCCTCGGCGGCGGCCAGGCCGAACCCGCCGGCGAACACCGACAGGCGGGCCAGCACCACCCGCTCCGGGCTAGTCAGCAGTTCCCAGGACCAGTCCACCATGGCCCGCAGCGTCTGCTGTCGCGGCAGCGCCACCCGGGACCCGCCGGTCAGCAGCGCGAACCGCTCATCGAGCCGGGCGTCCAGCTCCGAGGCTGACATCACCCGCAGGCGGGCCGCGGCCAACTCGATGGCCAGCGGGATGCCATCGAGCCGCCGGCAGATCCGCCCCACCAGGTCGGCGGCCAGTGAGTCCCAGGCCAGCGGCACCCCCTGCGCGGCGGCGCGGTCGGTGAACAGCCGCACCGCCTCACTGGCCCGGATCGCCCCAGGGTCGTCGCCGTCGGCCGGGGTGCGCAGCGACGGCACCCGGTAGATGCGCTCCCCGTCGATGCCCAGCGGCTCACGGCTGGTCGCCAGCAGCGCCAGGTTCGGGCAGTTCCGCAGCAGCGCATCGGCGAGCTTGGCGCACGCGCCGATGAGGTGCTCGCAGTTGTCCAGCACCACCAGCAGGCTCCGCTGGCCAACCGCCTCCACCACCGTATCCAGCACCGGGCGGCCCGGCTCCAGGCGGATGCCCAGCACATCCGCCACCGTCACCGCCACCAGCTCCGGCTCGCCGAGCGGGGCCAGGTCGGCGAACCACACCCCGTCCCCCCTGCCGTCCAGCAGCCCGGCCGCCACCTGCAACCCTAGCCGGGTCTTGCCCGCCCCACCCGCCCCGGTCAGCGTCACCAGCCGCGAGGCGCCCACCAGCGCCCGCACCGCGGCCAGCTCCACCTCCCAGCCGATGAAGCTCGACACCTGCGCGGGCAGGTTGGCCGGCAGCTTCGGGTTGCCCAGCGACCGCAGCGGCGGGAAGGCTGCCGGCAGTTCCTCAGCCTGCAGCTGGAAGATGCGCCCGGGCTCGCCTATGTCCTTCAGCCGGTGCAGGCCCAGATCCTTCAGCCCCGCTCCGGCCGGCAGCGAATCGCGCAGCAGTTCCGCTGCCGCGGCCGACACCACCACCTGGCCCCCATACGCCACCGCCGCGATCCGGGCCGCCCGGTGCACCTCCAGCCCGGCCAGCCCCGCCGTTGTCTGGGCGGCCTCACCGGTATGGATGCCCATCCGGACCCGTACCATCTCCCCGGCCGGCCACGCATGCGACAACAGCGCCCGCTGCGCCTCGATCGCCGCATCCACACAGGCCCGCGGCATAGCGAACACCGCGAAAACCCCATCCCCCTGGCTGACGACTTCCTCACCGCCATGCGCGGCCAGGGCCCCCCGGATCAGCCGGTGATGATCGGCCAGCACCCCCGTCCACGCGTCCCCCAGCCGCTCCGCCATCGCGGTGGAACCCTCGATGTCGGTGAACAAGAACGTGAACGTTTGCGTGGCCACAGCCCAACGCTTCCCCGTCGAGGTCGACGCCAGCTGCACCGGCCAGAAAGGCCACCGGCCTCCTCAACCGAGCAGCGCAAACATCATACGTCCACCACCGCCCGCCGCAATGACCAGCACGATTGTGCAGGGAGCCTGGCAGAGTCGGCGATCGATGCTCGACCAGACCTGGAGGTTGGCGAGGCCACGCTCGCCCCATGCGGCAGCCGGCCTAGGCGATGGTCCGGAACGGACCGCCGAATCCTGGGCAGCCCCAGGTGGCGAGCTGGCCGGGGCGAGCGGCGACGATGACGGTTCGTCCGTTGACCCGCGCCGCCCAGCGGTCGGCACTGCCAACCCGGCCCGGACAATGCCAACCGACGATCTCAGGCGTCAAGCTCGCGGCGCGACAGAATGACCGCTTCTGCGCAGCCCAGACCACTCGGCTCTGTCCCTATCCAGCCGTGCCGGACAACTGGGCGGATCAGGCGCGGTCAGCGCCCTGTCACGTTCCGCAGGAAAGACGAGACTATCTGAGCAGCCCCGTTGTCCCACGAATCGGCAGGCGATGATCATCAACAGATTCGTTTCGCGGCCGTGTCCGATTCTGGGAGCGGTTGCGACACGAGGTCGCACGTTGTGAGTGGTTACGTGAAGGAGGTTCGGCCGATGCCGGACACGTAGCTCGGGTCAGTGCCGGTGACCTGTCCCGCCCTGACATGCGCCCGGGCATCTGGTGCCCAGGGGGTGTGAAGCTCAGGGGAAAGCCCAAGGGCCGCCGCGCCGTCTGGTGGCCGCAGGTGAGGGGAAGGCTGGAAGGGCGAACGCGAGTGAATCCTTGTTGATGCCTCGTTACAAAAGCATCCCGGGACGGAACGTTTTGCCGGGGTGGCAGGGGCTGGCCGTTGCGAGGCGGCAGGCGGCGGACGGGCATTGCTCCCGGCCGTGTCGGCACCGTCGCCCCCGGGGTATAGAGGACGCCCGACCCAGCCGGGTCTCACGCGTGCGGAACGTGGAAACCCTGTCCGGGTCCGTGCTGGCCGGTGTTGGCAGCGCGGTAGGCCGACCGTAAGGGGGGGCGGAAGTCCCGGGCGGGAAAGGATGCCTCAACAAGCCAATGCCGGCGGCCGAAAGGCAGCAGGAAAGCGGGACGGCGTGGCCAGTTCCTCCGCTGGCCGTCTCGTATAACTGGCCGGATACCGGGCCGGGTGCCCGGGCCCGCAAGGGTGCTGACGTGAGGCAGGTGAGCCGTTGAGGACGAACGGCTGGAACCGCTGGAACCGAGGGGCAAGTTAGGCGCCGGTGACGGTGAACGGACCTGAGGACGTGCTGGAGTGGGACGCCATTGACTGGCGTGCCTGTGAGCAGGACGTACGGCGGCTGCGGCAGCGGATCTTCAAGGCGGCGCGGGAGCAGGACTGGCCGAAGGTCAGGAACCTGCAGAAGTTGATGCTGCGCAGCCGGGCTAACACGCTGGTCAGCGTGCGGCAGGTGACGCAGCGCAATGCTGGGCGCAAGACCGCGGGTATCGATGGGGAGGTCGCGCTGACCTCTTCCTCCAGGGCGGAGGTGGCGGGCAGTGTGCACGCTACGGTCACGTCCTGGCGGCCGCGCGCGGGCGTGAGGGTGGCGTCCCAGAGCCGGTGTAAATGACGGCGGCTCGGTTCCTTCGTTTTGGATGTTAGGCGACGGCTCCGACATTGTCCGGTGACCCGCTCACGGCGGCCGGATTGTGCCGCCGGAGGGGTGTGGGCGGGTCGAGCGGAGTGCGGCGGAGGTCTTGGAGCTGGCGGGTGCTGTGGCTGGTGGTGGTCAGGCCGCGCCAGCCCCTGGAAGCCCTGTCGAGGACGGCCCAGACGAGGTTGAGGCAGCTGGTCTCGCCGGGGAGGCGGCCGATGACCTTGACCCGGCGGCGGGTCTCGCCGAA
>DASXKD010000162.1:0-4847 GCA_036497045.1 Streptosporangiaceae bacterium | reverse complement strand
GCCTCGGCCCAGGCACGCACACACTGACGCCGGAGGTCCGCCTCAGCGGTGCCTCCACGACGTCCGGCATCGTCGACCGGCTGTGCGTGGTGGCGGAGGCCTTCACGAAGTGAGCTGATCCCCCACGAGAAGTCCGGTTGTACGGCTCACCCGGACGGGACGTCGCACAACCGGACTGCATTAAGTTCACTTCGCCTGCCTGGCGGGCTGTCAGGGCCAGTGGGTGAGCTGACTTCAGGTGCCGCAGGCGCCGACATGACCAGTCGGCCGGCTAGGCGATCCGAGCCTGGCCGGCCGGCCCCCACCATCGACAACCCTGCCGTGACCCCAGCACCCCTGCGCCACCCAGAACCGGATGACCGGGCTTCGGCCGCTGCGCCGATCACCCGGATCTGCACGCGGCGAGGGCTTCTACCGGCTCGCTCCGGTTGGCGTGCCTGACGGCGGCCCGGCGCGCGGTTGCCAGCGGTGTGCCGTCCTGGCCGCGCTGGCCAGGATGGCGCGTTACCGGGCCGGAGCGGGTGGGATCGGCTCGTCTGGGATGTTCCATGACGGGTATGGCTTGGTGTGTGCGGGGCCAAAGTCGGCGCCAGCGCCGGCGAGTGCCCGGTTGATGGGGCCGGCGATGTCTTCGATGGTTGCCACGCCGGTGGTCTCGTCGGCGCTGCCATGGGTGAGGATCACCATGGTGTAGTCCCTGGCGGCATTGCCGCGGGTGAACGCGCCCGTGCTGTTCACGAACCAGGGCGAGCTTACGGACGGCAGCGGCGCCCAGCCGTTTTTGATGCAGACGGTGAAGCCGCTCGGCGTGCTGGCCGATACGCCCCAGTGCTGTGAGGGGATGACTTGTGCCATCAGTTTGAGCTCGTAGGTCTGCGACGTGGTGTTGAGGACCGTGTTCGGGCGCAGCAGGATGTTGCGCAGCAGGATCGTCTCGTCCTGCGCGGTGATCTGGGTCAGCCCCCATGCCGGGTTGAGTTGCGTGTCATCCATTCCGGCGACGCCCAGGAAGTAAGCGAGATTCTTCATGTTGTCCTGGTTCCACAGCGCGGTCGCGGCGTTGTTGTCCGACTCGGTGATCATTTCCCGGGCGAGCTGCCGTTCTCTGGCGGACAGGAGGCTGAGGTGCTCCCGCTGCCGCTTGTTGAGCAAGGTGGCGAGGATGATCGTCTTGACCGCGCTGGCCGAATCGTAGTGCTGGTTGGGATTCAGGTAGCAGTCGATCCCCAGGAACGGGTCATCAACCCGCACCGCCACACTCGGGGTTTCGGGAGCGCGGCGCTGCACCCAGCGCAGGATCCGGCGGGAGATCGTCGCTGCCGTCGAGGCGTGGGTGCCGGAGGAGACGCAGATCCCGGTGGAGGACTCCGGCCCGCGGCGCGCCAGAGGAGCCGCCCCGGCTGTCCCCGGCACGGCGCCCAGCGTCAGCGCCATGATCGCTGTCACCGTCCCGGCCGCGGCCGCTACGCGCAGGTTACCCATCTTGGCTGCCCGTCCCGTTCCGGTGGTCTCCATCGGTGTCGCGCAACTCTATCCCGGTACGGGAGTGCGGCGAGACGCCTCTGGGGATGGCCGTGAGCACCTCGAACCCGGCATGCCCGGTCATTCGCTCGCACCCGGCCGCCGTCACGGCCCGACCGCTGCCAGTTCAGCCTGGGTAGCGAAATTGCCGGGCGCCGTGGTTCCACAGCCACCGACGCCCGGCCCCTCGGGCCGCAGGCGGAGCGTGCTGGGCGGGGCGTGACAGACTTGTGGGATGGGATCTTGGGGTGGCCGTGAGCCTGGGCTTCCCCAGGTTTGCTGTTGATGAGGGCGGCCGGGCCGCGGTCGGCGCTGGTCGATGACGGACGGTTCCGTGAGGCGCGGAACGCCGTCTATGTTGTCTTCTTCGGCAATGGGTTCCTGTTCGCGAGCTGGGCATCCCGGATCCCGCAGGTGCGCGCCGAGTTGGGCGTCACGCCAGGGGTGCTGGGGCTCATCCTGCTGTGCCTGGCGGTGGGATCGGGGATCGGCACCCCGCTGTCGGGGCTGATCATCGGCAGGCTCGGGGAGGTCCGAACGGTGAGCGTGATGGCCGTGGTCGCGGCTGCGGGGATGGCCGCCGCCGCGGTTGGCGTCCTGTTCGGCACGCCTGCCGTGGCGGCCGGGCTGGCTGTCTTCGGGTTCGGCTCGGGGACCTGGGATGTGGCCATGAACGTGCAGGGCGCTGCCATCGAGCGGGTGCTGGGCCGGGCCATCTTGCCCAGGTTCCACGCCGGCTGGAGCATCGGCACGGTGGCCGGGGCAGGCACCGGCGCGGTCATGGTCGCCGTCGGCGTGCCGGTTACCGCGCACCTGCTGGCCGTGACCGTGGTGGTCGCGGTCGTGGTGCCGGTCGCGGCCCGCAAGTTCCTGCCCGGTACCCACGCGCCGGCCCCGGGTGGCCGGTCGGCCAGGCGCCGCCAGCTGGCGTCGTGGATCGAGCCGCGAACGCTGCTGATTGGCCTGTTCGTGCTCTGCATGGCGCTCACCGAGGGAACCGGCAACGACTGGCTCTCGCTGGCGGTCATCGACGGCTACCACAGCGCGGTGGTCGTCGGCACCCTGACGTTCGCCGTCTTCCTCGCCGCCATGACCGCTGGCCGCTGGTGGGGCCCGAAGCTCATCGACCGCTACGGGCGGGTGCTGGTACTCCGGGTGTGCGCAGTCACCGCGCTGGCGGGCCTGCTCCTGATCGAGTTCGGCGAGGTGTTGCCGGTGGCGATGGCCGGCGCCCTGCTGCTGGGGCTGGGGACCTCGCTGGGGTTCCCGGTCGGCTTGAGTTCCGCCGCCGACGATCCCGCCCACGCGGCGACCCGGGTGAGCACGGCGGCCTCAATCGGCTATGTGGCCTTCCTCGCCGGGCCGCCAGTGGTTGGTTTCCTCGGCGACCGCGTCGGCGTCCTGCACAGCCTCTGGGTTGCCGCCGTCGTGCTCGCCGCCGCCTTCCTCCTGGCCGGCGCCACCGCCCCGCTCACCGCCGACGGCAGGCCAGGGCAGGACGGTGAGTGACGGCCACGCCGCTTCACCGGCGGGGTTCGCCGTGGAGCTGGGTGAGCCGCGCTGCGGCTGCGCTCATGGGTGCTTCAGGAACCTCCAATAGAACGCCCCGAACACCAGGACAATGCCGACGTTTACTATCAGCCGCGCCCAGAACTGGTGCCTGAAGAACAGGACGTCGACGCCGACCACGACGGCTACCAGCGCGAGCACGTAAAGCACGATGGCTGCCTGTCTTCCCATCGTTTCCTTCTACTATGTGTGACGGAACGAAGCAAGAGCGGCGCTGGTTTCAGTGAAACGCTTGCGCTGGCTGAACCATTTGATGACTTGTTCTCCCGAGGGGCGCCTCACCTGCGTGTCACCAGCCCGCACTGGTGCGGTGTCAGGCAGGCAAGGTGAGGTGGCGAGGTCATTGACGCGAGTGGTGCGGGCATATTCGCCGCGCAGCCGATGGCCGACACGTCGCGGGTTGTCCGGCAGCGGGCCGGTGATGAACTCCGCGGCAGCGGCGCCGGCCTTCTCCGGCAGCCAGGCCGTGCGAGGAGCAGCGGCGGATCGGACTGTTGATCCGCCGCAGGCGCGACCGCGCCCGCGGCGCTCGGACGGCGGCATGACAGGATGTGGACCTGCCTGTTGTCGGCGAGGTCAGCTATGGTCCGTTCGTGGATGCCAAGACCGAGGAGTTGAGGGCTGCGCACGACGTGCTGGCCGAGCTTTACGCCGATCGACTGGCTAACGTCCTGGACCGCATGCCTGCCGAGCGGGCGGTGCTCGGCCTGTTCTGCGACCTGACACTTGCCGCAGACCTCGGCGCCAACGTCGTGGACGTCGGCTGCGGGACGGGGCGACTCGAGCCCTACCTGGCCGGCAGGGGCCTTTCCCCGAGTGGGATCGACCTGTCACCTGAGATGATCCGCGTGGCCCGGCGCGACCATCCCGGCTTCGGCTTCGACGTCGCCGACCTGCGTGCATTGCCCTTCGGTGACGCCTCACTGGCCGGCGTGGTCTGCTGGTACTCCCTCATGTACCTCGCGCCTTCCGATAGGCCGGCTGCCTTCAGTGAACTGGCCCGGGTCCTTCGGCCGGGTGGCTCTCTGGTGACCGCGTTCAAGGCCGGTGACGGCCAGGTCCGGCGCGGGGGCCGCAACACCGGCCTGGGCATCGAATTCGACGTCTACTGGCTGTCCCCGGACGAGGTGGAACGCCGGCTGACCGATGCCGGCTTTGCGACCGTGTTCTGGGGCGGGCGCCCCGCCGAGGGGGAGGAAGGTTCCCCGCAGGGATATCTGCTCGCACGAAGGTCCTGAAGCCCACCCGATCCGCGTTGGCGAACACCCGCAACTCAGCAAGGTCACCGACCGCCTACCCGCGCACTAGAAGCGGCCGAACCGGACGTTGTGCCGGCGGACAGCCGTGAATAGCTATTCAGCCGGGCCATCTCCCGGAGGCGGGCGCGGTTACGAAGGTGCCGATGAGCCGCCGGGGTCACAGCCGCGCGCACACCCCGCCCTGTCCGTCGAGACTCGGACCTCGTTCTTGAGGAGGAGGTTTCCGCCCCACTGATCCCGGGTTTCCTTCCTGCGGCCGAGGCTGGCGCGTCCGGGCCGCTCGTACCGTCGCTGCCATGAGCGAAAGGAATGGGAGCGGCGCATGATCGAGGCGCGGAAACTCAGGAAGGTCTACGGCCACACCGTCGCGGTCGACGGGATCGACTTCCAGGTGAAGCCGGGGCACGTGACCGGGTTCCTCGGGCCGAACGGCGCCGGCAAGTCGACGACGATGCGGATGATCCTCGGTCTCGACCTGCCGACCTCGGGCACGGTGAC
>DASXKD010000161.1:0-7260 GCA_036497045.1 Streptosporangiaceae bacterium | reverse complement strand
GCCCTGCGACCGCCCTCCGGGACGACGAACGTGCCCCAGCCTGGCCGGGTCCGCACCAGGCCCTCATCGATGAGCACGCCTATAGCCCGGCGCACCGTATTGCGGGAAAGCCCGTAGTGCTGCATCAGGTATGTGAGCGATGGCAGCGCCCGCCGCTGGGACGATGAACGCCAGGTGCTGAACGCGGACAGCCCGGAAGAACTGGTGCAGTGCCTCGAAGCGCAGGCGTCCGAGTGAAAGTCGCCGGACGGTTCTTGCGTTGAGTCTGCTCTATCGGCCCAGGCGGACCCGCGCGGCTGGCGCTCTTGACAGGCTGCATAGCAAAGTGATATCACTTTGATAGGTGACCGGAGTGGCCGGACACCGAAGGCCACAGGAGGCATCCCGATGAACGCACAGAACGACAACACCACTCTGGAGGGAGGGATCATGCACCTTGACTCGATGATCAAGTTCCTGAAACTCAATTGGCTGGCGAGGACCCCGTTCGAGTACAAGCACGCACACGTCATCGCCCGCCTGCGATTCGCTGCCGGCGTCGTCTTGCTTGTCATCGCCGCGATTCTTTATGGCTCTGGCAGCGGCGGTTGGTGGCGAGCGTTGCTGCTCATCGTGGTGGCAGGCGCCTTCTACGGGGCCTACCGCATGCCGCGAGCGGTCGAGGAAGAACGGGCTGCGAGACGCTAGTGGAACCTCCCACACACTACGGGCGCTCGCGATCTGCGGCAGAGCCGAAAGAGGAGCACTTCGGGGACACGGAAGCGGGCTCGCCCCACTGCAAAGCCCGCGTCTCGCCACAAGCGCGCGCGGCAGCGGCATGACCAAGCAGACCGGCACGCCGCCACAGCCCGTCCGTGCCGGTAAGTACGCCAGGGTAGAGAGGGAAAGACGCTTCCTGCTGGCCGGGCCGCCACCGGCGTCGGCCGTCACCGCCCGCCGCCGGATCACCGACCGGTACCTGCCAGGAACCCGCCTGCGATTGCGGCGCGTCGAGTGCTCCGGCAGCGGAACCTGCCAGTTCAAGCTCACTCAGAAGGTGCCCGTCGGCCAGCCAGGCTACCTCCAGGGATTGATCACGAACACCTATCTGTCCGCAGCCGAATATGACCTGCTCACCTCGCTCCCCGGCGACGTGCTGTCCAAGATGCGGCTTAGCGTCCCGCCGCTGGGCATCGACGTCTTCGACCCGCCATTGCACGGCCTGGTCCTGGCCGAGGCCGAATTCACCACCGACGAGGCGGCACAGTCCTTCCCCGTCCCCCCAGCTGCGATCGCCGAGGTCACCGATGACATCCGGTTCACCGGAGGCTGCCTCGCCCAGACCTACCGCGACGACCTGCTCGCCTGGCTCGCCGAGTACGGCATCAAGCTCCAGCAAACCAAATGAACGCGCCAACTCAACTAATCCACAGGTATTGACAATTGCTCCAAGTGGCCGAAGGCAAGCTCCAACCACACATGCCAGACCATCGCCCACGAGCGGACAGCCGCGATGTTTGCAACTGGCGTGCCGTCCTCGCCGGTCCCTAGCTGAACTGCCCCCTCCGGGATGGAGATGCTGGCCCCACTTGGCACCAGGAAGCGGTGGATGGGCCGGGTTCCGCCATCAGGAGCGGTGCCCATACCAATTACGGTCATAACCAAGCCTTCACCGACTCGGGGCGGCGCGCCAGCCGGGCCGCTCCGCGACTACTTCGCGAGCCTGGTCGGCTGAGAGGGCGGAGGATGGGCTCAGCAGAAGGGAGCACCGTGCCCGACGAGAGCTTCACCGAGCTGGCTGGGGAACGTGTGGCGCTGCGCCGGTTTCACCCGGGGGACGTGACGGAGTTCGTAGCGTACCGCTCGTCCGCGGCGGTGGCTCGCTATCAGAGCTGGGACGCGCCATACCCGCGGGAAGAGGGCGAGCGCTTTGTCCAGGAGCTGATGAAGAGCCATCCCGATACGCCGGGGGAATGGTTCCAGTTCGCAGTGGCGCTGCGTGCGACCGATCAGCTGATCGGCGACTGCGCGGCCATGCCGCACGCCGATGACCCCAGCCAGTGTGAAATAGGGTTCACGATCGCCGAAAGGTTTCAGGGCCACGGCTACGCCACCGAGGCCGTCCGGCTCCTCATGGGCTACCTGTTCGCCGTCAGGGGCAAGCACCGGATCCTCGCCTACTGCGACGCGCGGAACGCGGCATCGGCCGCCGTGCTGGAAAGGCTGGCCATGCGGCGCGAGGGTCACCTCCGCGAAAGCAGCTGGGCCAAGGGCGAGTGGACCGACGACCTGGTGTATGCCGTGCTGGATCATGAATGGCGCCCGGGCTGACAATACGGCGCGGCCGGCCGGCGGCCCGCGCGGATGACCGTGCGCGCCCGGTGAACATCGGTGTCCCTCGCACCCGTGTCCGCCTGTTCCAGCCAGCGACGGCGTCTCCGGTCAGGACCTGATCTGGATATCGAACGCCGCGTCAGCGCAGAAGCCGACGCAAGTCCTCGGCTGATAGGCCGACGTCCGGTCAGACCGACCGCAGCGTTCCTCTGGGAACGTCCCGGCCTGCGTGGACAGGAACCGTGGTTGCGCGTCCGTCAGGGTGCCTGAGCCGTAGTGGCTGCCGCGGGTGCTGGTCACGTCGAATCCGGCGGCCTGTAACGCCTTGATCAGTTCCGCTCCGGACACCACCGGCAGCGACGATTTAGGCAACTTCCAGGTCCAGCGTGTGAGCCAACTGCTCCGGTATTCCGTCCTGGTCAATGACCATCTTGACGGCCTCACGCAGGTCGGCTACGGCCTCTTCAGGGGTCGCACCGTTGCCGTTCGCGCCCCCACTGGAGCCAAGCCAAGCGTGCGCACACCAGATGCCGTCCTCGTCCTGCTCCAAGGTGTACGGCACGTGCACAGTCCTGGGCCCGCCACCCATTGTGATCTTCTCCTGATTCCTGTGGCCGACGCTTGCCCTGATCGTACCTATGCCGTTCGGTGCGGATCAGCATCGCTGGGCTGCGACTGTGGGTTGGATGCGCGGCCCGCTCGAGCCACTGCCATGCGCAAGCGTGAGCTGGGCTCAGTCCTGCAGGCGACTGACGATGATGGCGACGACGATCAGCACCGCCACTACGGCTCCAAGCCCTATCACCATGGCCCAGCCCAGGGTCATTCGAGTATGCGGCGGGCGAGGGCTGGCGGCTGGCGCCCGGCGAGGAGCCAGCCGCTGAGGGCAGCGGCGGCGGGAATGCCGAGGATGGTGACGGTGAGGTAGAGGACGGGGGCGTGGCTCAGCACGCCCGGATCGCTGCGGTGTCCGGCTGCTAGCGCGAGGTAGGCGCCGGCGGCGCCGGTCAGCGCGCCGGACAGGGCGAGCGCGCCGGCGGTGGTGGCGGTGATGGTGCGCCGGGTGGTGCTGGTTGCTCCGGTGGCGGTGAGGATGCGCAGGTCGCTCGCGGCCTCGGTGCGGATCAGCCCGACGGTCATCGCCAGCACGCCGAGGGCGAGCAGCGCTCCGGCGGCTGCCGCGACGGCGCTGATGGTGGCCAGCGATGCCTGGGTGTTCCTGGCCTCGACGGTCAGGCCTGCTGTGGCTGCGACCTCCCGTGCGGCCGCGAGCTGCGCGGCCGTCACGGGCTGGCTGGATTCGATGAGCCAGCCGGACGGTATCTGCGTCCAGTGCTGTCGGTGCAGGCCGCTCAGGGTCATGAGCGAGGTGGGCGCGGAGGTGTAGCCGGGGGCCTGGATCGGCTGCACGTGGGTGGCGGTCGCGAAGGTGGTGTTGGTGCCGAGCGCGAGCTGCCCCCGCTGGACGGTGAGGATGTTGGCGGCCGGGTTGATCGTGGCCGGGCTGATCTTGAGGTAGCGGAGCACGGCCGGCGTGGCGACATAGAGGGGGATCGCGCTGTAGGTCCCCCCGCGGCCGGCGGCGGGGTTCTGCGGGGCGTCCAGCTCAGCGACCGGCTGTGCTGCCTGGCTGCCAGGCTGTGGCTTGTCGGCCGGGTTGACGGGCATGTCGAGGGTGATCGCGGCGGCGTGGTGCAGTGATCCGGCGATCTGGTGTACTGCTGCGGCCAGGACACCCAGCTGGGCGGGGGTGCGGATCGGCACGCGCGAGTCTGCTGCCTCTGGCTGGCCGATCCAGACCGCGATCTGGGTGTCTGGCAGGTTGCCCGCGTTCGCAGCGGCTTTGTCGGCGGCGGAACTGATGATGATCGCCGCGGTGATCCCGAGGGCCAGGCTGATCGCGGCCAGGGCCGCGGCGGAGCGGGCCTGGTGACGCGCGAGGTCGCGCAGCGCCAGCCGTACCGCGACCGGCGCCCGCCTGGCGGCCGCGCCCAGTGCCTGGATGGCCAGCGGGCTGATGAACAAGATCCCCAGGGCCATCGCCAGTGCTCCAGCGATGATCAGCGGCGGGCGGGCTTGGTTGGCCAGGGCCAGGCAGCCCACGCCTATCACGATCAGCAGCCCGGCCAGCAGGGCTGGGCGGTGGGCGGGCCTGGGCCGCGGCGGCCGGGCCGACAGAGCCAGGGTGACCGGGAGGCGGGCGACGGCGCGGGCTGGCCACCACGCCGAGCCGGTCGCCGTCGCGATCGCCAGCACCATGCTCAGGGCGACCAGGTTCCAGGGAATGGCGAACGGGTCGATCCGGTGACCGGCGAACGTCTGCAAGTGCGGGGCGGCCACGAGCCACAGCGCCAGCCCGAAGACGGTTCCGGCTACGGCGGCAATGACACCCACCATGGCCCCGCCCGCGACCATGACCATGCGCAACTGCTTGCGTGTCGCCCCGATCGCGGCGAGCATGCCGAGCTGGCGCTGGCGGCGGGCGGCAATGGCAGCGAAACCAGCAGCAGCGACCAGCGAGACCAGCAGCAGCAGGACCGTGACCAGCGCGAGCGCGACCGCCGCGGTTTTCGCCTGGGTGCTCGGGCCCCGCGCCTGCCACACCAGCGGGCCGCGGAACGAGGCGCGGAAGGCGCCGAAGCGGGCGGGGCTGGTGTCCAGCAGCACCGTCACCGTCTGAGGGCGGCTTGCCGGCGCGGGTGAGACAAGGGCGAACTGGTCGTTCAGGTTGCTGGGGTTCTCGACGATTCCGGCCACGGCCCGGTGATGTCCGTCGAGGGACAGGGAGGACCCGATGTGCAGCTGGAGGGTCTGCGCTATCCCTCTGGTAACCGCGACTTGCCCAGTGCCGGTGGGGTAGCGGCCCTGCGTCAGGGCGAGCGCCGGGCCGCTGTAGGGCCCGTGCGGGTTTTCTGCCCGGTACTCGATGGTCTGCGCCGAACCCGGGATCGGCACGAACCGGCGGCCGATCACCTGAATGGTCCCGAACGCCTTCCGCGCCGCCGCGATATCCGCCTTCAGGGCCTTCGGGTCGGATCCAGCGAACTGCAGCAGGTGGTTGGCGGAGCCGAACTGCGGGCCGGGAAGGGACGCCACGTTGTAGGCGGCCGCCTCGCTGAAGGCAGCCGCCGCGACGGTGAGGGCCAGCAGCGCCAGCACCAGGAGTTGCTGCCGCCACTCGCGGCGCAGCAGCCGAAACGCCCACCGGGTCACAGCCCGGCGGGCTGCCACGCCGCCCCCGGCCGGCCCCGGCAACGCCAGCCGGCCTGGCGCAACGGCGGTCATGGCCGCGGGCCTGTGGCGAGCGGCGACCCGGGGGCCGCCGACGTCCGGGTCTGATCGATGATCAGCCCGTCACGGAGGAATACCACCCGGTCGGCGCAGGCCGCCAGCTGTGGGTCATGCGTCACGACCAGCCCGGCCACCCCTCGCTGGCAGGCGGCGCGCAGCAGGCGCATCACCGCCTCGCCGTTCACCGAGTCCAGGGCACCGGTCGGCTCGTCGGCGAGCAAGACCTGGCGGTCACCGATCACCGCGCGGGCGATGGCCACCCGCTGGCGCTCTCCGCCGGACAGCTCATCGGGGAAACGGTCAGCCCGGTCAGCAACGCCCAGCTCCCCCAGGGCCTTCATCCCCGCCGGGCGGGCGGCCTTCGCCCCGACGCCGTCCAGTTCCAGGGGGAGCGTGACATTCTCGACCGCGGTGAGCCCCGCGAGCAGGTTGAAGTCCTGGAACACGTAACCGATCAGGCGGCGGCGCAGCTTCGCCTGGTCGTTGAGTGAGGCACCCGACAGGTCAATCCCGGCCACCAGCACCTGGCCGCTGGTCGGCTCCTCCAGGCTGCCCGCGATGGTAAGCAGCGTGCTCTTGCCCGACCCGCTGGGCCCCATGACCGCCACCAGCTCACCGCCGCTGACCGACAAGCTGACCCCCCGCAGCGCATGCACCTCGGCGGCCCCGGTCCCGTGGACCTTCGACACCGCGCGCAGCTCCAGCACCCCCGCCACCGCCGTGGTGCGGCCGGACCGCCGGTTCAGATTGTTGATCTCGATATTCATGACGCGCCTCCCGGAACAGGAGCCGGATACAGCGCGATACGCGCTGAGCCCCACAGCTCAAGGCTGCCTGGCGGCCCGCGGCTGGGTAATCACACCAGGGAGCCGAATCTGCGGTCATACCACGCAGGCAGTCCGGCCTGCCCCAGGGCAGAACCGATACCTGGGTATGACCACGCAGGCGTGATGAGCAGGCGGCCCCGTCGGCGTGCCCGGGATGTCCCAAGTGGGTAGATCTTCAGCGTGACTCGCCGAGTTGAGGAGAGTTCATGACCGCTGCTGACACCGCGGGCACGGCGCGGAACCGCTCCCGGCCTGCGCGGGGCGGCACAGGGCTCCGGGCGCGGATGGCTGACCACGGCGCGGTCGGCGAGGCCGTCGGCACGCTCGCGCTGGTGGACCACCACGTCCACCAGGCGCTGGGCAGCGACGTGCCACGGGCCGCGTTCGAGGAGCAGATCACCGAGTCGGACCGCCCGGCGCCCCCGGGCACCACGCAGTTCGACTCCCAGCTCGGATTCGCGATCAGGCGCTGGTGCGCGCCCGTGCTCGGCCTGGCGCCCTCCGCGCCGGTGGAGGAGTATCTGGCCCGGCGGGCCGAGCTGGGCGCGGAGCAGGCCACCAGGTTGCTGCTGCACGCGACGGGCGTGGCCTGCTTCCTGATCGACACCGGCTACGTGCTCGACACCATGCTGAGCCTGCCGGAGATGGCCGCGGCGTCCGGCGCGGAAGCCGCCGAGATCGTCCGGCTGGAGCAGGTGGCCGAGCAGGTCATTACCGCCGGGGACGGCACCGCGGCCGGGTTCGCCGACCGTTACCGCGGCGCGCTGTGGGACCGCACCCGGCATGCGCTCGGCCTGAAGAGCATCATGGCCTACCGGCACGGGCTGGA
>DASXKD010000160.1:0-13422 GCA_036497045.1 Streptosporangiaceae bacterium | reverse complement strand
GTGAGGATGGCGGGGCCACCGCGCCGGTGAATCGCCCCGTCCACGCCGCCGCCACCGAGCAGGGACGAGTTCGCGGCGTTGACGATGGCGTCGGCCCGCTCGCGGCTGATGTCACCGAGGTCCAGCGTTACCTTCATGACTGTGACTTTTCACGATCGTTGGCACTTTTCAGCGAGTTTGGCACCGCCCTCGCAAGCCTGACTCTAGGGGTGATGTGCCGGGACACGTTAGTTGTCACCTGGCCAGGCGATCTGTCACCACGGTGTTCCTGCCGCCAGCATTGGTGTGACCCCCAGCTATAGATGGCGGTTCCCAGATCTTGCTGGCGGCTGCGGGGTGGCTGCTTCGATCGTTTGGGCGAGGGCCGTCAGAGTGGGTCGAGGCGGCGCTTGAGCAGGCAGAACTCGTTGCCTTCTGGATCGGCGAGGACGTGCCAGGACGCCTCCGCGGGCTGACCGATGTCGACGAGCTTGGCCCCGGCGGTCAGGAGGCGCTCGAGCTCGGCGTCCTGATCGCGGTCGGTGGGGTTGACGTCGATGTGCAGCCGGGCATGCCCGTTCTTCGGCTCGTCGTTGCGGATGAGGAAGATCGTCGGCTGCGGGCCGCCGAACCCTTCGCGCGGACCTATCTCGATGCAGCCCTCCTCTTCGCGATCTAGCTCTATGAAGCCCAGGACCTCGCACCAGAACCGCGCCAGCACCTCGGGGTCGCGGCACTTGAGCACGAGCTCACCGATACGGCATGCCATTGACGAACCCTACCCTCAGCATGGGAACTGCCGGGACGGCCGCACGCGGATCTCATGGGCTCCCTGCAGTGAGAACAAGCTCGCGACCGTACCAGGCGAGTCGAGCGGGGTCGAATTGATTTCAGGCCCTCGCCTGGCCGGGCCGTCAGGCGAGGGCCGCAGGTCGCGCAGCAGGGCAGCTGGCCTGCCTCGATCCACCCGATACAAGATCATGTACGGAGCCGCCAAGAAGACCTGGGCACTCCCGCCAACTACGCCTGGAAATACGGCAGGACCCGCTGCGTGCCCGTCCTCCAGCCGCCATCTATAACTGGGGGTCGCAATTGGCGTCGTGGTCGCCAATGCTGGCGGCAGGAACACCGTGGTGACAGATCGCCTGGCCAGGTGACAACTAACGTGTCCCGGCCGCGTTATAGCCCTTCCCGCCCGTACACGTGGCGGTTACGATTTGTGCGTTGGTTGAGCGCTCTGGTGCTGTCGCACGGACACGAGCCGCGTCCACCTCCGGTGAGAGGCCCGTAGTCCAGGCGGGGCTAGCTGCCCAGGCGGTTGTGGGGGTGCGAGGTCGAGATCATGAATATATCCAGGTCGGCAGCCCCTTGCCGGATCTTCATCAGCTACCGGCACAACGAGGACGGCATGGCGGCCGGCTGGCTGGTCGAACGGCTCGCCGGGCATTTCGGCAAAGACCAAATCTTCAAGGATGTGGACTCTATCGAGCCGGGCGACGACTTCGTCAAGGTGATCGCCGACGCGGTCGGGCGATGTGACGTGCTGGTGGCGCTGATCGGCCGGGAGTGGCTCACGATCACCGGCGGTGACGGGCGGCGGCGCCTCGATAACCCCCAAGACTTCGTGCGGCTTGAGATCGAGGCGGCTTTGAAACGTGACATCCGCCTTATCCCTGTCCTGATTGAGGGAACCCCGATGCCGCCAGTCGATCAGGTGCCGCCCAGCCTGGCTGCGCTTGTGAACCGGCAGGCCCTTCACTTCAGCGCTGCGCACGCCGAGCCCGAATTCGACCGGCTCATTAAAGCGCTCGACAGGACCCTCGCCGAAGTGCGGTCCGAGGTGCCGGCCGAGACGGCGGCCACCGAGCCGAAGGGTGCCACGCCGACGGTTCCGGCCGGTCACGGCGCGGACACCCGCCGGAAAAATGGCTCTGCGAAAGCAACCGGGAATACGACTCATACGAGCGCACCGCCGAGGAAGACTTCAGCCCTGTATACAACTTTGTCCAGGCGCTCTGGAGACGCAGCAAGGAAATTGGCCACGAAGGCTAAGAAGTCACCTACAGGCGAACTGGTGCAGCCTCCCGCGACGGGTGACCAGCCGACTCAAGTGAAGCTGACCAGGATCCCCACGCCCGCGGTCGACGTCCCAGCCCTTGCCGAGGCGTTGTGCCAGTGGTACAAGGACCGGCGCTTGACGGCTGTCGCCAGGCCGGCGACTCCGAGTGGGATGATGGTGCAGTGCCGCAGCCGGGCGGTGGAACGTGTGTTCGGCATGGGCGCTGCGCTGACCGTGCTCTTGCACCACGAGGGTGAAGACCTACTTGTCGAGATCGGGGCGGCCAAATGGTTGGGAAAAGGTGTAGGGACGGGGGCCAGCTTGGTCTTCCATTGGATGTTGATCCCCGTTGGAATTGGCGTGTTGCGACAGTATAAGCTGCCGCGGCAGACCATCATTTTTCTCCGTATGGAGGCTCCGAAGCACCTCCGCAGCGCGCCCTGAGCCACTGGCACTGGCGGCGATGTGTCTTTAGATGGAGCCCCCCCCAAGTGCGTGGCGCAACTCTTGACGGAACCTCAGGCCGGCCGGTAGCCGCGCATGAACTGCTGGTCGGTAACCGGCCACCGTTCGCCTCGCGGGCCCTGGACGATCCAGTCGCCGGGCCGCGCCATCGCCTTCCCTTCGATCGTCCGCAACACGGTGACCTCGCTGGCCCGCCAGGCACGGACCGTACCGGTACGGCGCCAGCGATCATCGTCCAGCCGTTTATGGGTGGCACGAAACTCCTGGTCACGCACTGTCCGCTCATGCCCGCTGTCATCGATGACCTTCCAGTCGCCGCGGGCCCCGGTGAGCTGGCCGCCAGGGGAATGAGTCCATGACCGGTCGGCCGTGAGCCGCTCGACCCTTACCTCTCCCATCCGGCGGAAGTCCCGGGCGCCAGGGGACCCGGCCCCGGGCAGGACGGGCATGAAGCCGACCGCCTCCAGACCGGCGAACTGAGACCGGATGTTGGCCTGAATGGTCTCCCGTGTTCGCGGCGGAAGCTCGGGCCAAGGTCGCACATTGCGATTGACGTGGAGAGCGTAGTCATCCTCTTCCCCGGACCGCGCCGCCCGCCAGCCAGCCTTGCGACGGCGCTCGTACCACCGGTCATGCTCCTGGCGAGCCACCCGTTCAATCTCGCCGGGGGTCAGTTCGACGAAGCTCCCGGGAATGACCGCACGGCTTGGCACCCAGTGCCTGCCTCGCGGCACAACGGCTGCCATGACCGAGCGAAGCTGCAAGATGTTGTCCTGGCGAATGAACTCGTCCAGCTCACCCCAGGGCCGGCGAGTGGGCTCGTTCCCCGCGCCAGGATCGGCCGGATGCAGCAGGCGATAACTCTCATGCCAATGCCGGGCGATCCTGGTCCAGGCGTCATCTGGCGGCTTGCCGTCGACGAGAAGTGCCCGCTCAAAGGGCTGCAGCTTGTCGAAAGCCGTGCCGGTGATTCCGGCTCCTTCCGAGGACAGGACGAACACCGGGGTGCCCGGGTGGAGCCGGGCCACCCTCCCCGCTTCGTGCAGGTCAGCCGGCACGGCCGTACCGGCGATGACGACGGCGGTCTGCGCGGCCTCGTCCTCGGCCATGGCGTCAAGGAAGGCCAGTAGCCCGTCATGCCAGCCTTCTGCGCGGACTTCGACATCGGGCAGCGCGGCGACGATCGGCTCGGGGCTCGTGGCCCTGAATTCGCGGCGCAGATCCTCGGCCCGGTGGTCCAGGATGACGACACGCTGGGCTGGGCGCGGGCTCATCGCCGACCGGACTGCCTCGTCCTGGGCGGCGGCCGTGGCATCGGCGATCTTCCCTTTGGCCGCGGATTCGGCGAGGCCCTGCCACTCCCACACGCAACGCGCGAGTTCCAGTAGTACGGCGAGCGCGAGCGTGCTGTCACCGCACAGCAGCACCCGTCGGGGCGATATCCGGATGATCTGACTCACCAGCGCGGACGCGGTTGTTTCCTGCGGACTTAAGGCGTCCTCGAACCAGAGGGGCGACGAGCCGACGTGTCGGCCTCGCCAGACATCGGCATGCCGGGGATCGTCGATGCGCGCGACCAGATGCGGCGGCTTGTCGGGATCCACCCGGCTACGGCCAAGAATGCCCCTGGCCACGGTCAGGACCGCTTCATTCTGCGCCGTGTCGGGACGCAGCGAGTAGAGGTACCGGAGCTGCGGGCCGCGCAGCCCTTTGAGCATCGGCGCGAGCACGCGCGCTGATGCCGGGTCGGCTATGACGATCTGTGCGCCGGTGCCGCGGGCCTCGTCCAGCAGAGGATGGCGCTGGTCAGGCTCGATGACCACGACCCGGTTCTCGTGCCCGCCAGCCGTCAGGCGGCGCAGCAAGGGAAGGGTCATCGCATCCAGGCCGGTGAGGATGGTCGCGTCTTTCACCAGGCTCGCTCGCAGCCGGCTCACCGGCTGGCGCCAGAGCACCGCCGCGACCGACAGGGCGCCGACAAGCGTGGCACCCAGGCACACGCCGCGCCCGAGCTGCAAAGCCAGCGGCAACTGTCCCGGACACGTCGTGCCGGGTCCGTACCGTGGCTCGAGCGCGCCGACGTAAAGGCTCATGATCCAGGCGACCATCGCCGTGCGGCTCTGCCCGCCGCGGCATGGAGCCAGGGATGCGGCGGCGAGAACGGCCCCGAGGACGACCATCGCCGCGACGATGATCAGCCCTACCTCCTGCGGGCGCCGGCGCCTGGGCCACCAGTACAATGCCGCCGCCGCCAGCCAAAGGACCACGACCACGACCAGCGGCCCGTCACTGCCCGGCCGCAGCCAGATTCGCCACCATTGCTGATCCCAGTACAGCCATGCGGGATCCCTGGCGGACACCCAGGCCCCCCAGTCCAGATACGCGGTCACCACCATCGCCGGGATCAGCGGCAGGATCCATGCCACCCGGCGGCTCCGGCGCAGCATGGCTAAAAGCCCGCGCACCGCCACCAGCCCGCGCCGGGCAGCACTGGGCCTGGAGCGCCAATCATCACGGGCTTACGCTGCCACAGCAGGACGAACGAGGCTAGGAGGCTGGTGTTTTGGCGCGCGGGCACGTCCCGGCAGCGGATCACTGCGGTTCACCGAGTTTCTGCACGAAACTGACGCCGTCACCGACCGGAATCAGAACGACTTTCACACGAGGATCGGCGGCGATGGCGTCGTTGAGGGAACGGATCGCAGCGACGCTCTCGTCGTTCACAAGATCGTCAGTGACGTGGCCGCCCTGGAGCATGTTGTCCAGGAGCATCAGGCCGCCTGGCCGCAGTCGGGTCAGCACCTCTTCGTAGTACTGGGCGTAGCCGGTCTTGTCGGCATCGATGAACGCGAAGTCGAACTGCTCGCTGGCCGGCAGTGAGCGGAGGGTTTCCAGGCCCGGGCCGACCCGAAGCTCGATCCGGTCGGCGACCCCGGCTTTGTGCCACGCCCGGCGGGCGATCGAAGTCCACTCCTCGCTGACGTCACAGCACAGCAGGCGCCCACCGGGGCCCAGGCCCCGGGCCACGGCGAGAGCCGAATAGCCGGTGAACGTGCCGATCTCTACCGCCCGCGTCGCTCCCATGGCCCGGACCAGCATCTCCATCAGCACCGCCTGGTCGTCGCCGATCTGCATTCCCGCGGCGCGGCCGGTCTTATCCTGCGTGACGCGCTGCAACTCGAGCTGGTGAGCGTCGGGCGGGGTGGAATGCGCTGCTGCGTAGTCATCGATCACTGGATCGATGAACTGGCTCCGCCTGCGCGCGGCCGGTGGGTTCATTTCCGTCCTTCTCCTACTGGACTGCAACCTGGCTGAGGTCCGCATCCTCTCATCATTGACCTCGGCACTTGCCTCGCCGTCGATCAGACCGGCACGAACCCCGCCGGTCAGCCACTGATCCCGCCCGCCACCCCACACAAGCCCCAGGGCCAGACGCGCCTCGCTTGACTGCTGATCTGTGATCTGGGGAAGGCGGGACGGCCTGGCTGCGCAGGCCGTCCCGCCCGACCAAGGCTGTGTTGCCTTAGCTGTAGATGATCGTGATCGCCGTCTTGGTGCTGGTGATGGCCTTGGCGGTGATCGTGCCGGTCGCTCCCTTGAACGCCCCGGTCCCCCCGGTCACCTTGCCACTGAACGTCTTACCCATGTCGGTGGTGGTGACCACCCCGTACAGCAAGCCGCCCTTGATATCGAGGGCCACGTTCGCCGTTGCGCTGTTCGGCCCTGTGATCATGATGTACACGTCGTCAAACCCGATGGTCTTGCCCGTGCTGTTGACGTCGGTTTCCTGACTGCCATTGGTCGTGCTGGTGAAGGGAACGCTGTTGTTCGTCACGGCGGTGAACTTCAGCGTGGTCGAGGCGCTGTGCGCGCTGGCCACGGCGGGGAGCACCAGCGCCCCCGTCGTGCCGAGAACGACAGCCGCACCCGCGGCGGCGATGGACATGCGAATCCTCATGATTACTCTCCTGTTCTGCTTGCGGTTATCCGCTCAGGGCACCGTCGTCGATGTTTGTGATGCGGGCAGGAGCGGCCTTGCGCTGGCCCGCCGGCAGGCATCGGGCAGGACCATCGGTGCTTAGCCGTGATCTGTCCGGCGGCAATGTCGTTGAGCGGCTTGAAGTCGCGGTTTTAGTGCTGGCCGGTTAGGGCAGGCTGACCGGGCCGCTTGCGTTGATCACCTGGTGGAAGGCGACCGGTGGCTTGTTCTGTACGCACTTGCCGCCTGAGCTAGCCCCGATGCCCAGGATGTTCAGCTGGTAGTTGCCGCTGCCGCTGATCCCGGCGTAGGCGCCGGTGCCGCTGAGCAGCTTGTAGGTGCCGTGCTCGTTGATGGTCAGCAGGCAGGTTTTGGGGTCGACGTGCTGGGTGCCCGTGCCGTTGGAGTGCTTGAGGTTGATCGTGCCGTTGGCGAACACGAACGTGGCAGTGTTGGTCGCCTGGTGCTCGTGATCGACTGCCGGGGCGGTGAAGACGCCGCTGGCGATGACGCTGCCGGTGGAGCCGGTGCCAGAAGTCGTCATCATCTGGAAGTGCTCGGTGCCGGATACGGCTGCCCGTGCGCCGGTCGGTGCGGCGGACGCGGTCATCGCGCCCGAGACGGCGATGGCCGCCATGGTCACGACGGCTCCCGCCGCCCCGATCAGGCGGCTGCGGTGTTTCAGCATGGTTTTCCTCCACTGCGGTTGCTGATGGACTGGTGATGCCCGGGCCCCGGAACCAGTTCCGCGGATCTCACTGCACCGGGACGCTACGGCCGCGTGACCCGCGCGTGAACCGGGAAACCCACACGGTTTGAGCGGCGCTGCCCACCCTGGACCGGTGGGCAGGCCGGCGGCGCGTGCGTATTCTGCTGGCATGGGGGCGGGCATCTTCGGAAGGGATGCCGAGCTGCGCGCACTCGACGCGTTCCTGGACGGCCTGTCGTCGGCCCCGTCCGCGGTGGTGCTCGCCGGGGGCGCCGGGGCCGGGAAGACCACGCTGCTGCGCGCGGGGATGGAGCGGGCCGCCGGGCGGGGGTACACGGTTTTGCGGACGCTGCCGTCGCAAAGTGATATGCGGCTGGCCTTCGCTGGCCTGGCCGACCTGCTAGACGCGCACCTGGATGTGATCTTGCCCCGGCTTCAGGGTCCGCAGCGGCGGGCGCTCGGCGTGGCGCTGCTGGTTGAAGACGCGCCGCAGGCACCCCCAGAGCCACGGGTGATTGCGGTGGCGTTCCGTAACGCGCTGCGGGTGCTGGCGGAGTCAGCGCCGGTCGTTGTGGTGGCCGACGACATCCAATGGCTGGACGCGCCCACTGCGTCGGCCCTGGGTTTCGCGCTTCGCCGGTTGGAGCGCGAACCGGTTGGCCTGCTGTGCGCGCAGCGCACAGAGGCACCAGGCGCCGATCTGCCGCTTGAGCTCGACCGCGCCCGGCTGGGCACCGAGGTGCTGCCGCTGGGTGGCCTGAGCCTCGGCGCGCTCCACCACCTGCTCCGGACAAGGCTGGGCGTGTCGTTCTCCCACCCGACCCTGCGCCGGGTGCATGCCGAGTCGGGCGGCAACCCGTTCATCGCACTGGAGATCGGCCGCGCGATGGGACGGCGCGGGATCACCCGCCTGGCCGGCGGCCCGCTGCCGGTACCGGTCACCGTGGGTGGCCTGGTCGGTGAGCGGCTGCGCGAACTGCCTGCCCCGGTGGCAGAGGCGCTGAGGCTGGTCGCGGTCATGCCGGACGCACCGCTGAGCCGCTACCTGGCCGCCGGAGTGCCTGGCGGTGACCTGGACACGGGGGTTACTGCGGGGGTGGTGGAGGTAGATAGCGGACGGCTGCGTTTCTCCCATCCACTGCTGGCGTCGGCGGTCCTCGGCGCGACGCCGCCTGCCCGGCGCCGCGAGCTTCACGCGCTGGCAGCGAACACAGCAGCAGACCCCGAGGAGAAAGCACGCCACAGCGCACTCGCCACGGACGCGCCTTCGGCCCAGATCGCTGCCGAACTGGATGACGCGGCGCGGGCGGCCGAACTGCGCGGTGCCCCCGCCACCGCTGCGGAACTCCTGGAACTCGCCGCCTCGCTCACCCCCGGCGCCGACCTTGGCGACAGGCACCGCCGGCTGCTCGCTGCTGGCAGGCTGCTCCACGTCGCGGGAGAGACCCGCGCCGCGGCGGCCGTTTTGAATCATCTGGCACAGACCTCTTCGCCGGGACCCCAGCGCGCGGAAGCTCTCGCCCACCTCGGCTGGAACAGCGAGGAGGATTTTGGGGCCTCAACCAGGCTGCTGGAGGAGGCGCTGGCGGAGGCGGGTGATGCAGCCGGGCTCTGCGCCACCATCCACTTCTTCCTTTCCGATCACTGGGCGATCAGGGGCGACATCGAGCGCGCAGCAGAGCAGGCGCACCTCGCGCTGGCGGACGCGGAGCGGGCAGACGAGCCCGCGCTGCTGGCATCCGGGCTCGCGCAGGCCTTTTTCTTCGACTGGATGTGCGGGCGCAAGACCGACGAGCGCCAGCTTGACCGGGCACTTGACCTGGAACGGCGGCTGGGTTACGTGGGGTTGCATGGGCCGCCGAGCGAGGCCGCCGGGCTGTACCTGATGGGCATGGGGCGGCTGGATGAGGCGCAGGCCGCGCTGGAGCGCGCACTGGCGCGGGCCGAGGCGGAGGGCGTTGAATATGTCCGGGCGGACGTGCTGCTGCGGCTTTCGATGATCGCGAGCCAGAAAGGTGACCCGCGCCGGGGCGCCGAGCTGGCACAGGCGGGGCTCGACATTGCCGAGCAACTCGGCCTCGGGCAGCTCACCAGCGCGCTGCTGTTCGGCTGCGGGTTCGCGGCGCTCCAGCGTGGCCAGCCAGCCGAAGTAACCGAAGCTGCCCGCCGTGGCCTGGAACTGTCCCGCGCGGTAGGTGAGCGCGTATATCTGCTGTGCCACCAATGGCTTCTTGGCGCCCTTGACCTGGCGCTCGGGAACTTCGCTGCTGCCGCCACCCGGCTCCGCCCGCTCGCCAGCCAGCTTCCTGCCCTTGGCCGGCGGCCCAACTCCCAGGGCATCGCGCCGGACACCATCGAGGCGCTGATCGGCGCCGGCGACCTCGATGAGGCCGCTTCGCTGCTGACCGCCATGCAACAGCGATACACCGACCCGATCACGTCCGCGTCCGCCGCGCGCTGCCAGGGCCTGCTGGCTGCCGCGCGAGGAAGCCCCGGTGACGCGGTGGCCGACCTTGACCACGCGGTGGAACTTCAGGCAGCGATCACACCTCAGCCCGTCCAGCGAGGCAGAACGCTACTGGTGCTCGGCTCGGTGCAGCGCCGGCTCAAGCAGCGGCGGGCGGCCAGGGAAACCCTCGGCGAAGCGATCAGGCTGTTCCAGGGCGCCGAAGCGGCCCTGTGGGCTGCACGGGCCGAAGAAGAACTGGCGAGGGTCAGCGGCCGCGCACCTGGCACCGGTGAGCTCACCGCCACCGAGCTTCGAGTCGCGGAGCTGATCGCGCAGGGGATGAGCAACCGCGCGGCCGCGGCCGAACTGTTTGTGACGGTCAGGACCATTGAGTCCACCCTGACCAAGATCTACACCAAGCTCGGCCTGCAATCGCGCACCCAGCTTGCCAGCCACCTCCGTGACCGCGCCTAGCGGTCACCTCGCCCCGCCGCGGTCACAGCATGTGGATCTCCGCGTTTACGCCCGGGCGGCGGCCCCCTAGCTTTCAGGCATGCGCTACCTCGCCGAGTTCTACCTCCCCGCGCGCAGCGGCCCAATCACTGCCCTGGCCAGGCGCGCCCGCGCGGCCGCGGAACAAGCAAGCACCGCAGGCCCGCCTGTCCGTTTCATCACCGCCATCCACGCGCCCGAAGACGAAAGCTGTTTCGCGATCTACGAAGCGGCTTCGCCCGCCGCCGTGACAGCCGCAGGGGCGCTGGCCGGGCTCATGTTCGACCGGGTCAGCCAGATCGCCACCGACGATGCCGGCGGCGAGGTCCGCTAACCGACAGCCCAATCCTGGGGACGGCCAGTACCTCGCGCTACGAGCGCTGGCAGGCGGCCATGCGCCTTGCCCCGGGGCCGCTTGGTATTGCGATCTTGCTGGGGCTGTCCCGGTCTGTAAGGCCCGGGGCCCGGTAGGTTTCGGGCATGGCAGCTGATGAGCGTGGTGCGCGAGCGGACCGGGTGCGGCCTGTGGCCATCGCCGGCGTCATTGGCGGCATGGCGGGGGCTGCCCTGACCGGTCACCGGGGTGCGCGGGCCGCCGGCGTGGGTGCGGTTGCCGGGGCGGCAGCGCTGGCGGCCTGCGAGGCGGTGGCCCGGGCCCGGCAGCGGCCCGGGGAGATCCCGCCGCTGTGGGCACGGATCGCGACCAGCGCCGCGCTGGTTGCTCCACTTGGGTGGGCCGCCGGCCGGGTGACGAGCGCCGGGCCCGTCGCGGTGGGGGCGGGGACGGGGACGCTCGGCGGACTGCTCGGGATCCGCCCCCAGAAGGTGCTGCTCGGGCCGTTGTTTGGGGCGGCGGTGGGCCGGGGGCTCGCCGCGCGGGGGCGACCGGTGCCGGCCTCGGTGACCGCTGCGGTCACGATGGTGGCCTACCGGGTGGCGTCGGCGCTGGTGTTCCGGGACGAGCAGGTGAGCCTGCTCGCCGAGCAGGTCCCGGCGCAGGATCTGCCGTTCGTCGTGGCGCGGGAATCCCGGTCCCGGTACGTCGGCACCGGCTACGTCCGTGAGCTGGCCAGGATACTTGACGGCCGCTACGTGGCCGATGCACCCGACGTCGGCATCGTCGCCTCGGTGAGCGAGCTGGCAGGCCCGGATCTGGACCCGGCGGGCATCGACCCGCAGGTCCGTGAGTTCTACGAACACACCACCCGGTTCACTCTCGACATCGTCCCGCAGTGGCGGCTGTGGGTACGTCCCGGCTACCTGCTCTACCGGACCGTGGTCGCGCGGCCCCTGGGGCAGGCGAACGTGCCCATGAACCAGCGGGAGACACAACGAGGCATCCGCAGCCGGATCGACACCATCACGCCGGGTGATGGCGACGCCGTGGCGATCCGCGGCTGGATCCGGTCATTCGCCGATACCGACGAACCGATCTATGTCGGCATCTACACGACCTACCGGCACGGCGGCCGCGGGTATGTGAGCGTCGGCTTCCCGCTACCGCAGGCCAGCTTCACCGCCACGCTGCTGCCCCGCGCCCGCCCCGGCGGCGGCCTGGTCCTGACCAGCCGCAGCGACCTGGACCAGCCCGGCCACTACCTCGCCCACACCGACCCGGCCACCAGCAAGCTCACGGTGCTGGCGGTCCACGGCTTCGCCGAACAGCTCGACGTCTACGTCCAAGACGGCGAATTGCGGGCCGAGCACGCCTTCTCCGTTTTCGGGCTGCCTTTCCTCGTCCTGCACTACCGAATCCACCGCAAACCCGCCAGCCCCACCGCATGACGGTTCACCGACGGCCCCCAGGGCACCCGCCCTACTGACCGGGGCCTGCCAGGCCGGGGCGCATGGGTACGCGCAGATCACCCACATCTGCGCCGTCGTATCGGTTCCGACCGCCCCCGGTCTAACCATGCAGAACGGCAGCGATGTGCGCCTCGCTGAGGGTCGGCCGGTGGCTTCCGCCTGGCCGCTGCTTGGCAGTGGCCCGTCCAAGATCGGCTCACGGGGTCGAGGCGCTTCAGGCTCATCGTTGCCTCGGAACATCGCGTGGCTGCCGTGCCGGTGTTGACAGGAGCGCAATGTGGAGCGACGATGCGCCCAACTCCTAAATACGCGCAGCCATCCGCACGAATGGATCAAACGCGCGCAGCCAGGCGAGCTAGACGCGGGGCCTCCATGCGGCCGGGACGTGCAGAACCAACGGGCGAGTCGAGGGTTATCTGCGTACTCAGCTGCTTACCGTTCGCGCTCGGCTCTGGATGCCCTGTGTCCGATCGGCCCGTGGTGGTTTCAGCCATTTCGCCATCCGCCCTGGAGGTTGGGTTCATGAGAACAACGAGATCCATTCTGGGGACCAGTAAGGTGCGCGGCTGGCGCCGTTCGTGGCTCACCGCGCTGGCCGTTGCCGCCGGTCTGGCCGTGACCCTGCCGCTTTCTCTGGCTGCGCAGATTGGTGTGGTTACGCCGGCGGCGGCGGACCTTGCGCCCCCTACGTCGGTACCGCAGCTGGTACCGAAACCGGTCTCTATGACGGTGGGGCAGGGTAGCTTCACGCTTGCCGCGACCGCGCGCATTGTGGTGCCTTCGGGATCGGAGGCCGCGCTGCCTGTGGCGCAGGACCTGGCCGCCTACCTGCGGCCCGCGACCGGCTACTCGCTTCCCGTCGTGACCGGAACCGCGCAGAGCGGGGATATCGAGCTCATCCTCGGCGACCCGGGAACGCTGCAGGGCGACCCGGACGGCGAGGGCTATCAGCTCGACACCACGACCAGCGGCGTCACCCTGGAGGCGATCACGCCGCACGGCCTGTACAACGGCGTCCAGACGATCCGCCAGCTGCTTCCGGCGTGGATCACGAGCTCGTCCGTTCAGCCAGGGCCGTGGACGATGCCGGTGGTAGCGATCACCGACTACCCGCGCTACACCTACCGCGGCCTGATGCTCGACATCGCCCGCCACTACGAGCCGCCATCGGCTGTCGAGCAGCTCATCGAGCAGGCCGCAGCATACAAGATCAACACCCTGCATCTGCACCTGAGCGATGACCAGGGATTCCGCATTGTGATCAATGGCTTTCCCAACCTGACCACGATCGGCGGGCAAGGCTCGGTCGGCACGGGCGGCCGGACCATGGACCCGGGCGGCTACTGGACACAAGCCGATTACCAGGCCGTTGTTGCCGACGCGGCCGCGCATTTCATGACCGTGGTGCCCGAGATCGACTCGCCGGGCCATAACAACGCGATCATCATGTCCGAGTACAACGACACGACAAACCCCCTGCTGAA
>DASXKD010000159.1:0-15380 GCA_036497045.1 Streptosporangiaceae bacterium | reverse complement strand
CCAACGCCCAGGCACGCGCCGACTCCTGGCCGCGGGTCCTCCAGTTCCTGCTCAAAGGCAGCAATGCCATGTGAGCCCCGATGCACGCCTAGCCTCCGGCCGCATCCCGGTCAGCTGGCCCTGGCCGGGTTTGATCCCGCTCGCCGCAGTCCCGGCCATCTTGCAGTCCAGCCACGCCTGCTGGTCAGGGCCGCACGTCCGGCCCCGGTGCCGGGTCGCGGCGCACCCACTGGCCTTGGCCGGGCTGGGCCGTGCACTGGCCGTCGGCCAGCACTGTCTGGCCGCGGCGGACGACGAACCGCGGCCATCCGGTGACCGCCCAGCCGTCGTAGACGGAGTATCCCGCGCGTGAGGCCATGGTGGCCCCGTTGATCACCCGCTGCTCGCCCGGGTCCCAGAGCGTGAGGTCCGCGTCGGAGCCGACCGCGATGGTGCCCTTGCGGGGGTAGAGGCCGAACAGCCGGGCTGCGCGGGCCGAGGTCAGCGCCACGAACTGGTCCAGGGTGATCCGCCCAGTGACGACGCCCTCGGAGAACAGCATCGGCATCAGGGTTTCCAGGTCGGCGACGCCCTGCCGCGCGGTTACCACGTTGAGCGCAGGATCGAGCTTGGCGTCCAGGGTCCACGGGGCGTGATCGCTGCATAGCGTGTCGACGTCGCCCGCGGCCAGGCCGCGCCACAGCGCGTCGCGATCGGCCTGCTCGCGCAGCGGCGGGGCGCCGACATACTTGGCCGCGTCGGGCTCGGTGGACCGCGACCGGGTCAGGTGCAGGTACAGCGGCCTGGTCTCGACGTAGATGGGCAGGCCCGCGGCGCGGGCCCGGCGGCAGCGGTCCAGGGCGGCGGCGCTGGACAGGTGCACGATGTAGACCGCCGAGCCGGTGCCGGTGGCCAGGCTGATGGCCGTGTCGACGGCGGTGACCTCGGCGTCGACCGTCCGGGCATCGGGGAAGTAACGGACCGCGCCGCGGCCGGCCTCGATCAGCTCGCGGCCGGTCCGCTCCAGCATGTGCGCGTCCTCGCAGTGCACGAGGGTGATCGACCCTGCCCGCCCGGCCGCGGCGACGACCTCGGCCAGGCCGGGAGCACCCGCCGCGAAGCCGGGATTGGACAAGAACACCTTGATGCTCGTGTGCCCGCCGGCGGCCAGGGCGGCGACCTCCGTCAGCTCGGCGTCGCCCAGGCCGGTGAGCACGGGATGCAGGAACCAGTCGACGGCGGCCTCGGCGCGGGCGCCGGCCATATCCCTGGCGACGGCCTGGGTCATAGACTCGCCGGGCAGCGCGAACGTCATGTTGCCGATGGTGGTGATCCCGCCGGCGATGGCGGCCAGCGAGCCGGCCCAGAAGTCGTCGGCCCGGACCGGCTCGCCCGGGTCCGCGGCGGCCACCTGGGCGGTCAACTGAGCGCACATCAGGTGCACGTGGGCATCGATGCCGCCGGGGATCACCAGCAGGCCACCGGCGTCGATCTCCCCAGCACCGGTCATGGTCCCCCCGAGCTGGGCGATCCGGCCGCCGGTGATGCCCACGTCGGCCTGCTCCCGGTGACCGGGCGTCACGATCGTGCCGTTGCGGACAACGAGGTCAAACCGCTGCTCTGTCACCCCGGCATCCTGGCACGCCGCTACCGCCAGTGCCGCGGGCCCGGCCCGGTTCGCGGCCCACCGGCCGGGGGCAGCAGACGGCCTGGCTCCACCGCGGGATCCCGGCTAACCGTTCGACGCGAGAAAGGGCAGACGCCAGAACGTCGCCCAGGGCAAACCAGAACCGGCATGGCCACGCGTAACCCGTCTGGCGGCGTGTGGGAGGGCGCTCAGAACGGCCCCGTTCCGCGTGCTCTGCCCCGGTAGCCAAAGCCCGACCAGCCGACCAGAACGGTGGGGATGCGCGCCTTGCCGGGAAGCTGCTCAGTTACGTAACGTGAGCTGATGTTAGATGGGGCCTGTCGCTCCCGGTTCCAGGTCCGTCATTGCCGTCGCAGCTTTGATGATCAGTGAATCGTGGCTGCGAGTATCCGGGCGATGCTGCTGACGAAGCGGGGAAGCGCGTCAGGGTCCCCGGCGCAGCGGGTCGGGTTGAGTTCTCCGATCGACAGCGCTCGCATCCGCGGATCTCGGGCCGCCGCCGTGAGCGCCTCGGCGGCCTGGTCGAGGGTAGGTCCGGCGTTACGGCCGTCGGTGCTCTCCGCCAGCGGGGCATCGGTGAAGTCCAGGACGTCGACGTCGAGGTGGAGGGCGAGCGGCCCAGCAGGAAGCTGGCTGAGCGCGGCCAGGGCGGTGGCGGCCGGATCGGCGGCGAGCGCCTGGCTGGTGGTCACGTGCAAGCCGAGCCGGCCGGCCTGCTCGCGCTCCCACTGCGTGGCCATCCGCGGCTCGACCCCGAGCCAGGCCACCTGGTCCGCCTCGAGCAGCGGCCGCCGCCCGAACGCGCCGGCCAGGGTGTCCAGGCAGCCCGGCAGGGCAAGCGCATGCGCGAGCCCCATCCAGTCCAGCGCCCCGTCGGTGGTGCTTTCCGGGGTGTTGATGTCGTAATGGCGGTCGACGTAGAGCAATCCCGGCGCCCCGGCGCCTAGGCGCCGCAGCGCCGCCACTACCCCGAGCGCGATGGTGCAGTTCCCGCCCAGCACCAGGGCAATGTCGCCGCGCGCCAGCAGCGGGTGCAGCCGATCCGCTAGGTGCTGCACCGACATGGTCGCCTGGCCGGCGTTCTGGGCCAGCGGGTGCTCCCGGTCCGGGCGCCATGCCTGGTGAGGCAGGTCCCCGTCATCATGCACCTCGAGCCCGGAGGCGATGAGCCGCTCGAGCAGGCCGGCCGAGCGCAACGCCGCAGGCGCCAGGTCCTGGCCGGCCGCATAGCTGGCCGCGCTGCTCGGAACGCCCACGACTGAGATCCTGCTCACCAGGCAGAAGCTACCAGCGCCCGCCCCAGGGGGGCACTGAATAACCGTGGCTGTCGCGGCGGCTGAACCGGTAATGCATTCGCCGCCGCGAGATTGCCGATGCCTTCATGCGCGCTATCTTGCAGGAGCTGGAAGCCCGCGAGAGCTCTGCCCAGGTCGTGAGCCGCGCCCGGATAGGATGTGTGGCTGATGTCTGTTCCGTCCCTCCAGCCTCTCCTTGAGGCAGGTAGCGAGGCCCGCCCGAAGGCTGATCTCATGAACAATACGGCCACGGTGTGATGCGCGCCGACGAGCTTCGCGCTATCAGCCTTTTCGACGGCCTGGCCGACGATCAGCTCGCAGAACTGGCCGGGGGCGGTACCGAGGTGCGCATCGAGCCTGGCGTCGATCTGTTCCTTGAGGGGGAGCACGCGGACTTCTGGTGGGTGCTTATTGATGGTGCCATAGACCTCCTGCGCCACATCGGCGGTGAGGACACCGTGGTCGGGAGGATGGACGTGCCGGGCCGCTGGGCCGGGGGGTTCCGCGCCTGGGATGAGCACGGCGTCTATCTCGCGACCGGCCGGGGAGCGGCCGGCGGGCGGGTGCTCCGGGTGCCAGCGGAAGTGCTGCGGGAGGGGTTCAACGCTTGGTTCCCGTTCGGGAGGCACCTCATTCAGGGGCTGTACAGCACCGCCCGGTCCATCGAGGCGGCGGCCCGGCAGCGCGAGTCCCTGGTCACCCTCGGCACACTCGCTGCTGGTTTCGCGCACGAGGTCAACAATCCGGCAGCTGCCGCCGGCCGGTCGGTCGACGCGCTCGATGACGCCTGCCAGGCGCTGCTTGCCTCCCTTGGCCGACTTGCCCGTGACGAGATCTCGGCCCAGCAGTTCACCGCGCTCGACACGCTGCGCCGCGAGATCGAGCCAAACGCAACGGTCCAGGATCCGCTGGCCCTGGCCGACCACGAGGACGCCCTGTCGTTGTGGCTTACCCGCCACGGCGTCGCTCGCGAGTGGACCATCGCCCCGCCGCTCGCCGCCGCCGGAGTCGATCTCGCCTGGTGCGAGCGGGCGGCGGCCGCGCTGGCCGGATCGGCCCTGGAACCGGGCCTGGAGTGGGTGGCGAGCACGTTCTCCATCGCCACCCTGCTATCGGAGATGAAGGAATCCACCCGGCGCATCTCCGAACTCGTCGCGGCCATCAAGTCCTACTCGCAGATGGACCGTGCCTCGATGCAGCTGATCGATGTGACCGACGGCATCGAAAGCGCCCTGGTGATGCTTGGCCACAAGCTCCGCGACAGCATTACTGTCGTGCGTGACTACAGTGCCAGCGTCCCCCGGATCGGGGCCTACCCCGGCGAACTCAACCAGGTGTGGACCAACCTCATCGACAACGCGCTTGACGCGATGAACGGCGCAGGCACCCTCCGGCTGGCGGCACGGGCCGAGGAGGACACCATTATCGTCGAAGTCGGCGACACCGGCCCTGGGATGCCACCGCAGGTAGCATCCCGGGCGTTCGACGCCTTCTACACAACCAAGGACGCAGGCAAAGGCACCGGCCTCGGCCTCGACATCGCGCGGCGCACAGTCGTGGAGCGCCACGGCGGCACCATCACCATCGACTCCCAGCGGGGGAACACCGTGCTGCGAGTCCGCCTCCCCGTCCGGACGCCCGGGCGCACAGTGGAAGCTGTCAGCTGATCCGTTCCCCGAAGTAAGTCCAGGCGCCGTGCGCGGGCGCTGCGCGCAGAGTTCGCGATCAGTTCTCCACATTGGGATCCGTCGGTGACTATTGGGACACGCCAACGGCACAGAACAGCCGTTCGGGTGCGGCTCGGACGACATGTTGGCTGATTGGGACTTTCCGCCAGATCGGCGGCTCGGCGCGCGGCTATCAAGGGCTCTCCGCACTATTGGTGACCTCGACCACGGACGAGCAGCAGGCGGCCCAGGCCGTATTTTTATACATGTCCAGCGCTGGGCGTGAATGCGCGCTTCTAGCCGCGAAGAAGTGCACGACCGATCCAGCGGCCGACCGAGAGCCCGTGGTGTTCGATCTCGCCCGTTATGGCGGGCGGCAGTGACGAATGTTAGTTCCCGGGGCTGCGATTCGATGACGCATGGAAATGGCCTGGCGCGGACCGGATCATCGACTACACCGCCACCCCCCTCCCGCAGGCGATGGCCAGGCAGCAGTTCGACGTGGTGCTGAACCTGGTGCGCACCGACCCGCGGGAGACCGCGCAACTGGCGGGCCTGGCCGCCGACGGCGGAGCCTTCGTCAGCACCACCTTCCCCGACCTCGATGATGCCGGGCGCGGCGTGCGGGCGGTGACGGTCTTCGCCCGCAGCGACGCTGCCCAGCTCGCCGACCTGGTCGCCCGCGCCGACGCCGGAGAACTGCAGATCGAGGTGGCCGAGCGGCGGCCGCTGACCGACCTGGCCGCCGTCCACGACGAAGCCGCCGCCGGGCGGCTTCCTGGCAAGACCGTTCTGATCCCCTGACCTCCGCAACCCGGGTCAGGCTGCCGACACGCCCGCAAAGCAGCTCCAATATGCGAGGGAGTGGTCATCGCCGATGTGCGCTTTCCCGGTGAGCGGCCAGCCGCCAACGATCATCTTCTGCGTTCAAGGCGCTACCCGCGCCGCCGATCGTACCCCGCAGCAGCGCCGGGGCATGGAGCAACGTCCAGAGGCGCATGGCCAGGCGACTCTTGCTGCTGTCGGCCGCGTTCGCACCGTCGCCGGCGGCAAGGGCAGGCCGGGCTGGCCGAATCCCCGTCTCAATCATCTGTTTTCCTTTACGTGCTAATGGTGAAGATTTGTTGGCTAATTCAGCGAGGCACAGCCGCTACGGCAGGCGAGCTCTCATAGGGATACGATGTGCGGCCAGGCATCCGCAGCAGGGCAAGCGCGAAATCGGTGCCTCACGCCAGCCGGGTCTTCGAATTCGGGAAGCTGGGGATCAGGCGCGTCGGAGAAAGTGAATTACCGGCCGCGACAGATGACCGGGCAGCCGCCGAATGGTTCGCGAAGCCCGGCTAGGAAGCCGATATCGCCGGGCCGTTCTACGCCGTGCTTAAGTTGGCGCGTCCCAGGCGGTTGACAACCCCGGGCTCAAAGAGCGGGCACCTTGCGGGAGTCTTGCGGCAGACAGATTCGAGGCCTCGCATTGCCCTGCTCCAGTCGCTGGTGGGCGTCAACCAAGACCACGTTCGCATGATCACGGGCATGCGGTCCACCCATTTATCGCGCAGCCCTGGAGGCGCCGCTCTAGTTCAGCCCGCGCGACGGCGTTCTGAGTGAGGGTTATTGCCCGGCGGTAAGCGTGCGCCGCGGCTGGCTGGTGGCCGGCGCGGCTGAGCAGTTCAGCGTGGGTGGCGTGCAGCGGCTGGTACTGCTGCAGGGTGGGGTCGGCCAGCAGCGGCCGTAGTAGGTCCAGGCCGGCCTGCGGCCCATGGGCGAGCCCGACGGCGGCCGCGTGGTTGACCCCGACCACGGGTGACAGGCTGAGCCTGCCCAGGGCGGCGTACAGGTCGGCGATCTGCGCCCAGTCGGTGGCGTCCGGGTCGGACGCCTGAATGTGCAGGGCGGTGATCGCGGCCTGCAGCTGATACTGGCCGGGGCGGTGGAACCGTACCCCCCGTTCGAGTGCCCGCAGCCCTTCGGCGATCTGGGCGTAGTCCCACAGCGAGCGATCCTGGTCACCGAGCGCCACGTATCTGCCCGCATCGGTGCGGGCGCCCCGGCGGGCGTCGTGCAGCAGCATGAGCGCGAGCAGTCCCCACGCGTCCGCCTCGGCGGGCATCAGTTCGACGAGCAGCCGTCCCAGGCGAATCGCCTCGCCGCACAGCTCGCCACGGGTTAGCTGGTCGCCGGTGCTGGCCGAATATCCCTCGTTGAAGATGAGATACACGACGCGCAGGACGCCCCGCAGCCGTTCGGGCAGTTCGTCGTCGGCCGATCTCAGCGGCTTCGGTCCCATCTACATCCATGTGGGCGATCAGGAACTGCTGCTCGACGACAGCCGCATGCTCGCCAAGCACGCCCAGCAGGCCGCAGTTGACGTCCAGATCGACGAGTTCCCCGACCAGCAGCACTCCTTCCAGATGGCCGCAGGACTCGCTCCCGAGGCAGACGACGCGATCAACCGCTTCGCTGCCTGGGCACGTCCCAAACTGCTCGGCTAACACTGATGCGTGTGGCTGTCTAAGCTCTGGTTATGGCGTTCGTCATCTCGGTGGTGCTGCTCAAAGGTGGGGTGTCTAAGACAACGACGGCGCTGGCGCTGGGTGAGGCGGCGGCGCTGTCCATGCCGGTGGTCCTCGTGGACATGGACCCGATGAGGTCGCTGGCCCGGTGGTCCGAACTGGCCGCTGCTGGGGGGCGGCCGCTTCGCTCCGAGGTCGTCAGCGATTCTGGGCCCGGCGTGACCGGCCGCCTGCATGCCCTCGCTGGGCACGCTCATCTGGTGGTGATTGACACGCCAGGGCCTGGCGCGGTGGACCGGTCCCGGGAAGCGGTGGGGCTCGCGGAACGGGTGGTGATGCCGGTCCCGCCGAATCTGGCTGACCTGGACCGGGTCCACTCCACCGTGAAGATGGCAGAGGACTACGACATCCCGGCCCGGGCGGTGCTGACGCAGGTCCGCGGCGGCATCGAGGACAGCGCGGCGGCGGCCGTCACGCTCAACTCGTGGGGCGTCCCGGTGTACGACACCCAACTGCCGCTCACCGTCACGGTGCAGCGTGCCTATGGCAAGGCCCTGACCTCCGGGCCGCTGCTGCGATTCGGCATGGACTTGTTGACCGAGATACTCCACGAGATGTGACACCGGGCACGGTTGCCCAGGTGAGAGCCGGGCGCGTACCCCGGCTGCTGACTTCCGGGTCGGGGACATGTTCGCGCTGCCGTTTGAGGACGGCTGCTGCGACGTGGCGGTGAGCTTTAACGGGATCTGGAAGGGATGCGAGGGCGCGCTGGTGGAGGCGCGCCGGGTGGTGCGGCCCGGGGGCCTGGTCGGGTTCAGCTTCTGGGGGTCCCCCAAGCGCCTGGGCTTGCTGCCGTACTTCGCGGCCTTGGTGGAACTCTCCCCGGCCGATTACGTCAGCGCCACCTTCAACCAGGGCGACACCGGGCGGCCGGGCGTGGCCGAGCAGATGCTCGCCGACGCCGGGCCGGAGTTCGCCGGCCGGGGCACGGCGCAGGTGATCAACGAGTTCCCCGACCTCGACCTGGCGGTCCGGGCGCTGGCGGCGGCCGGGCCATCATGGCCCGCCCTGCACCACGTGGGGCAGGACCGGTTCGCCGAGGCCATGCGCGAAGCGCTGCGCCCGCTGTATGCCGAGGGCCTGGGCGTGCGGATCGTCTCGGAGTTCGGCTGGGTCATCGGCACGGTGCCCAGCGCCTGATACCCCCTCCGGGCTGGCGGACCGGCGAGCGCGAGACAGGTCCGGCCCCTGGAAGCACGTCACGCCCAAACCAGCCCGCCGCGGAAAGCCGTCAAGCCTGGCCGGCATTGCCACCGCTCCGTCAGCAGCCGCCAACCGGCCGTTCACCATCGGTCGCTGAGCGCGGCAACGCTCCCAGCGAAGGACAGCGCGCCTCCGCGCCGTTCGGCGCGAGCGCGTGGTCTTTGTGGTGTCGGGGCGGTGCCGATGATTTTCCTGTTGCGGTGATGTCGTGATAATTGAGGCGGCGTGTGGGCGGCGCTGGTGCGGGCGAGGAGGCTAGGTGATGGGTGCGGCGGCCGGACTGACGGTGGCAGGACTGAAAGGGCTGCACGCGGCGGCCGAGCGTCATGTGGGCGATGAGAAGGTCCCGGGCCTGGTCGCGCTGGTGGCCCGCGGTGGCCAGGTGCATGTCGAGGCGCTGGGAAGGCTGGCGGTGGGCGGGCCCCCGGTGACCCGTGATTCGATCTTCCGGATCGCCTCGACGACCAAGCCCATCACCGCGGCGGTCACGCTCGCGGTGGCCGCCGAGGGGCTGATCAAGCTCGACGAGCCGGTGCACCGGCTGCTGCCCGAGCTGGCCGGCCGCCGGGTGCTGCGGTCGATGGATGGCCCGCTGGATGACACCGTGCCGGCGGCCCGTTCGATCACTGTCCGTGACCTGCTGACGTTCACGTTCGGTTTCGGCATGGTGGGCGAGATGTTCGCCGCGCCCACGCCGTGGCCGGTCGTGGCGGCCACCCGTGAGCTGCGGCTGGCGACGATCGGCCCGCCCGATCCGCCCATGCCGCCGGACCCAGACACCTGGATCGCGGCCCTGGGCAGCCTGCCGCTGCTCGCCCAGCCCGGCGAGCGCTGGATGTATAACACCGGCGCCCAGGTGCTGGGCGTGCTGGTGGCGCGGGCGACCGCGCAGCCGTTCAGCGAGGTGCTCAGAACGCGCGTCTTCGAGCCGCTCGGCATGCCCGACACCGGATTCTGGGCCGCGGATACCCACCGCCTGGCGACGGCCTACCAGCCCGCCACCGGCGGGCTGGTGGTGCGGGATGAGCCCGGTGGCAAGTGGAGCCGCCCGCCGCAGTTCGGTGACGGGGCGGCCGGGCTGGTGTCCACCGCTGACGACCTGCTCGTCTTCGCCCGGATGCTGCTGCGCGGCGGGGCGCCGGTACTGCCGGCCGACGCGGTGCGGGCCATGACCACCGACCAGCTGACCCCGGCGCAGAAGGCCCGCGGGGGCCTTCTGCCAGGGTTCTTCCACGGCCGCTCCTGGGGATTCTGCCAGGCGGTCTACGACAGCGGCGCGTTCGGCTGGGACGGCGGGCTGGGCACGTCCTGGCTGGTCGATCCGTCCCGGGACCTGACCGTCATCGTGCTCACCCAGCGCATGTTCGAAAACCCGGACCCACCGCAGGTCCACCGCGACATCCAGGCCGCAGCCTACGCAGCACTGACCTGAGACCCGAGGACAGCATGCACGCTGGCCGTCCGCCGCAGGCGAGACCGTGCTCGTCGGCCCGTCCCGGGGCTGACCGCCGTAACGGCAGAGCGTCGGCAGACGGGCAGGAACGCACCTAACGACGCACATCACCGGGCCTGTTCCCGGAAGCCGCATTCACCTCCGGGGGCCGTCCAGCCCGGCAGCAAGCACCGGCCCTGCCTGACCACCCCGGCACCCAGGTCCCAGCGCCGGGCCGCCGCGGTGCCGCACGCAAGCGACTCATGCCGCCGGTGCCGTCACCGATCCTTCAGCAAACCTACAGAAAACCCGTAGCAAACATGCAGCGGTAGCGCTGAACCGCGCCCCACCAGCGGGGCGTGCCAGATGTGTAGGCGCGGCGACCGCCACTCCCACCAGCACAAACCGGAAGGACAAGTCATGTCGTTCACCCTCACCCGATCGGCAACTGGGTTCGCGCTGCTCGCGGTGCTGGCCGCGGGCTGTGGTACCACCGCAGCAGCGCACCACGCCGCTGCGAACCCGAAACCAGCCGCCACGGCGCCCGCCGCGCCGCCGCCGGCCGCCGTGGAGCACCATCATCACCATCATCCCCGGCCGGCGCACCCCGTGGCCGCCACACCGCCCGCGCCGCCGGCCAGCACGGCCCCCGCCCCGCCCGCCAATCCCATCCCGCAGGGCAACGGCGGTGACCAGGACGCCGACAACAACGGCGGCCCCAGCGACGGCGACGGCAACATCTAGCCCGCGCTCACGCACGCCATGGGCGCAGCCACGGTCCCGCCGGTACAGAGTCACCGGCGGGACCGGAACAAAGACAGGAGACCAAGGTGACCACTCGTATCACGCAGCGCGGCTGGCAGGCACTGGCCGCAGTCGCTGCCATGGCCATCATCACCATCACAGTGGTCGCGTTCACCCTGCGCGGGCCCTCACCAGGCGGGGAGTTTCCCCTGCTCCACCCCGCGGCGGCACCGGCCAGCTGGCGGCACGTCACGCTGCCGGGCGGGACTGCCGTGCTGTCCTACCCGCCGTCGCTGCGGCCCCTCGCCGGTGACAAGGTCGCGGTATCGGCCGCCCGGCGCAGCCCAGGCGGCGCGTTCCAGCTCTACCTCAACGCCACCCCCCGGCAAGGCACCGAGACCCTGCGCAACTGGGCCGCATTCCGGCTGACACTGCTGCGCGCCGACGACGCGGCCTCGGCGCACCAAGACGCCGCCGCCCACGGCGTCCAGTTCCGCGGCGGCACCGGATCCTGCGTCATCGACGACTACCACACCCGGATCGGCGCCCACCACTACCTGGAGATCGCCTGCCTGGTCCAGGGACACACCAGCGCCAGCGTCATCGTCGCCGCCGCCCCGGCCGCCACCTGGGCCCAGGCCCGCCCGCTGCTATCCCAGGCGGTGAGCGCCTACCTCGTCCGGTGACCACATCCCCGCATGCACGCACCCGGCCCCGCGCGGCCCGCACCTGCGCCCGCTGCAGCGGGCCGCCCAGCAACCCAGCCCCAGACCTCGAAAGGACACGACCATGACTGCATCAACCACCGCACGGCTGCGCCGACTCACCACGCCGCCTACCTCCCAGGCACCCGTGGCCGGCCGCCGCCGGGCCGCCACCCTGCTGCTGCGCCTGAGCTGCGCCGCGCTGCTGGCCTGGATCGGGTACCTCCACCTGCACCTGTGGCTCGAGGGATACCGGCAGATCCCCACCAACGGGCCCTTGTTCCTGCTCGACGCCGTGGCCGGGTTCCTCCTCGCCGCCGTCCTGCTGGCGTGGCCCCGGCCGCTGGCCGGGCTGCTGGCGGCCGGCTACACCGCCGCCACGCTCGGCGCCCTGATCATCAGCCTCACCGTGGGCCTGTTCGGCTTCCGGGAATCCATCTCCGCGTCCTACGTGGTGCAGTCGCTGGCCATCGAGACCATCACCGTGCTCGCCCTTCTCAGCTGGACCGCCCTGGCATGCCACCCCAGCCCGCTGCCCCGCGCCCGCCACCGGCCGCCGGCCAAGATCCGCTGACCAAGGTTCGCCAACAGGCCGCTGAAGCCACCGCGCATGCTGACCGGTGAGCCCGGCGAAAGGACCGAGCCATGACAGAGCACCCCCAGCAGCGCGCCCTGCGCGGGCTCGTGGTCCGCGGCCGCGCCGAATTGTACGAGGAGGGCGGCGAGAGCTTCGGCACAGGATGGGATGCGGCATGGATACGGATCCTGGCGCGGCGGATCGTCAGCTGGCGTAGCGCGCGCTCGGCCGGCGGCCGCTGATCATCCGTCCAGTAACCGCGCCGGCTCGGTCTGGCCGGCGGCCGGGACGGGCGCGGCCGACTGGGCGCCGCTGGCCAGCCCCGACCCGGCGAGCCGGGCGATGCCCCACGTGGCTGCCCCGCATGCGACCAGTTCCACGGCGATCTGGGCCGGCCGGCCGCTCAGCCGCTCGTGATAGATGATCAGGCCGAACAGCGCCCCGCACACCGGCTCCATGACCGCGAATGCGGGGAGGAACGCCGCCAGCCCGGCGGCGCGGTAGCCGTTCTGCTGGATCGTGAAGGCCAGCAGGCCGACGGCGATCAACAGGTAGGGCCGGACATCAGCGGCCAGTGACAGCACATGACCGGCGGCGACCACCGCCACCGATTTGACCAGCGCGTCAGTCACCCCGGCGGCCACGCCGCCGCCGATGCCGAACAGCAGGGCCCGGCGCGGGGCAGGAAAGCGGCCGGCCAGCGCCGTGCAGGCGGCAACCAGGACGGCCGCGGCCACCGCGGCCAGTCCCAGCGCCGCCGCCCCCGCGGTGCGCTGGCCGCCTGCGGGCTGGCCGGCCGCCAGGAAGACCGCCAGCCCGGCGACCACGGCCAGCGCGGCGGCCCATTCGGCGCGGCGCAGCCGACGCCGGTCCCGCCGGGCGGCCAGAGCCAGCGCGAACAGCAGGCTGGTGGCCAGCACCGGCTCGATCACCACCAGCCGGCCCAGGCCCAGCGCCGCGGCCTGCAGCACGAAGCCGGCGATGACCGCGGCCAAGCCGGCCAGCCAGGCCGGCCGGCGGATCAGCCGCAGCAGCACCGCCGGGTCGAACGCCCGTTGCGACGGCAGCCGCGCGGCGGCCCGCTGCTGGGTCACCGCGGCGACGGCGAAACAGACGCTGGCGGCCAGTGCCAGCGCCACAGCGAACGGCTGCCCGGCACCGGTCACCGCGCGGCCGGCCGACGGCGCCACCGGCCACGGGCCGGCGCGCGCGGCGGCGCGGCCGCCGACGGCCACGGCGGACCGGCGAGAAACCGGCCGCGCCACGTCATTCCCGACACCGTGCCTCCAGGCAGCCTCTGCACGCATAGTCCCCCCACGGGCCAGGGGCGGGCAAGTCCTTGCCAGGACACCGCATCCGGACATCGGTGGGATCCGGGAACCGCCACCTGGTCATAAACCCACGCACCCGGCCGGGCGACGTGCTCCCAGCCGCGGATCGAGCCGCAGCGCAGCGCGCGGCCCGTTCCGGCGAAGTCGCTCGATTGGCCACGGCCCGGTAGCACGGCCCGGTATTTCAGTACGTGATGCCGGGGAACTGCGCGTGGGCGTGCTCCAGTTGGCCGGCCCACTCGCGGGGCCAGCCGAAAGCACGGGCGGCCAGGCCGCTCATGTCGGCAGCCGCGGCTCCGCTGGTGAAGTGGACGTACTCGCCCCAGTTCATCCGCCGCGTGTAGGTGCCGCCGCAGTCGCGCGGGAAGTGCCGGGCCAGCTCCCGGAAGAACCTGTTCATGACCTCCGCCCGCCCGCAGTCCCGCCATAGCGGGTAGAACCAGTCGCGGAACCAGCGGGTCCCCCGGCGAGGGAAATCGTCGGTGTTGCCGGTGAACCGGCGGTAGACGCCCTTGGCCTCGCGATCCATGCCCAGCGCGGTGTACAGGTCATAGATGTAGAACTCGGCCCACTTGCTGTCGCCCCAGATCTCATACGCCGGCGAGCCGTGGGCGCCGTTGTTGGCGCTCTCCACCGAATGCCCGATTTCATGGGCGGGCAGCTCGCGAGCGAGGGTGTTGCCCTCCCGCCAGGTGCCCAGCCCGCAGTCGCTGACGTTGTGGTAGTCGTGGACCGGGCTGACGTAGTAGCCCGCGTGACCGCCGCCGTGCCGCCCGGCGTGGTGGATGGAGTAGATGCGCGGATCGAACCCGAACGCGTCGCCGTAGGTTGCCTTGGAGTACTGCCAGGTCACATTGATGAACTGGGGCAGCCAGCGGACCTCAGCCCGGCGCACGTCGGGATCCACGTAGATCGCGCAGTGCTCATCGCTGTGGTAGAGCCGGAGCAACTGCCGGTGGTCGAACCAGTGCTCCTGCCAGGTGGCCGGCGGGTCAGCCAACTGACGCTCCGGCTCTGCCCCCACCAGGTCCTCCCGTCTCCGGGCACTGCCCGGCGGGTTTTCGTTAAGCCCTCATCAACGCGACGCGAGCCGAGCGGGTGCCGCACCGCGGGCCACTGGGAGTGTCCTGCCGGGGGCGACACGGGGGCGTTACTCGTCAAACGCTACTTCTCGACGTAAAAGAGGCGCTTGTTGACGAATTCGTCGATGCCGAGGGGGCCTAGCTCGCGGCCAAAGCCGGAGCGCTTGGTGCCGCCGAACGGCAGGTCCGCGCCCTCGCCTGCCGGGGTGTTTACGTTGGCCATGCCGACCTCCAACTGCTCGGCGACCTTGATTGCCCGCTCCTCGTCGGTCGACCAGACCGCGCCGCCAAGGCCGAAGTCCACCACGTTGGCGAGCTGGACCGCCTCGTCGTCGGTGCTGACCTTGTAGACGACGGCGACCGGGCCGAACAGCTCCTCGCGGTAGGCCCGCATTTCCGGGGTCACGCCGGTGAGCACGGCCGGGGCGAAGTAAGCGCCCTCACCGCCGTCGAGCGTGCCGCCGACATGCAGCGTGGCGCCCTTCGATACCGCGTCCTGCACCTGGGCGAGGAGGTTCTCCGCTGCCTTACGGGAGACCATCGGGCTGTAGGAGCGCGGGGAGTCATCGCCCGGCTGGCGCGGTGACATCGCGGTGGCCCGCTTGACCAGGGCGGCCACGAAGTCGTCGTAGATGTCGTCCATGACGATCATCCGCTTGTTGGAGTTGCAGGCCTGGCCGACGTTCTCCATCCGGGTGACCCAGGCGGTCTTAGCCGCGTCCTCGACGTCGCCGGTGTCGAGGATGATGTAGGGGTCGGAGCCACCAAGCTCAAGGACGACCTTCTTCAGGTTGCGGCCGGCCGTCTCGGCGACCACGGCGCCGGCCCGCTCGGAGCCGGTCAGCGACACGCCGTGCAGCCGGGGGTCGGCGATCATCGCCGCGACCTGCTCGTGGGTCGCGAAGAGGTTGATGTACACGCGGTCCGGCACGCCCGCGTCCTTCATGATCTGCGCGATCGCCAGGGCCGAGGTCGGGCAGTTTTCTGCGTGCTTGAGTATGACGGTGTTGCCGACGATCAGGTTGGGCGCGGCGAACCTGGCCACCTGGGAATACGGGTAGTTCCACGGCATCACGCCGAGCACCGGGCCGACCGGCCGGTACTCGACGCGCGCGGTGTCATGGCCGGGCAGTGGCTTGTCGGCGATG